>NZ_CATKPX010000030.1:0-73805 GCF_949767755.1 Pseudomonas sp. IT-P4 | reverse complement strand
GTCCAGCTCCCGGACCCAGAGTGTGTGGCGGCTGTGGTCGAAGAAGGAGCGCGGTGCGTTGGACAAAATCAGGCCTCCCTGGGCTGTTGAGGCGGACGGGGAGGCTTCGTTGCCTCCCGCGTTCAAGCGCTCGACAGCTTTCAGGAAGGTAAAAAAGGGTGATATAGGACGCTTCCGACGCTCGCGTAGGATGCATCCGAGTGTTGATGCTGCGTACCTGTAGGACTGTTCGCGGCTGGCGTTTGATGGCGTCCAGCCGTTGGGGGGGGGCCGGAAGCAGAAGATCAAAAGATCGCAGGCTTCGCCAGCTCCTACGGGGATGTACGCCTTGCATTCGTAGGCGCTGCCGCAGGCTGCGATCTTTTATGCCGTCAAATGCTGATGACTACGCTGGCACGCTGACGCGCGTGGTCATTTTCATCAGCCAGTAATAACTCAACGCCGGCACCAGCAACCCGACGATCCAAGCCAGATCCACCCCGTCCAGCGCCGTGGCCACCGGGCCGACATACAGCGTGGTGTTCATGAACGGAATTTCCAGGGCAATCGCCAGCAGGAAACTGCCGCAGGCGATCCAGTTGACCCGTCCGTAGATCCCGTTCAGGTCGAAGATGTCGTCAATCCGGTACTGGCCTTTGCGCAGGCAGTAGTAGTCCACCAGATTGATCGCCGTCCACGGGATCAGGAAGTAGCTCATGAAGAAGATGAAGTTGAGGAAGAAGGTGATGAAGTCGTCCTGACTGATGGTGCACAGGGCCGTGGCCACCAGGCTGATCAGCAACATGAACACACCGCGTACCCGTGGGGTCACCTTGAGTCGGGCGAAAGGTTCGATCACGGTGATGGTCGACATGAACGCGCCGTACAGGTTGAACACGTTGATCGACACCTGGCCGTAGACGATGAAGGCGAACAGCAGCACCGCGCCAGGGCCGAACAGACCGGCGACATGCCCGCCGACGTTGCTGGAGAAGTCGCCGATGCCGACGCTCAGGATCGCCCCGAGAATCATCATCCACGCACCGCCGCTGACCGTGCCGGCGTAGCTGTACCAGAACACCTGGGCGGTCGGCGTGTTGCTCGGCAGGTAGCGTGAATAGTCGGCGACATAGGGCGCGTAGGACAGTTGCCAGGTCACGGCAATGCTCACTGCCACCAGGAACTTCGATAGCGAGAAGCCTGTTGGCAGCCACTGTTCGGCCGGGATCGGCAACTGCAAGGCGAGCACCGTGGCGGCCACGAACACCACCAGCGACAGAATCGACAGCAGCTTCTGCAAGCGGTGAATCAACCGATAGCCATAGAGCGCGACGATGAAGCACAACGCGCCGATCAGGTAGATATTGCCGGACATCGGCAGCGGGCTGACGGACTCCAGCGCCTGGGCCGCGAGCAAGGTGTTGCTGACGAAGAAACCCAGGTAGATCAGCATCACGAACAGCAGCGGCAACACCGCCCCCAACACGCCGAATTGCGCCCGGCTCTGGATCATTTGCGGAATGCCCAGCTTCGGTCCCTGGGCCGAGTGGGAGGCCATGAAAATCGCCCCGAGCAACGAGCCGATGATGATCGCCAGCGCGCTCCAGAACAGGTTGAGCCCCATCACCACGGGCAACACGCCGGAGGCGATGGTGGTGATGTTCATGTTGGCGCCGAACCAGATATAGAACAGCGAACCCGGCTTGCCGTGGCGTTCGGTCTCGGGGATGAAATCGATGCTTCTTTTTTCGACTTGCATGGCGATCACTCCTGAGTCCGGACGAGACGGGATTGCAGACGGGCGATGGTGCTTTGCAGCTCATGGGGCTGGTGGGCAAACAAGTCCGGCTGCTCGGGGATCAGGCTGATGTAATCGCGGCGTTCGAGGGCGCGCTGGCACTCGGTGGTGGTGAGGATTTCCAGTGCGTAGACCCAGTTGGCCAGGATCAGCAGGGCCGAGTAATGCCCGGCCTCGGTGGTCGTGGTGCAGGCATCGCTGACCAGGCGCACGCGATAACCCAGGGCGAAGGCATCGAACACACTGGTGAGCACGCAGACGTCGGTCAGCACGCCGCAGACGATCAGTGTGTTGACCTCCATTGCCTTGAGTCGGGCATCGAGGTCGGTGCGATGAAAGGCACTGTACCGGCCCTTGTCGATGATCAGCTCACCGGGCTGCGGCGTCAGCGACTCGATGATTTCCACTTGCCGGGTGCCGGCGCGGTAACTGCCGGGGCCTCCGTCGGCGGCCAGGGGTTCGCCGTGGGGCAGGTCACTGCCATCGGCCTGATTGATGTGGCGGGTATAGATGACAGGTGTCCGCTGATGGCGGGCGGTATCGAGCAGGGCGGCGGTATGGGCGACCACCCTGTCGAGGTTTTCCAGGACGAAGCCGTCCTCCTGCTGCATGTCGATGATCAACAGTGCGTTGTTATTGTTCATTGGGCAAACCTGATCAAGGCGAAACACGATGCACCGTACGCGCCATGCAATGGCGAGACGCGGGGTGCGTGATTGGCTGTTCGGGTGGGCTCAGTGAACTATTTGCCAGAAACCGTTCTGCTTGGCCGAAACGCTGGCGCGCAGGCGCTTGAAATGCAGGTGCGAAGCGGTCCATTCACCGCGCAGGTAAGCCCGCGCGGCGCCGGAGGGAAGGGCGAGTGATGGGAGGCGACCAGTCATCATTGGAATCGACCCTTGTGGGAACTCGCTCCTACCGGAACGCTGGCACCACGTGCTTGATGAACAGCTCCAGGGATTTTTTCTTTTCCGCGTGGGGCAGGCTGTTATCGCACCAGAAGCTGAATTCGTCGACGCCCAGTTCCTGGTAGTACTTGATGCGCGGAATGATTTCTTCCGGGGTGCCGATCATGGCGGTCTTGTGCAGGCTTTCCAGCTCGAACTCCGGGCGACCGGCGAATTTCTCTTCCGGGCTCGGCGCGAGGAAGCCGTTGACCGGGGTGGTCTTGTTGCCGAACCAGGCATCGAAGGTGCGGTAGAACTTCGAGATCGCCTTGGCCCCGACTTCCCAGCCCTGTGGATCGTCGGCGGTGTGCACGTGGGTGTGACGCAGCACCATCAGTTGCGGGCGCGGCACGCCAGGGTTGTTATCGAGCGCGGCCTGGAACTTGTTCTTCAGGTCGAGGACTTCCTCGTCGCCTTTCATCAGCGGCGTGACCATGACGTTGCAGCCGTTGGCCACGGCGAAGTTGTGCGAATCCGGGTCGCGGGCGGCGATCCACATCGGCGGGTTCGGCTGCTGGATCGGCTTGGGCACGCTGGTGGAGGTCGGGAATTTCCAGATGTCGCCGTCATGGGCATAGTCGCCGTTCCACAGTGCCCGCACCACAGGAACCATTTCCCGCAATGCCTGGCCGCCGGAGGACGCCGGCATGCCGCCGGCCATGCGGTCGAACTCGATCTGGTAGGCGCCACGGGCCAATCCCACTTCCATGCGCCCGTTGCTGATCACGTCGAGCAGCGCGCATTCACCGGCCACCCGCAGCGGATGCCAGAACGGCGCGATGATGGTGCCGGCACCCAGGTGGATGGTGGTGGTCTTGCCCGCCAGATAAGCCAGCAGCGGCATCGGGCTTGGCGAGATGGTGTACTCCATGGAGTGGTGTTCGCCGATCCACACGGTGCTGAAACCACCGGCCTCGGCCATCAGCGTCAGTTCGGTCAGGTCTTCGAACAACTGGCGGTGGCTGACGCTTTCGTCCCAACGTTCCATGTGTACGAACAGGGAAAACTTCATGACGCTTACCTCGGATCTATTGTTGTCGGCCGGTCGACCGCGGGCCTGTTGATTATTGGTATACCATAATACGAATTGAAGAGCAAAAGATCGCAGCCTTCGGCAGCTCCTACGGGCGATATGCGTTTGCCCCTGTAGGAGCTGCCGAAGGCTGCGATCTTTTCAATGGTCAGGCCAGAACGGGCAAAGCGCCCATCTTGCCGTGGCAATACACCAGCGGGCCGGCATTCTGGTTGGGCACGATCAGGTTCTTCACCGCACCGACCATGATGGCGTGGTCACCCCCTTCATATTCGCGCCACAGCTCACATTCGATGACCGCCGCGGCGTTGGCCAGAATCGGGTTGCCCAGTTCGCTCAACGTCCACTCGATCCCCTGGGCCTTGTCCTTGCCCTTGCGCGCGAAGGCATAGGCTTCGTTTTGCTGGCCGCCGGACAGCACGTGGATGGCGAAACGCTTGTTCTTGATCAGGACCGGGTAGGAATCGGAACTGTAGTTGGGGCAGAACAGCACCAGGGCCGGGTCCATCGACAGCGAGCTGAACGCGCTGGCGGTCAGGCCGACGATTTGCCCGTCGTCATCCAGGGTGGTGATCACGGTCACTCCGGACGGGAACGACCCCATGACTTGTTTATAGATGGCGGCATCGATCATTGGACGGTCCTCGGGTGCTGTGGTGCGTTTTTATGTGTTTGTAGGTCTGATGGTATACCGTAATACGTCGATTGCAAGATCTTTTTGGGTGAACCGATAAACGTAAGGTTTTCGTCTTAAACCCAATGATTACAGGGCTTTCAGCTAGTCAGTGCTGGCGCGCTTCGGGCAGGATGCCGGCTCAGATGCTTGTTCAAAGACCGGATCAGTCTTGTGTAAAGTTTGGAATACCATAATATGGTTCGCATCTGAGGGGCGGCCAGAGAGTCCCCCCGGTTTGGCTTCATACAAAGATAAGAACAGACAAACTCGAGTTCATGCACATGTCCCAGATGTCCCGGCAAGACCCGTTGATCGAGAACCACACGGTCGACTACGTTCCACTCGCAGAGCGCCACGGGAAGGCCCGCGATCTCTTCACCCTGTGGTTCAGCACCAACATCGCGCCACTGCCCATCGTCACCGGCGCCATGGTGGTCCAGGTGTTCCACCTCAACCTGTTCTGGGGGTTGCTGGCAATTGCCCTCGGGCACATGGTCGGCGGCGTGGTGATTGCGCTGGCGTCGGCCCAGGGGCCGTGCATGGGCATCCCGCAGATGGTGCAGAGCCGTGGCCAGTTCGGCCGTTATGGCGCGTTGCTGATCGTGTTCTTCGCGGCGTTGATCTACATCGGTTTCTTCATTTCCAACATCGTGCTGGCGGGCAAATCGATTGTCGGCATTGCGCCGTCGATTCCAGTGCCGGCCAGCATCCTCATCGGCGCCCTCAGCGCCACAGCCATCGGAGTGATTGGCTATCGCTTCATCCATACCCTCAACCGTATCGGCACCTGGGTGATGGGCAGTGCCTTGCTCGCGGGTTTCCTCTATATCTTCGCCCATGATCTGCCGGCGGACTTCTTCACCCGCGGCGGGTTCAACCTGTCCGGCTGGCTGGCCACGGTATCGCTGGGCATCATCTGGCAGATCAGCTTCTCGCCGTACGTGTCGGACTATTCGCGTTACCTGCCGGCGGATATCGGCATCACCCGGCCGTTCTTCGCCACTTACCTGGGGGCGACCCTGGGCACGATCCTGTCGTTCACCTTCGGCGCCGTGGCGGTACTGGCAACCCCGGAAGGCACCGAGGCGATGGCGGCGGTCAAGCAGTCCACCGGTTGGCTGGGACCGATCCTGATGGTGTTGTTTCTGCTCAACATCATCAGCCACAACGCCTTGAATCTGTATGGCGCGGTGCTGTCTATCATCACCTCGATCCAGACCTTCGCCAGCCAGTGGACGCCCAGCATCAAGGTGCGCGTGGTGTTGTCGAGTATCGTGCTGGCGGGCTGCTGCGTGGTGGCGCTGGGGGCCTCGGCGAATTTCATTGCGCAATTCATCGGCCTGATCCTGGCGCTGTTGCTGGTGCTGGTGCCGTGGGCCTCGATCAACCTGATCGACTTCTACCTGATCAAGCGTCGTCGCTATGACATCGCCTCGATCTTCCGGGCTGACGGCGGTATCTACGGGCGCTTCAACCTGCACGCGATCATTGCCTACTTCATCGGCATCATCGTGCAACTGCCGTTTGCCAACACATCGTTGTACGTCGGGCCGTACGCCAATCTGGTGGAGGGCGCGGACCTGTCGTGGCTGGTGGGGCTGGCGGTGACGTGCCCGTTGTATTACTGCCTCGCAACACGAAACCAGTCGCAGCAAAGCCGCTCGGTCGAACTCGGCTACACCGACTGAGGCAAATCCTTTCGTGTTCGTCTGAAAATGCCCGGCGCTTTGTCGGGCATTTTTGTTTTCGTCAATCGCTCAGCAATGATTGAACGCATTCAGGCCGCGTTGTACCGCCGGCCTGGCTTCGACCGAGTCGAACCAGCGCGAAAGTTGCGGAAGCTCTTTCCATTCCAGTCGATCACGGAACGCTGTGACGATGGTGAACGCCGAAATGTCAGCCATGGAGAACTGCTCTCCGGCCATGAATCCGGCAGCCAGAAAACATTCCGCGTAAGTCAGTTGCTCGATCACCCGCAGATCAATGACCGCCGCGGCCTTGTCCTGCCCCGCCTGGTGCAGGAAAAACGCCGCATGGCTGGGGGCGATGACATCGGTCACGAAAAAGAAATAGCGGTCGATCACCCGGGTGCGCGCAGGTCCCGGCTGCGCCGGTGCGAGCCTTCCGGGGGCAATGGAGTCCGCGTACTGGATGATGGCGTTGGACTGGTTGATGACCAGCGGCGGCGCTGTCCCGTGATCGATCAGGGTCGGGACTTTCCCGGCCGGGTTAAGTGCCAGGAAGGCCGGCCCACGATGCTCCTGTGCGTACAGGTCGAGCCTGCGTGCGGTGTAGGCGATGCCCGACTCTTCCAGGGCAATCGCTGCCCGCAGGCTGTTGCCGGTGTTCGCGCCGTAAAGTTCGATTTGATCGTTCATGGGTCATTGCTCCTGTTGGGACAGGCAAGCAGCCACCGAGCACCGCCGACGATGTCAGTATGGTGAAAATCCGCCGCACCGATATACAAAAACAGTGATCGTCCATATCCCTGCGCGACAAGCCTTATCCCTGCACGAAAACTACTTTCATCGCGTTTGATAATAGCCTCTCGAAATGTTTTAAGAGTTTCACAAGCCAGTCAGTCAACCCTCACCCCGAACGTACGATGCTCATGCCACTCATCGAGCGCGCCTGTTTTCGCGCCCGTGTTGAGCGCTGTTGCGTGGGCGGCAACCGGGTCCTGCCTGGCGGTGAAACCTTCAAATAACGATAAGAAACACCCAGGAGCACCCTATGTTCAAACGAGCCATCCCCACCGCAGTCTTGCTGGCCACCAGTTCGGTGTGCGCACAAGCGGCTGACACCGCAAGCCATGGTTTCCTGGAAGACAGCAAGGCCAGCCTGTCCATGCGCACCCTGTACTTCAACAGCGACAATCGCGATGGCAGCGCGGCCCCTTCGAAAACCGAAGAGGCGGCCCAGGGTTTCGTGTTGCGCTATGAGTCCGGGTTTACGCAGGGCGCGGTGGGGTTCGGGCTCGATGCCCAGGCATTGCTCGGCATCACGCTGGACAGCGGCGCGGGGCGCCACGTCGGCAGCGGCATGATTCCCTCTGACGGCGACGGCGCGGCGGCCGCCTGGAGCAGCTTCGGTCCTACGGCGAAGATGCGCCTGGCCAGGACGGAATTTCGCTACGGCACCTTGCTGCCGAAATTGCCGATCCTGCTGGCGAACGATGCCCGTGTGTTGCCGCAATCGTTTACCGGCGCGCAGGTCACATCCAACGACATCGATGGCCTGACGTTGACCGGCGGTGTGCTGGAGCACGCGGTAGGGCGTGCCTCGACGGACCGCACAGGCCTGTCGGTCGCCGGCAGCACGCAGGACAGCAACAAGTTCTACTACGCCGGCGGCGACTACAACCTCACCAGGAATCTGAAGACCCAGTATTACTTCGCGCAACTGGAAGACTTCTACAACCAGAACTTCCTCGGGCTGACGCACATCCTGTCCATCGACAGCGCGAGCTCACTGACCACCGACCTGCGCTATTTCCGCACCACGTCGAGCGGTGCCAACAGCTCTGCCGCCGGCCGCGCGCAAGGCTATCGGGTGTCGGGCTATACCGACGACAACGACGGTGAAATCGACAACAGCACCTGGTCTGCGATGGTCACCTACACCCATGGCGGGCACGCGGTGTCGGTGGGGCATCAACAGGTGGGTGGCGGCAGCAACTTCGTCCAGCCCAACCAGGGCAGCCTGGTGGACAAGGGGGCGGGCGGCGGCAGTGTCTACCTGCCCACCGACAAGATGATCCAGAACTTTGCCCGGGCCGGCGAGCAGACCAATTTCGGCCAATACACCTACGACTTCGCGCCCTTGGGCGTGCCGGGCCTGAAAGCCTCGATCGTGTATCTCAAGGGCATGGACATCAAGGCGCAAAACGCCAGTGACCAGTCCGAGTGGGAGCGCGACATGACCCTGGACTACGTGTTGCAGTCGGGCACGTTCAAGGGGGTGGGGTTCTCCTTGCGCAATGCCAAATCGAACACTGACGCGGGCCGCAACGTGGATCAGAGCCGGTTCATCATCAACTACACCTTGTCGTTGTTGTAGGTGAGCAACGAGATAGAACAGAGGGTGATTGTGGCGAGGGAGCTTGCTCCCGCTGGGTCGCGCAGCGGCCCCCATTATTCGGTCATATACCGCGTCGGCAGGATGTGCGACTGCTGCGCAGCCGAGCGGGAGCAAGCTCCCTCGCCACAGGGGGCCGGCTCATTCAGGACCCCGGTTTGTCTGTTTCTCGCTGAAGCGCGGTGGCTCATTGACTGCATTCACACCCTTGTCCCAAAGCGCAACCAACCCACCGAAAGTCCCGACATAGGCCGTGCCATCCGGTGCCAGTGTGATCGGCGACCAGTTGTTGTCGAACGCCTGGCCGACCCCGCTCAACGCCTTGAATCGGGTCTGGCCGCTGTCGAAATCCAGCGCCATCAGGTACCAGGCGTTCTCGCCGTCGGGCTGCGGCTCGAAGGTGTAGAAGTACAACAGGCCGTTGCTCACCGAGAGTTTGGGGACCACCGAAGGCGACCGCTCCTTCGATTCCCAGACCCGGTCGCAGCCCGACTCATCGGTGCGGATGTCGATGCGGCTGATGCCGCCATGCACGGCCTGCCAGTCCTTCTGCGCGAAGGCGCTGGTGTAGCCGGCATTGTTCTCGAGGATGATCGAGCGCCCCCAGCCGATGGCCGAGTTGTCGGTGGCCGAGGCGTTGTTGTCGAACACCGGCAGCTTGCAGATCAGTCGGTTGCCGGCGTAGTCCTGCTCGCGACGGTAGACCAGCAGGTTGATGCGCCCGTCGCTGTTGTCGGTGATGGTGACGTAGCGCTCGCCGAGCAGGGTCGGGGTCGTGCCGCTGCCCTGATTGATCGCCCCGACCTTGCGCCCGGTGCCACGGTCGTAGACTTCGCGCCAGCCTTGCACGGGATTGCCCTCGGCATCGGCGGCGAAGCGGTACATGGCGTGGTCGGACACCAGATAGACGCCATCGGCCGCCACCGACATGCCGTTCTGGATTTCTTCGTTGGCCAGTTGGATGCCCTGGACCTTGCCGGTGTTCGGGTTCAGGGTACCGATGCGCCCGCGTCGGGTGATCCACCAGATCAAGCCCTGATGATCAGGCATGACCCCGGTAATGGGATCGCACTCACCCTTGGGAAACCAGGAAGTAGGGCGCACGCAATCGTGGGGAACCTTGTCGCTCAGGTCCCAGTTGTCGACCTCTTCGAACGACCACGCACCGGATTGATCCTGACGATGCACCACGCGCTGGATGTGCTGCTCGGCATCGGCGATGACCACGCGATTCTGTTCGTCGACATAGAAATAGGCGCCGGAGGTGTCGGCCATGATCTTGTCCGGGTCCAGGGTAATCAGCGCGTGGAAGGTCGACGGACGCGGCGGCAGCGGGTAGCGGGCCAGCAGCTTGAGAGTGCGCGGTTCGAGCAGTTGCAGTTCGAACTGCATCAGGTTGGCGCACAGCACCACCAGGCGACCCTGCTGATCGAAGGTATGGATCGGGCACATGCCGCCGGGCTTGCGACTGCCGTCGCGGCTGCTCACTTGCATGTCGCCGCCCAATGGACCGGGGCCGGGGTGCGAGTCGGAGCTGTAGCCATCGGCATGCATGTAGCTGCTGCCGTTGCTGGCCATGAAGGGGTTGGCGGGTATGGCGCCGCTCAGCGGTCGAGGGACAGTGGCGCTGCCGATCAATGCAGTGGCATTGCCGGTGCCGGCCAGCGGTTGTGGGTCATAGGGTTCGGAACAGGCGCTGAGCAGGCCGAGCAGGGGCAGGGCAAGCAGGAGTGGAGCACGCATCGAAGCCTCGCGATCTTGTTATTGGTGTGATGCGCAATAAGCAGCAAGGAGACTGCCCGGGCATCGGCTGTTTGGACTAACCCACGGTGAAGTGCTTCGCGCCGCTGATCAATGCGGACACCTATTTTGGCCATTTCGGTCTCCTTTTGGCCTGCCTCACGCTGTGAACCGACCACGCCGTCAGCAAGAATCAGACGCGGGTGGCTGAGTCGGCAACCCGCATTGAAACCACAACCAGACGCTTCACTTCCTTGCCCTTGGCTACTTTCAAGGCCGCTGCCGTGTACAGAACATAAAAACCATCGAACTCACGCCACACTTGGGGAAATGATCCATGGACTCAATGAAACGCATACTGGGCGCCACCGTTTGCACACTGTCGCTGCTGGCCAGCGCGGTGCACGCCGAACAGCGCGAATTGCGGGTGTACAACTGGGCGGACTACATCCTGCCGTCGGTGCCCAAGGATTTCGCCAGGGACACCGGGATCAAGGTGACTTGGGACACCTTCGACACCAACGAGTCCCTGGAAGCCAAGCTGCTGACCGGCAACTCGGGTTACGACCTGGTGGTGCCGTCGAACCAGTTCATCGAAACCCAGATCAAGGCGGGCGTGTTCCAGAAACTCGACAAATCCAAGCTACCGAACTGGTCGCACCAGGACCCGGCCTTGCTCAAGCTGCTGGACAAGAACGACCCGGGCAACCAGTACGGCGTGCCCTACATGTACGGCACCGTGCTGATCGGCTTCAACCCGGCCAAGGTCAAGGCGGCGCTGGGCGAGAATGCACCGGTGGACAGCTGGGACCTGGTGTTCAAGCCCGAGAACATGGAGAAGCTCAAGGCCTGTGGCGTCGCCATGCTCGACTCGCCGTCGGAGATCCTGCCGCTGGCCCTGCATTACCTGGGGCTGGACCCGAACAGCCAGAACCCCGATGACTACGAAAAAGCCAAGGCGCTGATGCTCAAGGTTCGCCCCTACGTCACCTACTTCAACTCCGCCAAGTACATGACCGACATCGCCAACGGCGATATCTGCGTGGCCATCGGTTACTCCGGCAGCTTCTATCAATTCGGCAATCGCGCCAAAGAGGCGGGCAACGGCGTGGTCGTCGACTGGCGCCTGCCGAAAGAGGGCGCACCGATCTGGTTCGACACCTTCGCCATCCCGAAAAGCGCGAAGAACGTCGCCGAGGCCCACGAATTCCTCAACAACCTGCTGGACCCGAAAGTCATCGCGCCGATCAGCGACTTCCTCGGTTACCCGAATGCCAATAAGGACTCGCTGGCGCTGATCAACAAGGACATCACCGGCAACCCGAACCTGACACCGACCAGCGAGGCCTTGAAGACGCTGTACGTCGTGCAGCCATTGCCGCAAAAGCTTGAGCGGGTGCGTACGCGGGTCTGGACCAGTATCAAGTCCGATCAGTAACAGCGAGAAATTGTGTGAGATCTCTGTGGGGCACAGATTTTGTGTACACCACATGACCCTGTGGGAGCGGGCTTGCTCGCGAAGGCAGAGTGTCAGTCAATGCATATGTCGACTGATCCAGCGCATTCGCGAGCAAGCCCGCTCCCACAGTTTGTTCTGTGTGGGGCTCAGCGAAAAAACTCCCCCGGTGTCTCGCCGAACTGCTGACGGAAGGCCGCGATAAACGCCGAGGTCGAATCGTAGCCACAGGCCAACGCGACGTCGGTCACGCGCTCGCCCTGCTCCAGTGGCGTCAGGGCGCCAAGCAAACGCAAGCGCTGGCGCCAGGCGCGAAAGGTCAGGCCGGTGTCGCGCAGGAACAGGCGACTGAGGGTTTTCTCGGTGACGCCGAATTGGTCGCTCCAGTGACTGAGGGTGGTCTGTTGCTCCGGGTGCGACTCCAGGCTTTGGGCGATTTGCCGCAATCGGCTGTCCTGGGGCTGGGGTAGCATCAGGTCGATCTGTGGCGCCTCAGCCAACTGATCCAGAATCACCTGGGCCAACCGACCGTGCGGTCCGTCCTGATCGTATTCCACCGGTATCTGACTGAAGGCGCGGATCAACTCACGCAACAAGTCGCTGACCCCCAACACATGACACCCCGGCGGCGCCCACGTCGAGACACTGCAATCGATGTACAGGCTGCGCATCTCCGTGCGCGGCGAACTGAACACCCGGTGCGGCATGCCCGCCGGAATCCACACCGCACGCTCCGGCGGGGCGACGAAGCGCCCGGCGCCGGTCTGTATTTCGAGCACGCCCGCAATCGCATAGGAAAGCTGCACCCACGGATGGCTGTGGCGCCGGGTCAGGGCGCGATTGGGCAGCGATTCGGTACGGCCATAGAGCGGTCGTGGCAGGCTGGACAGCCCGGGAATACTGCGTCGAACACTCTTGTCATGTCCTTTAGGCGGCATCAGCTGGCTCATCGGCGTTAGTCGGTAATTCCCAGTCACGTTAGAGTCGCTTTCACGTACTGGCAACCCCCGGATGATCAACCCCATGACTCGCCCCCGTCTGTTACCCGACAACTTCACCCTGACCCTGATCGGCGTCGTGACGCTCGCCAGCCTGCTGCCCGCCAGCGGTCAGGTCGCGGTCGGTTTTGGCTGGCTGACCAACATCGCCATCGCGCTGCTGTTTTTCCTGCATGGCGCCAAGCTGTCCCGCGAATCGATCATCGCCGGTGCCGGGCACTGGCGCCTGCATCTGCTGGTGTTCAGCCTGACCTTCGTGCTGTTCCCGCTGCTCGGCCTGGCGCTCAAGCCGCTGCTGTCGCCGCTGATCGGCAATGACCTGTACATGGGCATGCTCTACCTCTGCGCGCTGCCTGCCACGGTGCAGTCGGCGATTGCCTTTACCTCCCTGGCTCGGGGCAACATCCCGGCGGCGATTTGCAGCGCGGCGGCGTCGAGCCTGTTCGGGATTTTCCTCACGCCGTTGCTGGTGGCCCTGCTGCTGAACGTGCACGGCGAAGGCTCCTCGACCCTCGACGCCATTCTCAAGATCAGCGTGCAGTTGCTGCTGCCGTTCATTGCCGGGCAAATCGCTCGGCGCTGGATCGGCAACTGGGTGGCGCGCAACAAGAGTTGGTTGAAGTTCGTCGACCAGGGGTCGATTTTGCTGGTGGTCTACGGCGCGTTCAGCGAGGCGGTAATCGAAGGCCTGTGGCAGCAGATTCCATTGCTGGATCTGGTCGGGCTGGTGCTGGTTTGCTGCATCGTTCTGACGCTGGTGTTGGTGGCCGCGACCGTACTGGGCAAGGCGTTCGGTTTTAATCAGGAAGACCGCATCACCATTCTGTTCTGCGGTTCGAAGAAAAGCCTGGCGACCGGGGTGCCGATGGCGCAGGTGTTGTTTGCCGGCAGCACCATTGGCTTGCTGATCTTGCCGCTGATGCTGTTCCACCAGATTCAACTGATGGTCTGTGCGGTGCTGGCGCAGCGTTATGCCAAGCGGTCGGAATCGATTCCGGAACTGATGGCTCAGGTTGATCCTTGATCGGCAAGCAATGGCGGCTCGAGTGAGCCGCCACGGTTTTACGATTTACTGCTTGCCCGCAACCAATGGCGGAGTACGCGGCGGGATCATGCGTTTGCTGCCGGTCGACTCGAACGCCGATGCCAGGTGCAGCAGCGACGAGTCGTCATAGGCACGACCGGCAAAGGTCAGGCCGACCGGCATGCCGATGTCCGGCATCACGCCCATCGGCACGGTGACCGTTGGCACGCCCAGGTGACGGATGGCGAGGTTGCCATTGGCGACCCACACGCCGTTGCTCCAGGCGATGTCCGCCGATTGCAGATCGACATCGGCATTCGCCGGACCCACATCGGCCACCGTCGGGAACAGCACCGCGTCGAGCCCCAGGCGATCCATCCAGTCTTCCAGATCGATCTTGCGGGTTTTTTCCAGCCCGCGCAGGCCGTCCGGCACCGTGCTGATCTGGTCCCACGGGGTGATGCCGCGCTCGGCCATTCGCACGTATTCGTCCATGCCTGCGGCCAGGTCGCCCTCGCGGTTGGGCAGGGTGCCCGGGTCGTGAGGGAAGATCTGCGGGCCGTCGACATCGACGAGGCGATTCAGTTTGGGATCGCCGTTGGCTTGCAGGAAATCATCGAAGGCCCAGGCGGTCAGGTCCCACAATTCATGGTGCAGAAATTCTTTGGAGACGATGCCACGATTGAACACGGTCGGCGCACCAGGACGATCGCCTTCGCAATTGGAAACCAGCGGAAAGTCCACTTCGAGCACTTCGGCGCCTGCGGCTTCGAGGGCCTTGCGCGCCTGTTCCCAGAGCCCGATCACCGAAGGACGGGTATTGATGCGCTGGCCGGTCGGGCCACCAATGCCCGGTGCTTCGGACGTACCGGCTTCAGGGTCGGCGTTGATGTACATGCGTGGAATGCCGAACTTCTTGCCTTTGAGCGCATCACTGTTGGCGGCCAGCGCCACGTAGGACTCAGGGCGGACCGAAGAGGATTTCGGGATCGGCACCCAGGGTTGCAGGCGCCACAGGTCGCCACGGGTGTCCGGGTCGTCGGCCACCACCACATCGAGCACTTCGAGCAGGTCGGCCATGGTCCGGGCAAACGGCACGACCACGTCCATGGTCGGGGTCAACGGCCAGTTGCCGCGTACCGAGATCACCCCGCGCGAAGGGGTGTAGGCGCACAAGCCATTGTTCGAGGCCGGGCCGCGCCCGCTCGACCAGGTTTCTTCCGCCACACCGAAGGCCGCGAAACTGGCGGCAGTGGCAGTACCCGCGCCGTTCGACGAGCCGGAGGCGAAAGGGGCGGTGAGGTAGTCAGCGTTGTACGGGCTCTCGGCGCGGCCGTAGACGCCGCGCTGCATCCCGCCGTTGGCCATCGGCGGCATGTTGGTCTTGCCCAGGCAGATCGCCCCGGCAGCACGCAGGCGTTCGATGGTGAACGCATCGCGATAGGCGACCAGGTCCTTGAAGGCCGGGCTGCCGGAAGCGGCGGTGAGGCCCTTGACCAGATAGCTGTCCTTGGCGGTGTAGGGGATACCGTCCAGCGCTCCCAGCGTCTGGCCCTTGGCACGACGGTCGTCGGACGCCTGCGCTTCGGCCAGCGCCTCCGGGTTGCGCACCACGACCGCGTTCAGCGCGGTAGGCGTTTCGGGGCCGTCATAGGCGTCGATTCGCGCGAGATAAGCCTGTACCAGTTCAACGGAGGTGGTCTGGCCGGATTCGAGCGCGGCGCGCAGCTCGGCGATGGAAACTTCGGTAACTTCGATCATGCTGCCACCGCCGCTTGCAGGTGGAGGGTCCCAAACACTTCACTTTTCTCGAAATGGACTTTCATATCGTTATTCTCGTTGCACTGTGTGGCACGACAGGGTCGGGTGTTAAAAATACTGAGCACTATTTAGCATTAAACCGGGATTTTAGGAATCCGTTGTCCAATTTATCTTACAGGCGACAGAAAAAAGGCCACCACAACCCGACGTTGTGGTGGCCCGAGGGTGACTCATTATAGTGGCCCGCGCGCGCAGGCCAATGGATCAGTGAGCGCCGGCAGCCTTGTTCAGGTCGCTTTCGGCCCATTCGGTGTAGACGCAGGCATCGGCGGTGGCCCAGCGCACCCGCACCGGGTCGCCTGCCTTGAGCGGCATTCCGGCGGCGGACAGCGCCTTGACCGTCATCGAGGTACCGCCAGCAGTGACCACGCTGCAGGTCTGGCTTTCGCCGAGAAACAACACTTCCACGACCTTGGCCGAGACTTCGTTCCAGCCGGCGGCCAGGGGTTCGGCAAGGGCTTGTTCATTGCTCAGGGCCAGGGCTTTTTCCGGGCGCACCATCAGCAGCACGTCCTGATCGGTTTGCAGGCCGGCGGTCAGGCGAATCGACAGCGGCTGCCCTTCGAAGGTCGCCACCGCATTGCCCTGGGCCTTGAGCTTGAGGAAGTTCGAGTTGCCGAGGAACGAGGCGACAAAGGCGTTCGGTGGATTCTGGTACAGGTCGTAGCCGCTGCCCAAACCGACGATCTTGCCGTGGCTGAAAATCGCGATGCGCTGGGACAGGCGCATGGCTTCTTCCTGATCGTGGGTCACGTAGACGATGGTGATGCCCAGGCGTCGATGCAGCTGACGCAGTTCATCCTGCAAGTCTTCGCGCAGTTTCTTGTCCAGTGCGCCGAGGGGTTCGTCCATCAGCAGGATGCGTGGTTCGTAGACCAGCGCCCGGGCAATGGCGACCCGTTGCTGCTGGCCACCGGACAGTTGTGAAGGGCGGCGATGGGCAAATTGCTCAAGTTGCACCAGCTTGAGCATCGCATCGACCCGGCGCTCGCGCTCGGCGGTAGCCAGTTTGCGGATGGCCAGCGGGAAGGCGATGTTGTCGCGTACCGACAGGTGCGGGAACAGCGAATAGCGCTGGAACACCATGCCGATATCGCGTTTGTGCGGCGGCACGTTCACCAGCGACTGGCCATTGACCAGGATCTCGCCGCTGCTCGGGGTTTCGAAGCCGGCCAGCATCGACAGCGTGGTGCTTTTACCCGAGCCGCTGGAGCCGAGGAAGGTGAGGAATTCACCGTCCTTGATGTCCAGCGAGATGTTGTCCACGGCGGCAAAGTCGCCGTAGTGCTTGTTCAGGTTACGCAGGCTGACCAGGGGCTTGTCATTTTGCTGCGCGGAATCTTTGATCACTGCACTCATGTCGTACTCCTGGCGCTCAAGCGCTGATTTCGTTGCGCCGGCGCAGAGCGGCGGCGATCACCATGACCAATACCGAGAGGCCGATCAGCAGCGTCGAGGCGACGGCGATCACGGGCGTCAGGTCCTGGCGCAGGGTGGTCCACATTTTTACGGGAAGGGTTTGCAGGGTCGGGCTGGCCATCATCACGCTCAGCACCACTTCGTCCCACGAGACGAGGAAGGCGAAGAGGGCGCCGGCCACCATGCCCGGACGGATCGCCGGGAAGGTCACCTTGAACACCGCTTGCAGGCGCGAGGCGCCGCAGATCACCGCCGCGTCTTCAATCGACTGATCGAACAGCTTCAGTGAGTTGATGATCGAGATGATGGTGAACGGCAAGGCAACTATGACGTGGCTGACCACGAAGGCGAACATGGTCCCGGTGTAACCCAGTTTCAGGAACAGCGCGTACACCGCCACGGCGATGATCACCAGCGGTACGATCATCGGCAGGGTGAACAGGCCGTAGAGCATTTCCCGGCCGGGGAAGCGGCCACGCACCAGGGCGAACGCGGTGGGCAGGCCCAAAGCGACGGCGAAGAAGGTGGTCAGCACCGCGACCTTGAGGCTGGCCATGGCCGCGTTCATCCAGTCGGCGTTGGAGAAAAACTGGCCGTACCATTTCAGCGTCCAGCCCGGTGGCGGGAACACCAGCCATTGCGACGAACCGAACGACAGCAGCACGATGAACACGATCGGCAGCAGCAGGAACAGACCGATCAGCCCGGTGGTGGCGTACAGGCCGAAGCGCATGCGCCGGCTCATGGCATTGGGGGTCAGGAGCATGACGGCTTACCTCGCGTTGCTGGCGCCAACCGGGGATTCCGGCTGGAGCTTCAGGTAGAAGTAGAACAACACCAGCGTGATCACGATCAGCAACGCGGCGCCGGCGCTGGCCAGGCCCCAGTTGAGGAACGACTGCACCTGCTGAATGATGAACTCGGGCAGCATCATGTTTTGCGCACCGCCCAGCAGTGCCGGGGTCACGTAGTAACCCAGGGACATCACGAACACCATCAGGCCGCCGGAGAACAGCCCCGGCCGGCACAGCGGCAGGAACACCCGGAAGAAGTTGGTCCAGGGGCTGGCGCCGCAGATCGAACCGGCCTGCAGGATCATCGGGTCGATGGCCTGCATGGTCGCCTGCAACGGCAGCACGATGAACGGGATCATGATGTAGCTCATGCCGATCACCACGCCGGTGAGGTTGTGCACCATCTCCAGCGGTTGATCGATGATGCCCATGGCCATCAACGCCTTGTTGATCACCCCGGAGGCTTGCAGCAATACCAGCCAGGAGTAGGTGCGGGCGAGCAGACTGGTCCACATCGACAGCAGAACGATGTTCAGGATCCAGCGACCCCAGCCACGGGGCACCAGGGTGATCGCCCAGGCCAGCGGGAAGCCCAGCAACAGGCTGAACAGGGTCACCAGGCCAGCCACCGAGAAGGTGTTGAGCAACACCCGGGCATAGGCCGAATTGGCGAACAGCTGTTCGTAGTTACCCAGGCCCGGCACCGGTTCCAGCACGCCGCGCAGCAGCAGGCCAATCAACGGCGCCAGAAAAAACAGGCCGAGAAACAGCAGGGCGGGCACCAGGTTGCTCGCGCCACGCCAGCGCTGCGCCAGGGAAGGGGATTGCGTCATCACAGCTGCCTTGGCGGGGGCCGAACCGGCAGCGCCAGTGGCGCTCCCGGTGGCAGTGGATGGACGAGACGCGGTTGCCGTCATTTTCATTTGACCAGCCATTCGTTCCACCGTGTCGCGATGGCCGGACCGTTCTTGGCCCAGTACGCGAAATCAAGAGTGATCTGATCCTTTGCGTAAGCGGTCGGCAGGTTTGGCGCCAGCGTCGAGTCCAGGCGCTGCACGCTGTCGACGTTGACCGGGGCGTAGGCGGTCAGGTTGGAGAAGTCCGCCTGGCCCTTGGCACTGCTGGCGTTGGCCAGGAACTTCATCGCCGCGTCCTTGTTCTTCGAGCCTTTTGGAATGACCAGGATGTCGGCCATGACCAGGTTCTGCTTCCAGCTTACGCCGACCGGGGCGCCGTCTTCTTGCAGGGCATGAATCCGGCCGTTCCAGAACTGGCCCATGCTCGCTTCACCGGAGGCCAGCAGCTGCTGCGACTGTGCGCCGCCGCCCCACCAGACGATGTCTTTCTTGATGGTGTCGAGTTTTTTGAACGCGCGGTCCAGGTCCAGCGGGTAGAGCTTGTCCGCCGCTACACCGTCGGCCAGCAGCGCCAGTTCCAGCACGCCAGGGCTTGGCCATTTATAGAGGGCGCGTTTGCCGGGGAAGGTCTTGGTGTCGAACAGCGCGGACCAGTCCTGAGGCTTGTTGGCGCCGAGCTTGCCTTCGTTGTAGCCGAGGACGAAGGAGAAGAAGAACGAGCCGACGCCATGGTCGCTGACAAAGCGCGGGTCGATCTTGTCGCGATCAATGACTTTGAAATCGAGGGGTTCGAGCAAGCCTTCGGCGGCGGCGCGCAGGGCGAAGTCGGCTTCGACGTCGACCACGTCCCACTGCACATTGCCGCTCTCGACCATGGCCTTGAGCTTGCCGTAGTCGGTCGGACCATCCTGCACCACGGTGATGCCGCTGGCCTTGCTGAACGGGTCGGCCCAGGCCTGCTTCTGCGCATCCTGGGTGCTGCCGCCCCAACTGACGAAGTTGACGCTTTCAGCCGCCAGCAGTGCCTGGCTGGTGACGCTCAGCAGTCCCGCAAAAAGAACCGCGGTCGCACGTTTGTTCAACACCATTTTCACGCCCTCATTGTTGTGTTTATGAGCGGGGCTTGGAGTGCCCGCCTATCGGGAGCAGTAGGTCCGTCGAGTCAGTGCTGACTGTCCGGTCTATGGAATATCATATTATGGTATTCCAAGCTTTGTGCAAGCACTTTGCCGTACCGGCTATCAGCCGAAAGCGAATATTTTGTTGCTCAAGCGAGCATGACTGTGGCAAGCCCCTACATTGGAGGAAACTCGGAATCACTCGGTGAATGGAATGCTCTCCACCACCTCCAGGTCATACCCGGTCAAGCCCGCATATTTCAGCGGCGGGCCGAGGTGGCGCAATTTGCCGACTCCCAGGTTCTGCAGGATCTGCGCACCGGTACCCACTTCCGAATAAATCCGTGACTGCGAACGGCTGAACTGCCGGGGCGGCTGGGTCAATTGCGGCACCCGTTCGAGCAACGCCTGGGAGGATTCGTGGTTGGCCAGCACCACCACCACGCCGTGGCCTTCGGCGGCGACACGCTGCAAGGCGGCCCACAAGGTCCAGTTGCTCGGCCCGCTGTATTCGGCACCGACCAGGTCGCGCAATGGATCGATCACATGCACCCGCACCAGTGTCGGTTGCTCGCGGCGCAGATCGCCCATGACCATGGCCATGTGGACACCGCCTTCGATGCGATCCTCAAAGGTGATCAGACGAAAGGTGCCGTGCACCGTTGGCAGGTCACGCTCACCGATGCGCACGATGGTGTGCTCGGTGCTCAGGCGATAGTGGATCAGGTCGGCGATGGTGCCGATTTTGATTCCGTGCTTGCGCGCGAACACTTCCAGGTCCGGGCGGCGGGCCATGGTGCCGTCGTCATTCATCACTTCGACGATCACCGAGGCCGGCGTATGGCCGGCCAGGCGTGCCAGGTCGCAACCAGCTTCGGTATGGCCGGCGCGGGTCAGCACGCCACCCTCCCGAGCGCGTAACGGGAAGATATGGCCCGGTTGCACGATATCGGCGGGGCCGGCATGGGCGGCGACGGCAGCGGCCACGGTGCAGGCGCGATCTGCGGCGGAAATACCGGTGGTCACCCCGACGGCGGCCTCGATGGACACGGTGAAGGCGGTGCTGAACACGCTGCCGTTGCTCGGCACCATCTGCTCCAGGCCCAGGCGCTTGCAGTGCTCGTCGGTCAGGGTCAGGCAGATCAGGCCCCGGGCTTCACGGGCCATGAAGCTGATCGCCTCGGGTGTGCAGCAGTCGGCGGCCAGCAACAGGTCGCCTTCGTTTTCCCGGTCTTCATCGTCGACCAGCAGGACCATTTTGCCGAGGCGGTAATCTTCGATGATTTCTTCGATGCTGTTGAAGGCCATGCTGGAGTCTCGGTATTTGTTGGATTGGTAATGTGGTATACCATAATACAAAATAAACCGAGAGGTCACTATGAAGGCTTACTGGATTGCTCATGTGGATGTCACCGACCCTGATCAATACAGCCAATACACCCGGCGGGCGCCCCAGGCGTTTGCCCTGTATGGGGGGCGGATCCTGGCGCGGGGTGGGCGTAGCGAGGCGATGGAAGGCCGGCCTACGCCGCAACGCAGTGTGGTGATCGAGTTTGATTCCTATGAGCAGGCGGTGGCTTGCTATCGGTCGGCGTTGTATCAGGAGGCCAGGGGGTATCGTGAGGGGGTCGCTATGGCTGAGGTGATTATTGTCGAGGGCGTGGTGCCGGTCTAAAAAGTGACTGAGTACATATCCGTTTCTGCGGTAAAGGCGACTTATGGTTTCGCCCTTACGGCGAGTCACTTTTTACAAGCGCCTAAAAAAAGTAACCAAAAAAACGCTCGCCCCGAACGTACGGCCCCTCGCTAAGGCTCGGGGTTCCTTCGCTGCGGCATTCATCCGGGGGCATTGCCCTCCGGTCGGCTTCGCTTCGACCTACATGCAATGAGTTCGACTGCGTCGAACGGCGCTGCGCGCCCATCCCCGGATGAACACCTGCGCTCAGCCTGATGAGTGGTGAGAAGCGACGCGGTGGTGTGGGCTGCTCTGCCTTTGCTCTTCTGTGGGAACGAGCTTGGTCCGGGCGGCGTACCGACGATGGCGGCCTTATGGCCGACCAATCTCTTTCGGCTAAACGCATTCCCCCTGTAGGAGCTGCCGCAGGCTGCGATCTTTTGATCTTGATTTTCCGCCCCCTTCGACATTGTCAAAAATCAAAAGATCGCAGCCTCGTTGCACTCGACAGCTCCTACAGGGAAACACGCACACATCAGAACCAGGCCGGCCGGTAGGCCGCCTCGGGCGCTGGTGATGCTGGCTCGCAAGCTTGCTCGGGTGGTATTCGCCTTGCTGAAAGGGCAAAGCGAATATCAGCCAAAAGCCAGTTGAGGGCTTTCCCTC
Organism: Pseudomonas sp. IT-P4; assembly: GCF_949767755.1. NCBI lineage: Bacteria > Pseudomonadati > Pseudomonadota > Gammaproteobacteria > Pseudomonadales > Pseudomonadaceae > Pseudomonas > Pseudomonas sp. IT-P4. The sequence continues at coordinate 51,727 of NZ_CATKPX010000030.1, read as the reverse complement.
AACCATAGAATCTCCCACAGGGGACCGCATCCGCAGAGATGGAAATGCACACCTTCAGAAATTAATCGAGGCCCCCCGCACTCCCCCGATGATTATTTTTTGTCGGCCATCGCTTGCGTGTCCCGCCCGATAGTTGGGCACCGTGTCCAGGCTGAGCAAACCTGACCGGAGCCCAATAATGATAAAAAAACGCTCGGCCGTAGCCGGAGTCCGTCCGCGGCTTCACCGGCTTGGCCACTCTCGCCCGCAACCCCTTGCGCTGGCGATTCTTGCCGTACTGACGGGGCCAACCTACGCCACCACATTCGACATCAACGAAGACTGGAGCCTGTCGACCAGGACCAGCCTGAGCCTGGGCAGCAGCTGGTCGACGCAAAACCCCGACAAAAGCCTGATGACCCGCGCCAACGCCTTGCAGGCCCAGGGCGTGAATGCCAATGGCACCAGCGTCAGCGCCGACGACAACCGGCTGAACTTCGAGAAGGGCGACACCATCTCGCAACTCTTCAAGGGCCTCACCGATGTCAGTCTCGACGGCCAGGGCCAGGGCGCGTTCATTCGCTTCAAATACTGGTACGACCATGCCTATGAAACCGGCAATGGCCGCTTCAAGGATTTCGACGATTCGGGCTGGGACAACCTGTCAAAATTCAAGGGTTTCGAGGTCCTCGATGCCTACGTCTGGAAAGACTTCCAGGTGGCCGGGCATCCGCTGAACGTGAAGGTCGGTAACCAGGTGCTGTCCTGGGGCGAAGCGCTGCTGATCCAGAACGGCATCAACGTGATCAACCCGCTGGACATCTCGGCGTTCAACCGTCCCGGCGTGGAAATCAAGGAAGGCCAGTTGCCGGTGGAGATGGTCTCCTTCAGTTTCGGCCTGACCGACAGCACCAACCTCGAAGGTTTCTACCAGTACAACTGGCGCCCCAGCGTACTCGATGGTTGCGGCACCTTCTTCGCCAGCAGCGATGTGATCCAGCCGGGTTGCGGGCCACTGTACCTGAGTCAGGTACAGACCGATCAACAGATGCAGGCCGCCGGTTTGTACGCCACGTCCCGGGGTAACGAATCGCCCTCCGACAACGGCCAGTTCGGCTTCGCCCTGCGCCAGATGATCCCGGCGCTCAACGATGCGGAAGCGGCGATCTACTACATCAACTATCACTCGCGGTTGCCGTATTTCACCATTGACGCCAGGAACACCGCCTTGCCCGGCACCTTCCCCGGTGGCATCCAGGGGCCGAGCTATGCGGCGGCCTTCCCGGAAAACATTCACCTTTACGGCATCAGCCTCAATGGCGTCGAGCCGGTCACCGGGATTTCCCTGGCCGGTGAGTTGAGCTACCGGCCGAACATGCCGATCGCGATCAACGCGCCTGACGTCAACGTCGCCGTGATTTCAGGGCCGGGGGGCAGTTCCTGGTTGCAGTTGCCGCCAGGCTTCAGCACCACCAATGGTAGCCAGTTCGATGCGTGGGAACGCAAGGGTGTCTGGCAACTGACCGGTTCGGCCACCCAGGCCATCGACAACGTACTGGGTGCCACGCGCCTGAGCCTGTTCGGTGAAGCCGGGGTCGTGCACATCGACGATCTGGGGGACGAGCGCCTGGGCCGTAACGCCGCGTTCGGCCGCAGCGCCCCGCGCAACGGCACGGCGTGCAACACGGTAGCTTCAGGCGTGACTAACCAATACTGCACCGACAAGGGCTTTGCCACCGATTGGTCGTGGGGTTATCGCCTGCGCGCCAGCCTCGAATACAGCGATGTGTTGCCGGGCATCAACCTGATTCCCGCCGTCAACTGGCGGCATGACGTCTCGGGCTATTCCTACGATCCGCAAGGGCCGTTCCAGGAAGGCCAGCAAGCGCTGGGCGTGAGCCTGACCGGCGTCTACATGAACGATTACAGCGTGGAACTGGCCTACAACACGTTCTTCGGTTCCAACGACTACAGCACCCTCGACGATCGCGATTTCGCATCCGTCAGCTTCAAGGCAGACTTCTAAGGAGAACCGTTATGCGTATGCAATTGTGCGTGCTGGCCCTGGCCTGCACCGTCGGCCTGGCCCAGGCCAAAGGCATCGATTCGGCGGCACTGGGCAAGACCCTGACCCCCATGGGCTCGGAAGTGGCGGCCAATGCCGACGGCAGCATTCCGGCCTGGACCGGCGGCCTGGGGAGCAACGCCGGCACCGTCGACAGCAAGGGCGGCTACAGCGATCCGTATGCCGCCGAGAAACCGTTGTTCACGGTCACGGCAAAGAACGTGGCGCAGTACGAGAAGTTTCTCAGCCCCGGGCAAATCGCGTTGTTCAAGCGTTTTCCCGACACCTACAAGATGAACATCTACCCGAGCCATCGCAGCGCCAATCTGCCCAAGGAGGTACTGGCGGCCAGTCGTGAGAACGTCGCCAAGACCAGCATGGCCGACGGCGGCAACGGTTTGCATGACTATGCCAGGGGCATTCCGTTTCCGTTGCCCACCGAAGGCCTGGAGGTGATGTGGAACCACATGACCCGTTATCGCGGCGGCAGCTACGAGCGCATCAGCAGCGCCGCGCTGGTGCGTGAAAACGGCGCCACCAGCTATGTGCGCAACCAGTCGTTGATCAACTTCGCCGACACCGTGGGCGGGCTGGAACCCAACTCGAACATCCTGTTCATGTTCAAGAGCCGGGTGCTGGAACCGGCGCGTCTGTCCGGCGAGGCGGTGCTGGTGCACGAGCCGATCGACCAGGTCGCCGAGCCGCGTTCGGCCTGGCAATACCTGCCGGGGCAACGTCGCGTGCGTCGTGCGCCGATGATCGCCTACGACAACAGCGCCCGTTACAGCAACGGCCTGATCACCGCCGACAACATCGACGGCTACAACGGCGCACCGGACCGTTTCGACTGGAAGCTGGTGGGCAAGCAAGAGCTGTTCATCCCTTACAACAGCTACAAGATCGGCAGCCGCGACCTCAAGTACGACGCCGTGATCAAGCCCAACCACGTCAACCAGGACCTGGCTCGCTACGAGAAACATCGGGTGTGGGTCGTCGAGGCAACCCTCAAGCCCGGTGCCCGGCACATCTACGCCAAACGTCGCTTCTATGTGGACGAAGACAGTTGGCAGATCGCCCAGTCGGACCAGTACGACAGCCGCGGTGAACTGTGGCGCAGCGGTGAACTGCACGCGATCCAGCAGTACGACTACGGCTTCACCTATAACGTGCTGGAAACCTCCTATGACCTGATCTCCGGACGCTACTACGCCGGCGGCCTGGCCAACGAAGAGACCGAGCCGATGCGCGTGGGCTTCGCCGCCAAGACTGACGACTACACCCCGTCGGACCTGCGGCGCTGGGCCAAGTAACCATTCGCCAAACCACCACAAATCCAATGTGGGAGCGGGCTTGCTCGCGAAGAGGGAGTGTCAGGCGACTGCAATGTTGCATGACACACCGCTTTCGTCGGAACGCCGCCCGGAGCAAGCCCGCTCCCACAGGGATCTGTGTGTGCTGATGTTTTGCTACAGGAGATCTGCCATGCGCTATTGGATATCCGCTCTGGCCCTGGGCGCGAGCCTGGGCACTGTTCACGCCGCAACCCTCGACCGACAGCAAGCGAAAGCCCTGGCCCAGGAAGCCTACGTGTTCGCCTACGCCACCGTCGAACACGACAAGGTACTCAGCGCCATCGCCGCTAAACTGCCGTTCAACCATCTCTACAGCGAGCCGCGCCTGCTCGGCCCGCAAGACAACAAAGTGGTGTCGCCCAACAACGACACCTTCTATTCCCGCGCCTTGCTCGATCTGCGCAGCGAACCGATGGTGCTGGACGTGCCGGCCGTGCAAGGCCGCTACTACAGCTTCCAACTGGTGGACATGCGCACCGACAACCTCGACTACATCGGCACCCGCGCCACGGGGGAGCAGGCGGGGCGCTACCTGATGGTCGGGCCGGACTGGAAGGGGCCAGTGCCATCGGGTTTCAGTGCGGTGATTCGCTCGCCGAGCCGGCTGGTCTTCCTGTTGGGACGGACCGAGGTCAAGGGCGAAGCGGATCAGAAAGACGCCGCACAAGTGCTGAAGGGCTACGCCTTGCAACCGCTGTCCAAAGTCAGCGGCAGCGCGGCCCCTGAACCCTTGGCACCGCTGCAACTGCCGGCGTATGCGGACACCAAGCAAGGGCCGGCGCAGGCGCTGTTCAGCACCTTCAACGCGCTGGCTCCCTTGCACCAATGGACCGCCAGCGAACAACAGAAACTGGCCCGTTTCGCCGCCATCGGCGTGAAGCCGGGGACCGCATTCCAGGCCCCGGAAGACTTGAGCGAAGCCGTCGCCCAAGGCGCCGAGGCCGGTCGCGAACTGGTCCGCGCAGCCTCCAGCCAACTGTCGGTAGAACAGCAGGGCTGGTTACCGTCGCCGTCCAACGTCGGCAAATACGGCGACGATGACCTGACCCGTGCCGCAGTCGCCTGGCGCTACATCTACGCCAACGATGCGGTGGAAGCGCAGTACCCGATGGCGTTGCACGATGCCCAGGGCCAGGCGCTCACCGGCCAGCACGCCTATCGCCTGCATTTTCCCGCCGGGCAATTGCCGCCGGTGAATGCGTTCTGGTCGCTGACCCTGTATGACGGCAAAACCCAGTTGCTGGTGGCCAACCCGATCCAGCGTTACGCCCTGGGCGATCGCAGCCCTGGTCTACAATACGATGCCGATGGCGGCTTGACCCTGATCCTGCAAGCCGATGCGCCCAAGGCTGCGCCGCAGGGCAACTGGCTGCCGACGCCGCAAGGTCCGTTCAACCTGCTGTTGCGCCTGTACCTGCCCAGGGGCGGGGCACTGGACGGGAGTTATCAGTTGCCGACGATAACGAGGATCGAATCATGAACCTGATTTGCAGTCGCCGCCGGGTGCTGGGCGGCATGGGGGTATTGGGCGGCAGCCTGATGTTTCCACGCTGGTTGCTGGCCGCCGATTCCGATGACCCTCGGCAGATTGCCAAAGAGGCGTGGATTTACGCCTACCCCATGCTCATGCATTACCAGACCATGGAAAAACAGGCGCTCAACCCGGCCGCGCCGGAGTATGTCGGTGGCTTCAACCGCTTTCGTCATTACGGCGAGTTGTTTACCCCGAACAACCGCGACATCGTCACGCCGAACAACGACACACCGTACTCCTGGGCCTGGCTCGACCTGCGCAGCGAACCCCTGGTGTTGAGCGTGCCGGCGGTCGATGACGAGCGCTATTACGTGCTTCAACTGGTCGACCAGTACACCCACAACTTTGCCTATGTCGGTGTGCTCAGCACCGGTCGCGAAGCGGGGAATTACCTGATCGCCGGACCCGGCTGGCAAGGCCCGACACCGGATGGCGTCAAGGCCGTGCTGCGCAGTGAAACCGAAATCGTCATGGTGCTTGGAAGAACGGGTCTGAAAAACGCCGGGGACCTGCCGGCGGTGCGGGCCTTGCAGCAGCAATACGGTCTGGTTTCGTTGCATGAATACATCGGCAGTGCGCCGCCCGTGGCTGCGCCAGCCATTGACTGGCAACCCTGGGACAGCAAGACCGGGCTGGGGCTGGAGTTTATCCCGGCGCTGAACCAGATCCTCAGCCTGTGCCCCACGCAACCGTCCGAACAAGCCTTGCGCGCACGCTTTGCCCGGATCGGCATCGTGCCCGGCCAGGCTTTCGACCCGGCGACGTTGCCGCAGGCCACGCGCCAGGCACTGCTCGCCGGGATTCAGGACGCCCGGGCGCAACTGCAAACCGCCGTGAGCCAGGTACGCAGCACCCTCGGCCTGTTCGGCACGCGCGAAGCGCTGAACGGCAATTACCTCAACCGCGCAGTCGCGGCGAATGTCGGCATCTACGGCAACAGCGTGGAAGAGGCCTTCTACACCGGCACTCGCGTGGATAACCAGGGGCAACCCTTGCAGGGCGGGCGAAGCTATCGCCTGCGTTTCGCACCGGGGCAATTGCCGCCGGCCAGCGAGTTCTGGTCGCTGACCTTGTATGACTTGCCTGACCGGCAACTGGTGGCCAACCCGATCAATCGCTACTGCCTGAGCAGCCGGGATCATTTGAAAGAGGATTCGGACGGTGGGTTGACGTTGGTCCTGCAGAACGCCGCTCCGCCTGAGCAGAGCAACTGGTTGCCGACGCCGGCGAGCGGGGCGTTCAGCCTGGTCCTGCGCCTGTATGGACCCGGGCAGCAGGTGGTCAATCAACGCTGGCAAATGCCAGCGATTGAAGTGGTTACTGCCTAAGCCGCCTCGCTTTTGCTTTTGTTTTTGCGTTTGCTTTTGACCTTCTTGCCCCCTCGAGAGGCCGAGCGCAGGTTCTGCGCAGTGGGCAACCCGGCATGGATGCCGGGTTAGCCGCCCCCGGCCATGGATGGCCGATGGCGGCGGGCCCACGGAGCAGGACCGGAGCGAGGGGATGCCGAGCCTAGGCGAGGCACCGAACGTAAGGGGCAAGAGCCCTTGGTTACTTGGGGTCGGGCGGCGTTCCGTTTTTCCAAGTAACTCGCTGTAAGAGCGAAACCGCCAGAGGCCGTTACCGCAGCAATGGATATGTACACCCACAAAACAATCATCGCCTGACACATAGCCATCGCGAGCAAGCTCGCTCCCACAGTGGATCTGTGTCGTTCACAAATGCTGTGAGCTGCATGGATTCCAGTGGGAGCGAGCCTGCTCGCGAAGGCGATATCAAGGCGTCACGATATTGAACTGCGGCGCAAACGTATCGAGGCTGCTCATCAACTCCCCAAGCTTCTTGCCATTGCCCTGCAACTTGATCAGGCCTTTGTGCATCGCCGTCGGGATATCCAGTTGCTTGAGGCTGATCTGTTCCAGGGTGGCCTTGCTCATGGTCACGCTGGCATCCGCCTGAGCGTTGAGCCCGGCACGGTGGGTCAGCACGCCATTGCGCAGGGTCAGGTTGAAGTCCTGGTTCAGGTCATCGAAGGTCCAGTTCAGGGTCAGGTCATGGCCTACGGCCTTTTCGCTGTCCAGGCGCACTGCCAGGAAGTCGAAGAACATCTGCGGGCTCATCGCCCGCACCATATCCACCGAAACCGAAGAGCTGGCATTGGCTGGCACGCCGTTGCGCAGTTCCATGGCACCGGTCAGGTACATGTTGCGCCAGGTAGCGTTTTCACTTTGATAGCCCATTTGCTCCAGCGCCTGGGCCTGGGCTTTGCGGGCGTCGCCGTTGTCCGGATTGGTGAACAGCAACTGATTGCCCAGTTGCGCGGCCCAGCGGTATTCGCCCTTGGCCATTGCTGCCTGCATTTTCCCCAGCACCGCCGCTTCGCCGCCCATGGCCTCGACCGAACGCTTGGCCGTTTCTACCGGCGGCAGCGGATTGAGGTTGGCCGGGTTACCGTCATAGAAACCCATGTAGCGCTGATACACCGCCCGGGTGTTGAAACTCAGTGAGCCGTAGTAGCTACGGGTGTACCACTTCTGGTCGAGGCTGCCGGGCAACTTCTTGATCGAGTCGGCGATTTCCAGCGGCGTCAGGCCCTGGTTCAGCAGGTGCAGGGTGCGGTCATTGAGGAAGGCGTACATGTCGCGCTGGTCGGCGAGGAAGGTGCGGATGCGCTCGCCACCCCAGGTCGGCCAGTTGTGCTGGGCGAACAACACGTCGCTCTTGTCGCCGTAACGCGCCAGGCTGCCGTCCAGGTACTCGGCCCAGGCCTTGGCGTCGCGTACTTGGGCGCCGCGTGGGGTGAGGATGTTGTGCATCATTTGCGTGGCGTTTTCCGCCATGCACAAGGCGCGCAACTGCGGCAGGTACAGGTTCATTTCCGCCGGCGCCTCGGTGCCCGGGGTCAACTGGAACTCCACGTCGAGGCCGGCGATGGTGCGGGTTTCCAGTTCCTTGTCGATCAGGTCGGTGGGCGGGATCAGGGTGACGGTGCCGCCGCTCGGCGTGCTCTTGCCCAGGCCGGCGTCGACCTGGCCTTTTTCGCCACGGGGCAGCAGGCTGCCGAACTGGAACTGCGCGCGGCGGCTCATGGCGTTGCCGGCGTAGACGTTCTCGCTCATCACGTGTTCCATGAACCCGGCGGGGGCGAACACCTTGACCTTGCCGGCCTTGACGTCGGCTTCGTCGATGACTCCGCGCACGCCACCGAAGTGGTCGACGTGGGTGTGGCTGTAGATCACCGCCACTACCGGTTTGTGCGGACGGTTCTGGTAGTACAGGTCCAGCGCCGCCTTGGCGGTTTCGGCCATGGTCAGCGGGTCGATGATGATCAGCCCGTCGTCGCCTTCGATGATGGTCATGTTGGCCAGGTCGAGGCCGCGCACCTGATACAGCCGGGGGCTGACTTCGAACAATCCGGCATGGGCACTGAGTTGGGCCAGGCGCCAGAGACTCGGGTTGACCGACTCCGGGGCCTTATCCTTGGCGAGGAAGTCATAGGCCTGGATATCCCAGATGACCTTGCCCGAGGCGTCCTTGACCTGGCCCTTGAACGGCGCGATCAGACCCTTGGTGACCGACTCGTAGTCGGTGCGGTCGGTGAAGGGCAGTTGCTGCAGCACCGCGGCGTTACTGGCGGTGGTTTGCGGGCTGGCCGCGACCGGTCCATCGGCGGCGACCACCGATTGCGCAAGGCAGGCAGTGATCAGGCAAGCGAACAACCCACGAGGGCTCAAGGTGAAACGAGGCATGGCGTCTCCGTTTTTTATCGTTATGGTTAGACCAGCGTCGAGGGTAGGGCGGGGTTCGGCCGGGGCGATCATCAGCAACGGACAAAAAACATTCAGGGCCGCTATCCTTGGGCCATGCATATCCAGCAGGTTGACCCATGCTTGAAGTCCATGGCGTTTTCAAAAGCTACGCCACACCGCAGGGGCCACTGCCGGTGCTGCAAGGCGTCGACCTGACGCTCAAGCCCGGCAGCAGCCTGGCGCTGATGGGCGAGTCGGGCAGTGGCAAAAGCACTTTGCTGCACCTGATTGCCGGGCTGGACAAGGTCGATCGCGGCAGCATCCGCAGTGGCGAGCATCGCCTGGAACAGATGAATGAAGGGCAACTGGCGAACTGGCGGCGTACGGAAATCGGCCTGGTGTTCCAGCAATTCAATCTGATCGGCAGCCTGCGGGTCGAAGACAACCTGGCGATTCAGGCACGCCTGGCGGGGCGTCATGACCCACGCTGGCAGGCGCACCTGGTGCAACGCCTGGGCTTGGGCGATTTGCTGCGGCGCTATCCGGAGCAACTGTCCGGCGGCCAGCAGCAACGGGTCGCACTGGGCCGGGCGCTGGCGTCGCGCCCGCCACTGCTGCTGGCCGACGAGCCCACCGGCAGCCTCGATGAAACCACTGGTGCCGAGGTATTGCAGTTGCTGCTGGAATTACTCGAGGACAGTCCCACCAGCCTGTTGATGGTCACCCACAGTCCCGGCGTGGCGGCGCGGCTGGCCAAAAAAGCCCTGCTGTGCGGCGGTCGCCTGGCCGGTGCGGGTGATCGCTGACATGCGCATCTTTGGCGAAACCCTGCGCGCGCTGCTCAGCCACTGGCGGCAGCATCCGGTGCAGTTTTTCAGTGTACTGACCGGTTTATGGCTGGCTACCGGTCTGTTGACCGGCGTCCAGGCACTCAACAGCCAGGCCCGTGACAGCTATGCCCGCGCCAGTAAGTTGATCGGCGGCGAGCCCCAGGCCAGCCTCGGTGCACCCGGCGGCGGCACGTTCCCCCAGCAATGGTTTATCGATCTGCGCCGCGCCGGGTGGCCGGTGTCACCGGTGCTGCAAGGTCGGGTCATGCTCAAGGGGCACGAAGAGCAGCGTTTGCAGTTGATGGGCATCGAGCCGGTGTCGCTGCCGGCGGGTGCGGCGGTGGCCGGACAGGCCCTGGCGATTGAACAGGTGGTCGGCTTTTTCAGTCCGCCGGGCAGTACCTGGATCTCGTCGCAGACCTTGCAGGCACTGGGATTGCGCGAGGGAGACCGGCCACTGAACCTGGCGGGCGTGGCACTGCCGCCGCTGCAGGTGCAGGCCGACATGGCGCCCGGTGTGCTGCTGGTGGACATCGGTTTTGCCCAGCAGATTCTGGGATTGCCAGATCAACTGTCGCGGCTGCTGTTACCAAAGGATTTCACCGCGTCGCTGCCGGAGCCGTTCAAGGGCCAGTTGCAACTCAAGCGCGCCGACGAAGAAAACAACCTGGCGCGCCTGACCGAAAGTTTCCACCTCAACCTCGATGCCCTGGGGGTACTGTCGTTCGTGGTCGGCCTGTTTATCGTGCACGCCGCCATCGGGCTGGCGCTGGAGCAACGGCGAAGCCTGCTGCGGACCCTGCGTGCCTGCGGTGTGAGTGCGCGGATGCTGATCGCTTGTCTCGCCGTCGAATTGGCTGGATTGGCCCTGGTCGGCGGCGTGGCCGGGGTGGTCAGCGGCTACCTGCTGGCCGGCGTGCTGTTGCCCGATGTCGCCGCCAGCCTGCGTGGCTTGTACGGCGCCGAAGTGGCGGGGCAGTTGAGCCTCAGCCTGTCGTGGTGGTTCAGTGGTATCGGCTTGAGTCTGATCGGCGCGTTGCTGGCCGGGGCCAACAGTCTGTTGCGGGCGGCGCGTCTGCCCTTGCTGGCGCTGGCCGACCCGCAGGCCTGGCATCAGGCCCACGCACGCTGGTTGCGCCGCCAGGGTTGGGTGGCGGCTTTGGCCGGGGTGATTGCGCTGCTGGCGTTGATTTTCGGCGACAGCCTGATCAGTGGCTTCGTGTTGATGGCGGCGCTGTTGATTGGTGCCGCGCTGGCCTTGCCGGTGATGCTCAGTTGGCTGCTCAGTCTCGTTTCGCAGCGCAGTCGCTCGGTACTCGGCCAGTGGTTTGTCGCCGATTGCCGCCAGCAACTGCCGGCGTTGAGCCTGGCCTTGATGGCGCTGCTGTTGGCCATGGCGGCGAACATCGGTGCCGGTAGCATGACCGCAGGCTTTCGCCAGACCTTCAGTGACTGGCTCGAACAACGGCTGACGGCCGAGCTTTACCTCAATCCCCAGAACCCGGCCCAGGCCCGGGAGCTGCACAGCTGGCTCAACCAGCAGCCGCAATTGGCGGCGGTGCTGCCCAACTGGCAGGTTTCGATCCAGTTGCAGGGCTGGCCGACGGACCTGTCGGGGATCATTGACCATCCGACCTATCGCCAGCACTGGCCGTTACTCGAGACCTTGGGCGACAATCCTTGGGAGCGGCTGGCCAAGGACGATGCGGTGATGCTCAGCGAACAACTGGCCCGGCGCCTGCACGTGCAACTGGGCGATCACTTGACGCTGCCGACGCCCACCGGCCTGTGGTCGCCACGGATCGTCGGGATCTACGCCGACTACGGCAATCCCAAGGGCCACATACTGGTGAACATCAGCCACCTGCTGCGCGGCTGGCCGCAATTGACACCGAACCGCTTCAACCTGCGCATCGAACCGCCGTCGATCCCGGCGTTCGTCACGGCATTGCAGGCGCGCTTTACCCTGGAGGACAGCCGCATCGTCGATCAGGCGCGGCTCAAGGGCTGGTCCACGCAAGTCTTCGAGCGCACCTTCGCCGCCACCGCCGCCCTCAACAGCCTGACGCTGTGCGTGGCCGGGGTGGCGCTGTTCATCAGCCTGTTGACGCAAAGCCAGAGCCGTCTCGGGCAACTGGCGCCATTGTGGGCGCTGGGCGTGACCCGGCGGCATTTGATGTTGCTCAACCTCGGGCAAACCTGGTTGCTGGCGCTGCTGACCCTGGTGCTGGCGTTGCCGCTGGGCATCGCCCTGGCGTGGTGCCTGGACACGGTGATCAACGTGCAGGCCTTTGGCTGGCGCCTGCCGTTGCGGGTGTTTCCATTGCAACTGTTGCAATTGATGGGGCTGGCGCTGGTGGCGACGCTACTGGCCTCGGCCTGGCCGTTGTACCGTTTGTACCGCACGCAACCGGCGGACCTGCTGCGTACGTTTGCCCATGAAGATTAAGGCCTGCGTGTTACTCCTGGCGCTGCTGGCGAGCGGTTGCGATCAGCCGGCACCGGTTGAAAAGGGCTTTGCCGGGCTGGGTACCCAGGCCGCTGCGTTCACCCCGGTGGTGCCCGGTCGGATGTTCAGCTTCCCGGCGGATCACGGCCCCCACGACGGCTTTCGCATCGAATGGTGGTACGTCACGGCCAACCTGAAGGACGATCAGGGCAATGAATTCGGCGTGCAATGGACCTTGTTCCGCAGCGCCCTGAAAGCCAGCCCCGAGGTGGCGGGTTGGCAGAACCAGACGATCTGGCTCGGCCACGCCGCAGTGACCTCGGCGACGGTGCATCACGCGGCCGAACGTTATGCCCGTGGCGGCATCGGTCAGGCCGGTGTCAGCGTTGCGCCGTTCAATGCATGGATCGACGACTGGCAATTGCGCAGCCAGGCGACTGCCGACGACCCGTTGGCTGACGTGCTACTCAGTGCCCGCGACCGGCGTTTCAGCTACCGGCTGCGGCTGACCCCGACAGGGCCGCTGGTGCTTCAGGGGGACCGTGGCTTCAGCCAGAAATCAGAACAGGGTCAGGCCTCTTACTACTACAGCCAGCCGTTCTTCCGGGCCAGCGGCACCCTGGACATCGACGGCAAGACCTTTCAGGTCAGTGGCCCGGCCTGGCTCGACCGGGAATGGAGCAGCCAGCCCCTGACGGACAACCAGACCGGTTGGGACTGGTTCTCCCTGCACCTGGACAGCGGCGAGCAGGTGATGCTGTATCGCATGCGGCAAAAGGACGGCGAGCCTTACCTCACCGGCACCTGGATCGACGCCCGGGGCCAGGTACAGTTGCTGCATGCCGGCGACATCATCCTCACGCCGCAAGACACCGCCCGGGTTGCCGGGCGCACGATGCCCATTCGCTGGTCGATCAACATCCCCGCCAGACACCTCGATATCGCCATTACCGCGCTCAATCCCCAGGCCTGGATGGACTTGCGCATTCCGTACTGGGAAGGCCCGGTGCGCCTCAGCGGCAGTCATGCAGGGAGTGGCTATCTGGAAATGACCGGGTATTAGTACCCTGCGCCACGAAATTCAGCGGTCTGCCGCGACCACTTGCCGAACAGCGTCTATGCTCAGCGCACACATGGCGTTGAGCCCGTTTTCAACGCCGTCTGTTGCCATCTATCACAGGGAAAGTTCTGCCTATGAAACGCCATGCACTGACCAAAGCCATCACCCTCGCTACCATGTTGTCTGCCGCCAGTTTTGGCGCGGTTGCCGCCGATATCCCATTGTCCGAAGTCGTTGTGGCTGATCAGGTCTCCACCAAAGTCGTTTCGGTTGATGCCGCGAACCATTCCGTGGTTCTGAAGGGCCCGCAGGGCAACGAGTTCCCGGTGCAATTGACCGACAAGGCGAAAAACCTCGATAACCTCAAGGCCGGCGATACAGTCGACATCACGGTCACCAGCGCCGTTGCAGCGTACCTCGACACCGATATCGACAAAGGCCTGCCCGGCACCGCCGAAGCCATCGGCGAAATCCGCGCAGCACCCGGCAGCGCCAATCCGGGCGGCGAAGCTTACCGCCAGGTGAAAGTGCAGCTGAAAATCACCCACATCGACCTGAAGAAAAACCAGGTGACCTTCGAAAACCCGGAAGGCAAGTCCAAGACCGTCGACGTCAAACGACCTGAAGTCCAGGCCAAACTCAAGGACTTGAAAGTCGGGCAAAGCGTCAACGTGGTTTATACGGACGTATTGACGGTGACCAGCCAACACTAATATTGAGTAATGGTTCTATACAGGCTGATTATTTTTGTGCAAGTTTTGTATAGGAATAATCAGCCCGTAATGGCCGAACAGGTGAGTTTGTACTGTCGTGTTGCATAGTATTTAAATCGACATCTTGTTAAACATTGTGTCGATAAATTTCATCTTTGTGGCACGGACATATCAGTCCGTTTCTACTAAAATGCTTTCCGTTCGCCCAGTGTCAGGGCTCTTTACCAGTGCATGGATTGCCGAGGCCATTGCACTGGGCGAACACTTTATTTGTTGTATTGAAGGTTTTGGATATAAAAAAACGGGCGGCCTGCAGGTCGCCCTTTTTTATTGAGTTGTAACAAGTCCTTCAGCCTTGTTTTTTATTGACTTGAACAACATCGGCCAGCGCGGCGAAACACTGTTCGATCGAACGCCGCTGGTTCTCGGCATACAGTTCCAGTTCATCGATCGTTGAACGCCCCAGGGCCTGTTCGAACGCCTGCTGGTTGGCATGGGCGCCGTAACGGGTTTGTGCCGCATCCCCCAGGTTTGACTGAAAAATCCCCGCCGCGCTGACCGGCAGGAAGTCTTCGTACACCAGCGGTTCAACCCGCAGGTATCCATCGCTGAGCAGGTCTTCCAGGGGCGTGCTTTTCAGGTCGCCCGCCGTCATGCCTTTTTCCGTCACGAAGTAGCGGAAGTAAGCCAGGCCCTGTTGGCGCATGCCTTCCCAGGTGTCAGGGAACTCGCTGAAATGCTGTGCCATCAGGGCGTTGTAGCGTGCGGCGTTGGCTTCGTTGGGGAAGTCCTCGAGTTCATCCCGTGCGGCATTGAGCAAGCGGTCGTAGAGTGCGCGGCCTTTGGGCGTGAGGGCGGCACCGCGCTGTTCGATCTCACCGAACCGGGCACTGTGGCTGCCGCGAGCCTCGTTTTGATCGGTGAAGGCAATCGGCTCGTCCAGGGCCTTGAAGCTGGTCTGGCGCAGCAAGATCGGGCACTGGCGGCGAGGCGGGCCTTCGATCACCGCTTTGGGGGTGATGCCATGGGCCGGCATCTGCGCCTGGACGATGTCGATGTCCAGGGTCCGCGGTGTCAGGTGGTTGATGTGCGGGCCCTTGAACGCCACCACGTCGGCGATCAGACGATGCTGGGCGCTGAGCTGTCGATACTGTTCGGCGGTGACGGTGGCGCTGTGGTGCCAGCGAAAGGTTTCCAGTGCCTGTTCGACGAACGCCTGGGCTTCCTGCTCGGTCAGGCCACCCCGGGATTCGGCGCGTTCGATGAGCGTGAGGGCCGTGGGGGTGAAGATCGATCGCTGGTCGAGCATCGACTGGGCGAACGCTCGCAGCTCCTGGTCTTCGATCAATTCCAGGCGCAACAGCGAGGTGAACACCCGGAACGGGCTGACTTGCAGCGATGCTTCATGCACCGCGCGAAACGCCGTGGAATGCACCGGCACGCCGGCCGGTGTCAGGTCGTAGTAACCCACCGGTTGCATGCCCATCACCGCGAACAGGCGGGCGAGGGTCGCCAGTTCGTCGGCGGTGCCGACGCGGATCGCCCCATGACGCTCCAGGTCCAGGCGCTCGATTTCGCCGGTGCTGGTGAGCTGCCGCAGGATTTGCCCATCGCTGTCCAGCACGTGACGGTTGGTCTGTTCCACCAGTTCCATCAAAGCGCCGTACAACGGCACCTCCTCGCGGTACATGTCGGACATCGCTTTGGAGAAGCGTTGGCGGATCAGGTCAGGGCTGACGAAGTTCGGGTGGTTCATGAACAGGATTCCTGGCGCGGTGACGTAAAGGATGGACAAAAGATCGCAGCCTTGCGCGACGCCGACAAACGAAGTTTCTGACGAACTTCATTCTGTAAACGACTGCCAGGGGGCGTTCTCAATTAGTTTCCCCACCTGAGAACGCCCCCTAGTGCAGTCGTTGATCCTGTGGGCTCTCCGAACGCAGCGATGCCAAAAACTCGCGATACAGGCGCGCCGAGCCGTAGGGCGCTTCCACCATGGGCATGTGCCCGATGGCGTCCCAGATATGCACGCGCAGGTCGGCGATGCCCTTGCTCCAGACCGCCACGCTGCTGACATCGATCAGCCGGTCCTTGCGTCCCCACAACAACAGCGCCGGGGCGGTGATGTCGGGCAGGCGCGGTTCCATCGGCGGGCTGGCGCGGAATTCGCGGAAGATTTCTTCCAGCTCCTCGCGGGACTGTTCATAGCGCTGGGCGACGGCATCGAGCACCAGTTTCGGTACCCAGGGCGGCGAAGCCATGGTCATGGCGTAGAAGCGCTTGAATTCTTCCCGCGAATGAATCAGAAACGGGTTGTGGCCCTTGGCCAAATGCCGTTCAAGGTCACTGGGCTCGGGCGAAGTGACCCCGGCCGGGTCGATCAGGGCCACCGACACAATGCGCTCCGGATAGGTGGCCGCGAGCCAGGCCGCCATGTAGCCGCCCATGGAGTTGCCGATGACATGGACCTTCTCCACCCCGCACACGTCCAGCAGCTGGATCATGCGCTTGGCTTGCAGCGGGATGTCGTAGCCGCCGCCCGCCTTGAAGCCGGTTTCACCATGGCCGGCGATGTCCGGGATGATCACCCGATGGCTGCCGACAAAGTGCCGGGCGAAACGCAGCCAGAGGTTCTTGTCGGCGCTGAAGCCATGGAGCATCAGCACACTGCTGGTGGCCTCGTACGGCCCGCCTTGCCAGGTCGAGACGGTCATTTCGGGGATGGGCACGACGATCTTGTGCAGCCGGTACAACTTGGCCTCGGCCGCCATGCTCAAGTCATAGAGCCAGTAGCCGATGGCCGGGTAGGTCAGCCAGCTCCAGGCGACGAACACTACGAGAACGACGAACAACAAAAGCATCACGCGTCTCCCTTCTATCTGCTCAGGACAATATGTGATCGGCGGGTTTCAGCGCTCGGGTCAAGCGATGAAAGCTGAAGCTGAATCCCGGAAACATGGCAATCACATGACCGCTCTTGCTTTGATACCAACTGTGGCACCCACCGGATTTCCACACGGTGCGTTCCATTTCCCGGTGGATCATTTCAGTGTAGGTACGTTCCGCCTCATGGCGAACTTCGATGCTGCGTAAACCTTGAGTCTTCACGGTGCGAATGCAATCGAGGATGTAATTCATCTGGGATTCGATGATGAACAGCGCCGAAGTGTGGCCGATGCCGGTGTTCGGTCCCGTGACGATGAACAGGTTGGGAAAGTCGGGCAGGGCGGTGCCGAGGTAGGCCCGGGGGTACTGAGCCCAGACCTCCTTGAGACGGGTGCCGTCCTTGCCCGTTACCGGGTAGGAAATCACCCCGTCGGTGGCATCGTAGCCGGTGGACCAGACGATCAGGTCCAGGTCGATGTGCTGGCCGTCCAGGGTCACGATGCCGGTTTCGTCGATGGACGCGATGCCTTGCTCGCGCCCGTGTAGCGTCACGTTACTGCGCGCCAGGGTCGGGTACAGCGTGCTGGACAGGATTACCCGTTTGCAGCCGATGGTGTAGTCCGGAGTCAGCTTGCGCCGCAGTTCGGCGTCCGGCACCTGGCGTTTGAGAAAGCGCAGGGCCTGGCGCTGGACCATGTGCACCGCCGGTTTCGAATACTTGAAGGCAATCACCCGGGTTTCGAATTGCCAGTAGATCCCCCAGCGCAGCAGCTTGTAGGCCGGCTTGAACCCCAACAGCCAGCGCTGGAAACGGCCAAAGCGGCGGTCAGCCCGGGGCAGCACCCAGTGAGGCGTGCGCTGGAATACATGCAAGTGCCCGACGTCCGGAGCGATGGCCGGAATGACCTGGGCCGCACTGGCGCCGCTGCCGACGATGGCCACGCGTTTTTGCCGGTAGTCGTAGTGGTGATCCCAGTTGTTAGTGTGGAACGTCTTGCCCTGGAAGCGTTCCTGTCCGTCGAAGCGCGGGACCACCGGTTGACTCAGCGGCCCGGTCGCGTTGATCAGGAACTGCGCGCAAAACGTGCCTTTGTCGGCGGTGTATACCATCCAGCGTCTGTTGGTGTCGTCCCATTCGACGCGCTCGACATTGGCGCCCAGTTCCACCTTGTCGCGCAGGCCGAAGTGTTCCACCACGTGGCGGGTATAGCGGTGCAGTTCGGCCTGTTCGGCGAACATTTGTGTCCAGTGATACGGAGCAAAAGACAGGGAGTACAGTGGCGAGGGCACGTCGACTGCCGCGCCGGGGTAGGTGTTCTGGCACCAGGTGCCGCCGAAGAAATCCCGCCGCTCCAGCAGGCGAAAATCGTCGATGCCGGCCTTGAGCAAATTGATTGCTGCACATTGGCCGCCAAACCCGCTGCCGATGATCAATACTTGAAAGGTCTGCATGGGCCTCCTCTTATGGTCATCGATCAACCCCTTCTTTCATGTATAGCCGTTTCCGGGGTGAGGCTTTTGCTTTTATGTGAGCGTGATGTCGCGATATTCAGCCTGTCAGCCGGTGATGGCTATTTAATCTCGCCCTGATAGACTCCAGCGCACAGGCACAGGCTGTAATCGCATTCCGTCGAGTGGCACAGAGGCCCTATGGCAAAAGCGGGAGGAAAAGGATCTTCATTGGCCAGGAGGCTCTATACATCGCGGACCCTGGGGTTGGCCCTGGGGCTGGTGTGCGTGAGCGCGGCAATGTATCCACTCGATCCGGCGCCCTGGGTCTGGGGTTTCATGTGGTTCAATGGCCTGGTCTGGCCGCATCTGGCTTACCAATGGGCGCGCCGGGCCAGGACGCCCTATCATGCCGAACACCGCAATCTGCTGATCGATGCCTTTCTCGGCGGCTTCTGGATTGCCGCGATGCAATTCAATCCACTGCCCAGCGCGACCACCATTTCCATGATGGCCATGAACAACGTGGCCATCGGCGGCTTGCGCTTCCTGCTGGCCGGGACAGCCGCGCAAATCCTCGGCGTGCTCGTTGGCCTGCGGATTTTCGCCCCGGCGTTCATTCCTGCCACCAGCGCAGTGCAGCTCTATGCCTGTTTGCCGTTGCTGTGCCTGTATCCACTGGCGCTGGGCTGGATCTGCTTCCGCCAGGCCCATACCCTCGGCTGTCAGAAGCGTGAACTGCTGGCACTGAGCCGCACCGATAGCCTGACAGGCCTGCTGAACCATGGCACCTGGAAGGACCAGCTGGAGATCGAGTTCCAGCGTTGCAAACGCCAGCAAAAAGGTGGGGCGATCGCCCTGATCGACATCGACCATTTCAAGGCGATCAACGACACCTACGGCCATGTTGCCGGCGACATCGTCTTGCGTCAGTTGAGCAAAATGCTCAAGCAGAACCTGCGGGCGACTGATGTGGCAGGGCGCTACGGCGGTGACGAGTTCTGCGTGATCCTTCCGGACCTGCCCCTGAACCGCGCCATCGCCGTCATGGATGCCCTGCGTGATCGCTTCGCCACCTTGGGCTACGAGCAGAATCCGGCGCTGAAAGTCAGCCTGAGCATCGGCCTGGCGTCATTCAACCCGGCCCACGCCGACGCGACGCTTTGGCTCAATGACGCCGATCATGCGTTGTATGAAGCCAAGACCACCGGGCGCAATCGAGTGATCTGCTGCGGTAACGGCAAACCCCATCGCGAACTGCTCGACTCGGTGTGACTGTCTAGCGCAAGACATTTGTGCCCGCGATGACGGGGTGTCAGTCGGCAGGGATGCTGGATGTGATGGCCTATTCGCGAGCAAGCCCGCTCCCACAGTTGATTTCTGTTGAACACAAATCTTGTACTCACTCCGAATCCCTGTGGGAGCGGGCTTGCTCCGGGCGGCGATCCGACGAAGGCGGCGTGTCGGTTTAAACGGTCATTCCTTGACGCTCATGAATTCTTCCGCGAAGCGGATGTATTCCTCGGGTTGCGTGTAGGTGTGCGTCAGCTCGGTGGCGCTCAGGTCCGAGGTCTGGGTGAGGATCTGGCGTTGTTCGCGCAGGCTGTCGTAGGTCGCCTTGATCGCGGCGAAGTAGGCGCCATGGCCGTCGATGGTCACGCGCACACCCAATTCGGCCAGGCGCTTGTCATCGCGCAGCAGCGGGTTGCCATAGGTCACCAGCATCAGTGGCACGCTCAGGTGCTCGGCGATCTGCTCCAGATGGTCGAAGTCCTTGATGCCCACCATGCAGATCCCGTCGGCGCCGGCGCTCTGGTATTGCCGGGTGCGGCTGATGATTTCCTGCACCGGCAGAATCCCGGCATGGGTGCGGGCGATGATTGCCATTTCCGAATCGCAGCGGGCTTCGAGCGCTGCGCGGATCTTGCCGACGCCTTCGGCGACCGTGATCAGGTCGGTGGATTTGCGGCCGAACTGCGCGGGCAGCAGGGTGTCTTCGATGGTCAGCGCGGCGACGCCGGCCCGTTCGAGTTCGACGATGGTGCGCATGACGTTGAGCGCGTTGCCGTAGCCGTGGTCGGCGTCGGCGATCACCGGCAACTGGGCGACACGGCCGATGCGGGTGGCCTGTTCAGCGAATTCGCTGAGGGTGATCAGGGCAAAGTCGGGGGCGCCCAGCACTTGCAGCGAGGCGACCGAACCGCCGAGGATCCCGACTTCGAAGCCCAGGTCGGCGGCGATGCGGGCCGACATCGGGTCGAACACCGAGGCCGTGTGGTAGCAGGTGTCGGAGGCGAACAGTTGGCGAAAATTGCGGCGCAAGTCTTGATGGGAAAGCCTGGACATATGAGTTCCACCAATGGAATGGAATGGAAGGGCTTGAGCAAAAATGTCAACGCCGAAGAGATAAAAGGCTATCACGCGCGCCAGGGGAGAATGATGACGAATTTGCTGGATCAGGCCGATTGACGTCGCAGCGATGGAACTGATAAGTCACGCCGCCACGGCCTGTTGCCGCTGGTCAAGCAGTGGTACGGCGCGCACCGAGTCTCCGGGTTGCAACTGCAGGCGCCTGGCGGTCAGGCGATCAACCACCAGGCTATTGCCCACCTGTCGGGCCGGGGCGCAGGTAATGCGACAGTTTTCCAGGCGGCGGTTGTGAATCAGCCAGAGGGGCGCTTTCTCGTCCGGCGAGCCGATGGCCAGTGACAGCGGCCGGCTGTCGCGCACGGTGCGGATCCCGGAAACCGGGGCTTCGATGACCGGCCCGCCGTCGAAGATATCGATGTAGCCCTTGTGGGCAAAACCCTCGGCGCTGAGGATTTTCAGGGCCGGTTCGGTATTGGGGTGGGCCTTGCCGATCACTGCCTGGGCCTGTTCGGTGAGCAGGCAAGTGTACAGCGGCTGGCGCGGCATCAGTTCGGCGATGAAGGATCTGTTGCCCTGCCCGGACAAGTGATCGGCGTGGCTGAAATCCATCTTGAAAAAGTGCCGGCCGAGGCTGTCCCAGAACGGCGAGCCGCCGCGTTCGTCGGCACTGCCGCGTAGTTCGGCGATGATCCGGTTGCCGAACAGCTGGGTAAACTCGGCCACAAATAACAGGCGCCCGAGGGAAAGCAAACGACCGTTGCTGCCCTGACGCTGATCGGGGCGCAGGTACAACGAGCAGATCTCCGATTGCCCGGTCAATTCATTGCTCAGGAACAGGGTCGGGATCTGGCGCTGGATGCCCAGGTCCACCGAAGCGCTGACTGTCAGTCCGACCCGGTAGTTGTACCAGGGCTCGCGCAGGCCAACACCACCCGTCAGGGCGCTGACGCCCATCACTTGTTGCTCGTCGTCCTCAAGCACGAATAGATAATCGGCATCGGCCCGATCGACCTGCCCGGCGAAGGTGCGTTGGGCCCAGCGAATCCGGTTGGCCAGGCGTTCTTCGTCGGCCGGCAGGCTGGTAAGCCCCGGAACGGCCTGACGCACCAGCGTGAACAGGGCGGGCAGGTCGGTGATCTGGACCGGACGAACAATCATGCGGTGGTTCCTTGTGCGCGTGTGCCCGGGCGTTGAATCTGCTGAGTGTTCACAGGGCAACCAGCCTGATGGGGCTGCCTTCGGTCACCTTCAGCGCCTCGCACATGGCGGTGTCCAGGGTCACGGGTTGCCCGGGGATGTAATCAAGATCGGCGACGATGGCCCGATAATCCTTCAGGGAATCGTTGCTCACCAGAAATCTGCCACGAGCATCGATCACCAGGCCAGGCTGGGTTACGCCGCACTGGCTGTGGGTGATGGAGCGAATGCCCGAGGTGCGCGCGAAGAGTGTCGGGCCGCCATCGAACAGATCGATGTAGCTGTTGGTTTCGAAGCCTTCCCGTTCGAGGATATCGAAGGCTTCCTGGCCATCGGGGTGGATGCTGCCGATGCAGTCCTGTGCCGCCTGGGGCAGCATGGGCACGTAGATCGGATACTGCGGCATCAGTTCGGCGAGAAAGCTGCGGTTTTGCAAGCCGCAAAGCCGTTCGGCCTCGACGTAGGGCAAGTCGAAGAAATGCTTGCCCACGGCATCCCAAAATGGCGAGTGGCCTTCATCACTGCTGTAGCCGACGATTTCGGTGATCACCGTTTCGGAAAAACGCCGGGCGTGGGCGGCGATGAACAACAGGCGCGCCCGCGACAGTAGTTCGGAATGCGCACTGCGCACACGCGCGGCATCGATATGGAAGCCCCGCAGCAAGGTGTGGCCACTGAGATCGTGACACAACGACAAGGCCGGTACACCGTGCTCGATGTTCAGTTCTCTCGAGGCACTGGTGAAGTGCCGGTTGCGCAGGTTGTAGAACGGCTCGTCGAACCCCGCCGTGGCGAGGATTTCCGAGCAGCCGGCCAGGTGCCGTGTCGTCAGGTCTTCGAGTACAAAGAAATAGTTTTCCGCGCCGTGCGCCTCGACGTCCTTTTCGAACGAGGCACAGGAGTCGAGGATTTTTTCGCGTAACCGTTCGCTATTGTCTGGCAGGGACGTGACGCCCACGAGGCTTTCACGTGCCAGCCTCTGCAACTGGGGCAGGTCGGCCAACTCGACTGGACGCAAGACCAGCATGGAGACACTCCTGTATCAAACGATTCGGCGATCGAGCCGAACCTGACTATCACTGTCGGTTTTTCCACACATTAAATCGGTGGTCGTCTGAACGTTGTCAGGCGCCACGCTTTTTCTTATCGGATATTTCCTGGGATCGACCGCATTAAACGAGGAACAGGCGGCTCGGCCGCAGGCGATGCCTGGCCAGGTGCTTTGAACGGGGGGGCGACAAAAGGCATCCGGGCTCCTGCTGGATGAACGTGGCAAGTGTTTTAACAGTCCGTTGAAAGGAGTATTTGATCATCGCGTACTGCCTGTCTAGTGAATTTTCATATGCTTTACTCGTGCCCGAAAAAGCGGCGAAATGCCTGTGCCAAAGGGCTACGGCGATGTCGTAAAGTCTTGTAGGCGATTGCCTGCGTTGCGGTCAGCCATGACAGAAAATCCGGCAGGAAATGACTGAAGGAATCCGTTTCAAGCAGGAAAATTAAACACCCCCCGGGCCTGCTGTGTTGCGGCACAATTGCGCGATGGCGGTCACCTTACGCCCGTTCCTTTCCACCCCGGAGTGATTGCTGGTGCAGGCAACCCGTTTAACCCTGATTTGCCACGCGCGAACCGTCGCACAGAAATTGGCGCGTTTTCCTCTGGACGAACCTCTGGAGATGGATTGGCAAGCGCTCAGGCTGT
Organism: Pseudomonas sp. IT-P4; assembly: GCF_949767755.1. Taxonomy (NCBI): domain Bacteria; kingdom Pseudomonadati; phylum Pseudomonadota; class Gammaproteobacteria; order Pseudomonadales; family Pseudomonadaceae; genus Pseudomonas; species Pseudomonas sp. IT-P4. The sequence goes on along the minus strand of NZ_CATKPX010000030.1, from coordinate 28,398 downwards.
CCCGTTGCAAACAGTTCAAGGGCGCTCCGCGTCTTGTCTGCGGCCCGGAGTTGCGCACCCGGCAAACCGCTGAACTGTTCGGCAGCGCACCGGAGATTGTCGACGCCTTGAGGGACTGCGACTTCGGGCGTTGGGGTGGTGTGCGCATCGGTGAGCTGCAAAAAACCGAAGCCCTGGTGCTCCAGGATTGGCTGGACGATCCGGCTTCGGCGCCCCACGGTGGTGAGTCGCGGGTGCAACTGGAGGAGCGGGTTGGCGCGTGGTTGACAACCTTGCAATCGACGCCGGGGCACATCGCTGCCGTTACCCATCCCTTTGTCATCCGTGCCGCGCTGACGCAGGTGTTGCAGGGGGCAGCGTCCAGCCTGATCGACGTCGAGCCCCTGTCGGCTGTCGAGTTGCGGTTCCATGGTTGCTGGCGGCTGCGTTTGCCGGGCACCGACCCCGAGGACTTGCTGTGATGAAAAAACTCCTGGTCATCGGGATCGGTGCCGGCAACCCCGACTACATCACGATGCAAGCAGTGAAGGCGTTGAATCAGGTCGATGTTTTTTTTCTCATGGATAAGGGCCAGGACAAAGACAAACTCATCGATCTGCGCCGCGAAATCTGCTCACGCTACATCACCGGCCACGATTACCGTTTTGTCGAAGCCCACAGCCCTGAGCGCGAGCGCGGTGAGGTGGACTACAAGACCAGTGTCGACGACTTGAACCTGGCCAAGCAACAAACCTTCGAACGGCTGATCAACGAGGAGCTTTCCGACAGCCAGTGCGGCGGTTTTCTGGTGTGGGGCGACCCCGCGTTGTACGACAGCACGATCCGTATCCTTCAGGCGATCCAGGCCTCTGGCGCCTGTGGGTTCGAGTTCGAGGTGATCCCCGGCATTACCAGCGTCCAGGCGTTGGCGGCCCGACACAAGGTGCCGCTCAACCAGATTGGCCGCTCCGTTGAAATCACCACCGGCCGGCGTCTGGCGGCAGGGCAGGTGAGCGATGCCGACAGCCTGGTGGTGATGCTCGATGCTCAGGATGCTTACCATCAGGTGGTGGATCAGGACACCGAGATTTACTGGGGGGCCTATCTGGGGACGCCGGATGAAATCCTGATCCGCGGCAAGCTCAAGGATGTGGCGGATGAAATCGAACGGGTGCGCAAGGCTGCAAGGCTGGCCAATGGCTGGATCATGGATACCTATCTGTTGCGCAAGCCTTGATCGGTCGGTGACCGGGCTGACGCCTTCGCGAGCAAGCCCGCTCCCACATTTGAAATGCAGTTCCCTGTGGGGGCGGCGGTGCGGCGATCCGACTTGCCCGCGAAGAGTCCCTCGAGAACACCTCAAGAAATAGCACTGCCCCCACGCCCAAACCGCTCCCGATACACCGAAGGCGGTACGCCAACCACCGTTCGAAAGGCCACCCGGAAGCTTTCCACCGAACGATAACCACAACGTTCGGCAATCTGCTCGGTGTTCTGGTCGCAGCTTTCCAGCAGTTCGCGGGCGCGGCCCAGACGTTCGTGCTGTAACCAGGTTTTCGGTGACTGGCCGCTGGTTTCGGTGAAGCGACGCAGGAAGGTGCGTTCGCTCATGGCGGCTTCACTGGCCAGGTCGCGCACCTCCAGCGGCTCGTGCAAACGCTCACGTGCCCACTGCATGACGCGGGAAAGATCGCTACGCGGTGCAGGACTGACCGGCGTTGGAATGAATTGCGCCTGGCCACCGCTGCGTTGCGGCGACATGACCAGGCGCCTGGCCACGGAATTGGCCACCTGGGTGCCGAAATCCCGTGCCACCAGGTGCAGGCAGGCATCGATGCCTGCCGCGCTGCCGGCGGAGGTGATCAATTGGCCGGAATCGACATACAGCACGTCCGGGTCCACGAGGATGCCGGGAAAGCGCTCGGCCAGTTCCGAGGTATAGCGCCAATGCGTGGTCGCGCCGTGCCCGTCGAGCAACCCGGTGGCGGCGAGGACGAAAACACCGGAGCAGATCGACAGCAACCGCGCCCCCCGGGCATGGGCCTGGCGCAGGGCGGCGATCAGTTCCGCCGGCACCGTGGCGCTACGGTCGCGCCAACCGGGAATGATGATGGTGCGGGCATTGGCGAGCAATTCCATGCCGCCATCGGCCAGTACCTGGATGCCGCCCATGGCACGCATCGGGCCTTGATCGACCGCGACGATACAATGCTCGTACCACGGAAAATCGAATTCAGGCCGTGGCAGGCCGAAGATCTCCACGGCAATGCCGAACTCGAAGGTGCAGAGGCCGTCGTAGGCCAGAATCGCGACCGTTCCTGGGGTGGGGTGCATTTGGCGGAAAGTTCCCGGTAGGTGTCTTGTACGCCACTGTAGCCGCAAGCGGCTGGCGGATAAAGTCTTCCCACACCCACCGCTTCTTTGGAGTAGAGCCCATGACCAGCCTGGTCCGCGAAATCCCCGCCGCCCCTTCGGCCATCGCCCTGATGCATTTCAGCAACCGTCTGACCTTCGAAACCGATTGTTCCGACGTCCACGGCAGCCAGCAGGCTGGCGAAGTCGATTTCATTCTGGTGGATGTTCGTGGCCCTCTGGCGTTCGAACGCGGGCATGTACCGGGAGCGATCAACATTCCCGGGCGCTTGCTGAATGCCGAAGGTTTGGCGGGTTATCCGAAAAACAGCCTGTTCGTGGTGTATTGCGCCGGGCCTCACTGCAACGGTGCCAACAAGGCGGCGGTGAAACTGGCGGCCCTGGGTTATCCGGTCAAGGAGATGATCGGCGGCGTGACCGGATGGCTGGATGAGGGGTTTGAGTTGAGTGCCGGGGTGCCGCGGCAAACCAGCCGCGTGGTCGGTTGCGAGTGTTGATGTAACCGAAAAGATCGCATTATTCATTTCCCGCCGCCCACCACTCATCCAGTGTCGCCTGCAACCACGCCAACACATCGGCGTAGGCCGCATCGTCCTGCGGCTCCCGAGGCAACGGCGACTCATCGCCAAAGTGCGCATTGAGCATGGCCACCGACTCGGCGTTCCACTCCGGATGAAACTGCAGCCCCAACCGCGTCGGCCCGGCGCGGTACATCTGCTGTACGCAGTGCGCGCTGCTGGCCAACAGCTGCGCGGCAGGCGGCAGGTCGATGGCGTCTTCGTGCCACTCCAGCACCTTCAGCGTTTGCCCATCGATAAAGCTCACGTTGGTCCATCCGGTTTCGGTCCGGTCCATCCGCCGTACATTCCCGCCCAGGCTCAACCCCAGCAACTGTGCCCCCAGGCAAATGGCAAAGACAGCCGCGTCCTGATCCAGCGAGCCTCTGAGCCATTGCCGTTCGGCTTCCAGCCAGGCCGGGCCGGCATTGGACTCATAAGGCCCGCCCAACAGGATCACCGGATCGGCGCTGACCGGCGGCAATTGGCCGAGGTCGGCGCGAAACACCTTCAGCGTCAACCCTCGGGATTCGGCCCAGATGCCGATGGCGCCCGGACCTTCGGCGGGGTGGTGCTGGATCAGGTTCAACGTGGGCATCAAGCTACTCTCGATGGGACACAAGGGCGCTCAATGTGCCGCAAAACACCGGGCATAGCCAGTCGACCCGTTCTGTCGGATGACGCCTGAAAACCTGGTCATGGCGCACTCACCTCGACGCCTCCCTCCGGCTGCCACTTTTCTGTAAATATTTGTCGCCTCGGCGTAATTTGCCCTCCTGTAGCCGCTCTAGACTGCCGGCCACTTCGGCTCCCGCTCACAAAGCGATGACCGAACGCTGCCAATCGAAGCTGCCAATAAAAGCCTCCGCACACAGGAGTTATAAATGAAGAAGCTAGTGATGTTCGGTGCCCTGGCACTGTCGATGTTGTCCCTGACCGCCGTGGCCGAAGACGCCAAGCCGATCCGCATCGGTATCGAAGCCGGCTACCCGCCATTCTCGATGAAAACCCCTGACGGCAAACTCACCGGTTTCGACGTGGATATCGGCGATGCGCTGTGCGAGCAGATGAAAGTCAAGTGCACCTGGGTCGAGCAAGAGTTCGACGGTTTGATCCCGGCGCTGAAGGTCAAGAAAATCGACGCCATCCTGTCGTCCATGACCATCACTGACGACCGCAAGAAGAACGTCGATTTCACCATCAAGTACTACCACACCCCGGCACGCTTCGTGATGAAGGAAGGCACCGACGTCAAGGACCCGCTGACCGAGCTCAAGGGCAAGAAAGTCGGTGTGCTGCGCGCCAGTACCCACGACCGCTTCGCCACTGAAGTGCTGCAACCGGCGGGCATTGTCCTGGTGCGCTACGGCTCCCAGCAGGAAGCCAACCTGGACATGGTCTCCGGCCGCATTGACGCGCTGCTGGCCGACTCGGTCAACCTGGACGACGGTTTCCTGAAAACCGACGCCGGTAAAGGTTTTGCCTTCGTTGGCCCAGAGTACAACGATCCGAAATACTTCGGTGGCGGCGCCGGCATTGCCGTGCGCAAGGGCGATACCGCCCTGGCCGAGAAATTCAACACAGCGATCACCGAAATCCGCGCCAACGGCAAGTACAAGCAAGTGCAGGACAAGTATTTCAAGTTTGACGTTTACGGCGAGTAATCCAACCGTTTGGAAAAGTGGCAACCGTCAGACGCGGTTGCCATTTTTTTTGTGCTTCTTCTATTGAAACGAGATACCTGTGGGAGCGAGCAAGCCCGCTCCCACAATGGTGACCTTGCTATTCAGGAGTATTTCCATGCAACGCATCGACCACAAACTGCCCTGGAGCCACTTGGGCAGCGAGCGCACCCTCAGCGTGTTCCGTTATGGCGCGGGCACGCGCAAGGTGTACATCCAGGCCAGCCTGCACGCCGACGAATTGCCGGGCATGCGCACCGCCTGGGAGTTGAAGAAACGCCTGACCGAACTGGAACAACTGGGACAATTGAAGGGGGTGATCGAACTGGTGCCGGTGGCCAATCCCATTGGCCTCGACCAGCACTTGCAAGGCAGCCACCTGGGGCGCTTCGAGCTCGGCAGCGGCAAGAACTTCAACCGTTCGTTCGTCGAACTCAGTGCGCCGGTGGCCGAGTTGATCGGTGATCGCCTGGGCTCCGACGCCCAGGCCAACATCGCGCTGATTCGCCAGGCCATGGGCGAGGTCCTCGACGGCTTGCCGGCAGCGCCATCGCAGCTGGAAGCCATGCACCGCCTGTTGCTGCGCCATGCCTGCGACGCCGACATCACCCTCGACCTGCATTGCGATTTCGACGCTGCGATCCACATCTATGCGTTGCCGCAGCACTGGCCGCAGTGGCAATCCCTGGCGGCGCGCTTGAAGGCCGGTGTGGCGTTGTTGTGTGAAGACTCCGGCGGCAGTTCGTTCGATGAGTCCTGCTCTTCGCCATGGTTGCGCCTGGCCAGGGCGTTCCCGGCGGCGGCGATTCCACCGGCCAACCTGGCGACCACCCTGGAACTGGGCAGCATGGGCGACACTCGGGTCGACCAGGCCCAGGCCAATTGCGAGGCCATTCTCGGGTTCCTCGCCGAGCAAGGATTCATCTCCGGCACCTGGCCGGCGGCACCGGCTGAATGCTGTGAGGGCATGCCATTCGAAGGCACCCAATACCTGTTCGCCCCGCATCACGGCGTGGTCAGTTTCCTGCGTGAAGCCGGGGAATGGGTGGAGAAGGGCGATGCGCTGTTCGAGGTGGTCGACCCGTTGAACGACAAGGTCACCACCGTGCAGGCCGGCACCAGCGGTGTGCTGTTCGCCATCGACCGTGGGCGCTACACCCACCCAGGCAGCTGGCAGGCGAAGGTCGCCGGGCGCGAGCCGATTCGGGTGGGCAAGTTGATCAACGACTGATTCAGAAATTTCGCAGGCTGTTCGGGCCTCTTCGCGGGCAAGCCCGCTCCCACAGGGTTTACGCGATTCTTGTGGGAGCGGGCTTGCTCGCGAAGGCGGCATCCGCCACGCCCGAGATGTTCCTGCCTACTGACCAGTGTTAGGCTCTTCCCCGAATCCTGCATTCAGTGAAGGAAGACCCATGTTGAAGATGCTCGCGCTGCTCACGCTCCTGCTATCCACCGCTGTCCACGCTCAAACCCCTCTGCAAACCGATTTGCCGCTCAAGTACCTGGCGCAGGCCAGCGCCGATTCGAACCATCAACCCCTGGTGATTTTCCTCCACGGTTACGGCAGTAACGAGCAGGACCTGTTCGGTATCAAGGATGACTTGCCCGCGTCCTACACCTTCCTGTCGGTGCGGGCGCCGATGGTGATGCAGGAGGGTAGTTACCAGTGGTTTCGCAAGAAGGGTGAAGGGGCCTACAACGGCGAGACCGATGATCTGAAGGCCAGTGGCCAGTTGCTGCTGGACTTCGTCGCACAGGCCACGAAGAAATATCACACCGAACCCGAGAAGGTGTTCCTGGTCGGTTTCAGCCAGGGTGCGATCATGTCCTACGAAACAGGCCTGCGCCATCCCGAGGCGTTCGGTGGGATCGCTGCGTTGAGCGGGCGGATTCTGCCGGTGCTCAAGTCCGAGCTCCAACCGGATGAAAAACGCCAGTCCCTGGCGATTTTCATCGGTCATGGCGAGCAGGACAAACGCCTGCCATTGAGCGACGGCACCGAAGCCAACAGCCTGCTGCAGAGCGTGTCACTCGAACCCGAGTTTCACGCCTACCCCGGTGTCGGTCACAGTATCAGCGCCGACGAGATACAGGACTTGAGCGCCTGGTTGCAGCGCCTCAACCCCTGAGATTCATTTTCCGCTGACGATCTGTTTGATCAGGGTTTCGTGGGCCGCCATGTCGCCTGGGCGGGAAATCACCTGGATCACCGCCATGCGAGTGCCGGATGCGGCCATCAGCGTGGTGGTGAGGGTCATGCCACCGCCCTGCGTGGCAGTGCCGTCGATCTGGCGCAGGCCCAGCCCGGTTGTACGGGTCAGCGCTTTCTCGCTGAGCTTGTTGTAGTCGGGCAGGGATTTGTGTTGCGCCGCTTCGAAATCGGCCGCGGTGCCGTCGAGGAACCCGCCGTCGTTGTCCTTGACGCTGACACCGTTGGGCAGGGTGTTTTCGGCGGCGATCACCACGGTCTTGGTGGTCTCGTTACTGTACAGGGTGCCGCTGGCACCGTCCGGGCTGGCCGGCAGCGGGTTGGCGATGAAACCCTTGGGCAGGTTGAAGGTGAACTTGCTGCCGAGCATCGAGACTTTGTGGGCGGGCGCAGCACTGGACGTGGCCTTGGCGGCCTGCGCATTCAAAGCCCCAAGGCCGGTAGCGGCGGCCAGCAGCAGGACAAGGGCTTTCTTACTCAACAATGACATCGGGATCTCCAGGGATGGGCGCGCAGTGGGGGCGATCATCCCATGGAGGTTGCGATGCATTCCAGTGTGCTCTACTCAGCGGTCGCTGGGGCGGGCATCATCCTGGCCCGATGACCTGATGCAGCTTAGCGTTTGATGACTGCTCCCTCGGTGTCCGTCACCGGGCCAACCGGCCGCGCCAGCAGGCGTTTGGTCACGCCCAGCATGGCCACCGATACCGCGACTCCCAGCACAAAAGCGTTCATTCCCATCGTTGGCAGGGCCAGCGCCAACACCAGGCAGAAGGCGGCGAACGAGTACATGCCGGTGGCGGTGGCGCGCAGCAACGCGGCGGTAAAGGCCGGGCCACGGGTTTGCTGGGAGAACACCGCCATCACGCTGCCTAATACCGGGAACACCGCCAGCAGGCCGCTCCAGCGGTCGCCAACGGTGCTGGCCAACAGCGTGACAACCAGGGTGAGCAATGCACCGGCCATCATGCGCAACAGGAGCTTGTCGGATTTCGGTGCCGGGCCACTGAGCACCGGTTGCACGGTGGGGAACAGGTACGGTGCGGCGAGCAGCGCGGTGGCGGCGGCGCACACCGAGAACACCAGGGAGGCCGGGATCAGCGACAGGACAACCGCCACCAGTGCCCAGACCGAGAGCGAGATCACCAGCGCCAGCGGCCATCCGGCCCGTTGTGCGACCTGGGCGTAGGTCACGCAGAACGCAATCATCGCGAACATGGCTGACAGCGCGGCAGTGGCCGATTGCGCGGCGAACGCCTGGCCTTGTTCGAGGGCGAGGAACAACAGGATCGGCCCGACCACCACCGGCAACCCCGACAACCAACCGGCCACGCTCGGCCCCCAGCGTTTGCCAGCCAGGGAAATCAGTAGCAGGAAGCCTGGGATCAACAGCAACTTGAGGATCAACACGCGCACGTCTCCGACCTGTGTGAGGTGGCAACGGTAGCATTGCATCGGGTGGATTGCTTTATGTGTTCGCGAGTTTTGTATACAAAATTCAAACCCGCTGGAAATGAAAAACCCAGGCAAAAAAGAACCCGGTGCGACTTGCATCGCACCGGGTGTTTTTCCAGACAGATCACGGATCTTCGTGGGTCCTCGCGCCGTCTGTTGAACGCTGTTGGCTTACGCCCTTTCGAGCGCCAGCGCTACGCCCTGACCACCACCGATACACAGGGTGGCGAGGCCTTTTTTGGCGTCACGCTTGAGCATTTCATGCAGCAGGGTCACCAGCACGCGGCAACCCGAGGCACCGATCGGGTGACCCAGGGCAATGGCGCCGCCGTTGACGTTGACCTTGTTCAAGTCCCATTCCAGGTCCTTGGCCACCGCCAGCGATTGCGCGGCGAAGGCTTCGTTGGCTTCAATCAGCTCAAGCTGGTCGATGTTCCAGCCGGCCTTGTCCAGGCAGCGGCGGGTGGCCGACACCGGGCCGATGCCCATGATCGCCGGGTCGACACCCGCGTTGGCGTAGGCGGCGATTTTTGCAAGGACCGGCAGGCCCAGGGCCTTGGCCTTTTCGGCGCTCATCAGGATCACGGCCGCGGCACCGTCGTTCAGCGACGAAGCGTTGCCGGCGGTCACCGAGCCGTCCTTCTTGAAGGCGGCTTTGAGTTTGCCCAGGGATTCGGCGGTGGTGCCGGCCCGTGGCTGTTCGTCGGTGGCGAAGGACAGCGGATCGCCCTTGCGCTGCGGGATCAGGATCGGGGTGATTTCATCGACAAAGCGCCCGGCTTCGATGGCGGCCACGGCTTTCTGCTGCGAGGCGGCGGCGAACGCGTCCTGCTGCTCGCGAGTCAGGCTGTATTTCTCGACCAGGTTCTCGGCGGTGATGCCCATGTGGTAATCGTTGAACGCGTCCCACAGGCCATCGCTGATCATGGTGTCGACGATTTGCCCGTTGCCCATGCGCAGGCCGGTGCGGGCACCGGGCATGACGTAGTTGGCCAGGCTCATGTTTTCCTGGCCACCGGCGATGATCACCTCGGCGTCGCCGCAGCGAATCGCCTGGGCGCCCAGGTGCAATGCTTTAAGACCGGAGCCGCAGACCTTGTTCAGGGTCATGGCCGGTACGGCGAAGGGCAGGCCGGCCTTGATCGCGGCCTGGCGCGCAGGGTTTTGCCCGGCACCGGCGGTCAGCACCTGGCCCATGATCACTTCATCGACCTGCGCAGGATCCAGGCCGGTTTGCGCCAGCAACTGACGGATCACCGCAGCGCCCAGGTCAACCGCGGACACATTGGCCAGGGATCCCTGGAAGCTGCCGATCGCGGTGCGCGTGGCGGCAACAATGACGACTTCTTGCATGGAATGATTCCTCACTGGGCAGCGAACTGCATTTCCGGCACGTGGTCCGGCACGATCAGTTTACCGGCAGTCTTGGCGACGATCTCTTCGACGCTGACACCCGGCGCACGTTCTTTGAGAATGAACGCGCCGTTTTCGATTTCCAGGTAGGCCAGGTCGGTCAGCACACGCTTGATGCACCCGGCGCCGGTCAGCGGCAGGCTGCATTGGTCCAGCAGCTTGGACTCACCATCCTTGGAGGCGTGGGTCATGATGACGATAATGTTGTCGGCGCCGGCCACCAGGTCCATCGCGCCGCCCATGCCCTTGACCAGTTTGCCGGGGATCATCCACGAGGCGATGTTGCCTTGCACGTCCACTTCAAAGGCGCCCAGCACGGTCAGGTCGACATGACCACCGCGGATCATCGCGAAGGACTCGGCGGAGGAGAAAATCGACGCGCCGGTACGGGCGGTCACGGTTTGCTTGCCGGCGTTGATCATGTCGGCATCGATGGTTTCTTCGGTAGGAAACGGACCCATGCCCAGCAGGCCGTTTTCCGACTGCAGCATGACTTCCATGCCTTCGGGGATGTAGTTGGCGACCAGGGTCGGAATGCCGATGCCCAGGTTCACGTAGAAGCCGTCCTGCATTTCGCGGGCGACGCGTTGAGCCATTTGTTCGCGGGAAAGTGCCATTGTCGTTATTCCTTCATTCGGTCCGGGGGCAGGGGATCACTTACGCACGGTGCGCTGTTCGATGCGCTTCTCGAACGTGCCGCAGATGATCCGGTCGACGTAGATGCCAGGGGTGTGGATCTGCGCCGGGTCCAGCTCGCCGGGTTCAACGATTTCTTCGACTTCGACCACAGTGATCTTGCCGGCGGTGGCCGCCAGCGGGTTGAAGTTCTGCGCGGTGTGGCGATAGATCACGTTACCGAAATGGTCGGCTTTCCAGCCTTTGACGATGGCGAAGTCGCCGGTGATGGACTCTTCCATCAGGTACTTGCGGCCATGGAATTCGCGCACTTCCTTGCCTTCGGCGACCGGGGTGCCAACGCCGGTGGCGGTGAAGAAGGCCGGGATGCCGGCACCGCCTGCGCGCATTTTTTCAGCGAGGGTGCCTTGCGGGGTCAGGATGACTTCGATTTCGCCCTTGAGCAGTTGCTCTTCGAACAGCTTGTTTTCGCCGACGTAGGACGCCACCACTTTGCTGATCTGGCGGTCGGTCAGCAGTACGCCGAGGCCGAAACCGTCGACGCCGCAGTTGTTGGAGACCACGGTGAGATCGCGGGTGCCCTTGCGCTTGATCTCGTTGATCAGGTTTTCCGGGATCCCGCACAGGCCGAAGCCGCCGGCGATCACGGTCATGCCGTCTTCAAGACCTGCCAGAGCTTCCTCGTAGGAACTCACACGCTTGTCGAAACCTGCCATATGCACCTCTTTTATTCTTTGTGGGCGGCTGGCTAGCCGAATGGGATGGAGTGTCTCGCTGGAGTATTCATTTGTTAAGTTGATTTTTAAGGTTAATTAATAGATAAAACTCAACAATCTGTAGGGGCTGCCGAAAGTTGCGATCTTTTGGATCAAGATCAAAAGATCGCAGCCTTCGGCAGCTCCTACAATAGCCGGGAGAAATCGAGTATGACCGTCAAGCAGATCCGCGCCTTTCTGGCCGTGGCCCAGAGCCTGAGCTTTGCCGTGGCCTGCGAGCGCCTGCACCTGTCGCAATCGGCCTTGAGCCTGACCATCAAGGCGCTGGAGGAGGGCCTGGGCGGGCGCTTGTTCACCCGCACCACGCGCAATGTGGCGCTCACCGCCGAAGGCGAATCCCTGGTGCCGCTGGCGCGCCGGTTGATCGCCGACTGGGACAATGCCGAGGATGAGTTGCGCCAGCGCTTTACCTTGCAGCGCGGTCGCGTGACCCTGGCGGCGATGCCATCGTTCGCCGGCAACCTGCTGCCGCCGATCCTCAAGACCTTCCGCGCCCGTTATCCGAATGTCAACGTGACGGTCAATGACGTGATCAACGAGCAAGTGCTGGAAATGGTCCGGGACCGCCAGGTGGAACTGGGGGTGGCGTTCGAGCCGACCCAGAGTTCGTCGCTGCAGTTCACGCCGTTGTACATCGACCGCTTCGTCGCGGTGGTGCCCCTGGATTCGGCGCTGGCCGAACTCGATGACATCGACTGGCAGACCCTGCTCAAGGAACCGTTCATTACCTTGCAGCGTCCGTCGACGGTGCGGGTGATGCTCGAAGAACACTTGCAGGCCCGCGGCATGAAGCTGCCGGTGGAGTTTGAAAGCCATCAACTGGCGACGGTCGGGCGCATGGTCGCCAGTGGCCTGGGCGTGAGCGCGGTGCCGGCCTTGTGTGCCGGACAGATGCGTGAGTTGGGGGCGCGTTGCATCACCTTGCACGACCCGGTGGTGGAGCGCGCGCTGGGGGTGCTGACGTTGCCGGGCGGCGAGTTGTCGGCGGCGGCGCAGGCGTTGTTTGATGTGCTCAAAGAGGAAAACCTTGGGCAACGTTTCTCCACGAACTGATCACATTACCTGTGGGAGCGGGCTTGCTCGCGAAAGCGGTGGGTCAGGCAAAAAAGATGTTGGATGTGCCGCCCTCTTCGCGAGCAAGCCCGCTCCCACAGGGTACTGTGTTGATCAGGAAGAGAGGCGTTCGGCCAATATTGGCAACAACCGCTCGCACGACCCCTCGATCTTCAAATCCAGCATCTCATCGGCCCGGGTCTTGCCCAGGTTGATCGCAATCAACGGCTTGCCCTGGTCCACCACCACCCGACACAAGCGAAACGCCGAGTAGGCCATCAACGACGAGCCAATCACCAACAGCCCGGCAGCCTGTTCGACGGCGGCCATCGCCTTGGCCGCCGTGGCCTGTGCGACGTTCTCGCCAAAAAATACCACGTCCGGCTTCATCCGTTCCCCGGCGCAATGTGGGCAGCGGGGGACCTGGAAGCGTGCCTCGAAGGCCGGGTCGAGCAAGGTGTCGCCATCCGGCGCCTGCACTGCGTCGACGCCGGCCAGGTACGGGTTCTGTGTTTCCATCAGGTGCTGGATCGAATCGCGTTCACTACGCTGGCCGCAATCCAGGCACAACACCCGGTGCAGACTGCCGTGGAGTTCGATCACGTCGTGGCTGCCGGCCTGATCGTGCAGGGTGTCAACGTTCTGGGTGATCAACCCGCTGATCTGCCGCGTGCCTTGCAAGCGGGCGAGGGTGTCGTGGGCCACGTTCGGTTGTGCCATTCGCACCCTCGGCCAGCCGAGCATCGCCCGCGCCCAATAGCGCCGCCGGGACTCCGGGGCCGAGAGAAACTCCTGGTACATCATCGGCTGTCGGCCACGCCGCACGCCCTGGCTGTCGCGATAATCCGGGATGCCCGAGGGCGTGCTGATACCGGCCCCGGTCAGCACGGCAAACGGTTGATCCGCCATGAGCTGATGGAGGCGATCGAGTTGGTCACGGGTCTGGCGGTCGAGCATGCCGGGAAACCTGTAGGAGCGAGCCTGTTCGCGATGGAGTGTCAGTCGACATCAATATAGCTGACACACCATCGTCGGACCGCCCGGAGCAAGCTCGCGCCTACAGATGACGGCGAGGATTATTTACGCGCCTCCAGAATCAGGTTGAACGGCGTTTCCGTGGCCCGGCGAAAACGAGTGAATCCGGCCTCGCTGAACACCTTGCGCAAGCGTGCTTCACCGGCCTGGGCACCCAGGCCGAGGCCAACTTCCTGGGACAGCGAGTTGGGCGTGCAGATGAAGGTCGATGCCGCGTAGAACAGGCGTCCGACCGGGTTGACGTTGTCGTCGAGCAAGTCGTTGGCGTAGGGCTCGACCAGCAGCACCGTGCCGTCGTCCTTCAGCGACTCATAGGCGTGTTTGGCCGCACCCACCGGGTCGCCCATGTCGTGCAGGCAGTCGAAGTAGCAGATCAGGTCGTAATCGCTGCCGGGGTAACTTTTCGCCGTGCCCTGGAAGAACCTGGCCCGGCTGGATACACCCCCTTCTTCGGCCCGCTGGGTGGCAACGGTGACGGACGGTGCGTGGTAGTCGAAGCCGACGAAGCGCGAATCCGGAAACGCCTGGGCCATGATCACCGTCGAGGCGCCATGGCCGCAGCCGATGTCCGCCACTTTGGCCCCGGCTTCCAGTTTGGCCACCACGCCGTCGAGGGCCGGCAACCATTCGGCGACCAGATGGGCTTTGTAGCCGGGGCGGAAGAAGCGTTCGGTGCCGCTGAACATGCACGGGTGGTGATCGCCCCAGGGCAGGGCGCCGTCGCCGCGCATGGCGCTGACCAGTTTGTCCTTGTCATGGAAAAACGACGCGACCACGCCAATCCCACCCGCCACATAAACCGGTGAGTCTTCGTTTGCCAACGCCATGGCTTGCTCTTCGGGGAGCCGGAACTGGCCGTCACGGTGTTCCATGTAGCCGGAGGCTGCATGGGCGCTGAGCCATTCGCGCAGCAGGCGGGTGTTGCAGCCGGTTTTCTCGGCAAGGGTTTCGGGGGTGATGGGCTGACTGTCGGCCATCGCCCGGTACAGGCCGAGCTCTTCGCCAAGGATGACGTTGGCGAGCATCGCCGCGCCGCCCATGTCATTCACCAGTTTGCCCATGAAATCGTTGAGTCTGGCCTCGTCCATCATGTGTGCTCCTTTAACAGGATCACGGTCCAGAGGCATTGTCTGGCGAGGCGTTCGCCGCTGGGCGGTGGTCGTGGGGATGTACAGGGCACCAAGCGGGCCCTGTGTGCAGTAAGTTTAGTCCGGGCCTTGTAGCGCGCGGCCTGGCGCGACGAAAGCAACGTTTATTCTGCCGCTATACGACCCTGTGGGAGAGATGTATCTCACTGTGTCCCACCGGCCTTTCGATACAGTCCCGCGCAACTTCAGACCCCAGCCGAACACAGTCCAGATACACCCTTTCGATTAACTCTGTCTCATGGCGGGCACCGGCTCGCGTCCTTGAACATCTTGTGAGATCGACACCATGCAGACCTCCATTCCCCCCGTAGCCAAGGCCAGCGCAGGGCTTGGCCTGCGTCGCGGTTTACTCAAAGACCTCCAGGCCGCACCGGCAGGGGATTTCGATTTTCTGGAAGTCGCCCCGGAAAACTGGATCGGCATCGGCGGTGCCCACGGCGCGGCATTGCGCGCCCTGGCCGAACGCTATCCATTGTCCTGTCACGGCTTGTCCCTGTCCCTCGGCGGGCCGTCGCCGCTGGACGTCGATTTTCTGCATGAGGTTCGCAGCTTCCTCGATCATTACAACGTGCCGCTGTACAGCGAGCACCTGAGCTATTGCAGCGACGACGGCCACCTGTATGACCTGTTGCCGTTGCCGTTCACTGAAGAAGCGGTGCACCACGTCGCGGCGCGTATTCGTCAGGCCCAGGATATTCTCGGTCGGCGCCTGGCAGTGGAAAACGTTTCCTATTACGCCGCGCCCCGGCAAGACATGGACGAGGTGACCTTCACCAATGCCGTGCTGCGCGAGGCCGATTGCGACCTGCTGCTGGACGTCAATAACGTCTACGTCAATTCGATCAACCACGGCTTCGATCCGCAGGCGTTTCTCGCTGGCATCGATTCCGGTCGGGTGGTGGCCATGCACATTGCCGGGCATTTCGACGAGTCCGATTCCTTGAAGATCGACACCCACGGCGCTTCGGTCAAACCGGCGGTGTGGTCGTTGCTGGCCCAGGCCTATGCCCGGTTCGGTGTGCAACCGACCTTGCTGGAGCGGGATTTCAACTTTCCCGCGTTCGCTGAACTGGTGGCGGAATTGCAGACCATTCGCCGCTTGCAACAGGAGGTTTGAACCGTGGAGAAGCAATCGTTGCATCAGCAGCAAAGCACCATGGGCCAATACCTGCGTGATCCCGAGCGTTTCGCGCCACCGGCCGAAATGGACGCTGCCCGGGCGCAGGTGTATCGCGATCTGGTGTTTGCCAATCTGTCGTCCTTGCTCAGTGGTACTTTTCCGGTGCTGGTGAAGATTCTGGGCAATGAGCACTGGCGTTCGCTGGTGCGGATTTTTCTGCGGGACTACCGCGCCCGCACGCCGAAGTTTGGTGAGATTGCTGAGGAGTTTGTCGGGTTTCTCGCGGCCGGGCCTCAGGCGTTGAGCGATGGGCCGTGGCCGCCGTTCATGGTGGAGCTGGCGCATTACGAGTGGGTGGAAATGGCCTTGCAACAATCCGACGCCGAGCCTCTGGTTGGCGGTGATGCCGCGTTGCTGCTGGATCGGCCCTTGGGGGTGTCGCCGTTGGCCTGGCCGTTGGCTTATGCCTGGCCGGTGCAGCAGGTGGGGCCGGATTATCAGCCGGACGTTTTACCTGCTCAGCCGACTTTGTTGCTGGTGCGTCGTGCCGAGGATTGGAGTGTGAGGTTTTCTGAGTTGAGTCCGTTGGCGTGGCGGTTGTTGCTGCGTATTCGTGAGTTTCCGGAGTTGACCGGGCATGAGCAGTTGCAAGGATTGGCGGTGGAGGCGGGGATGGTGGGGGATTCGGGGTTTCTGGTGGGTGGGTTGGCGTTGTTGCGGCAGATGCATGGGGAGGGGGTTGTTGGGGTTGTTTGACCTTGGCGGCCTTTGGGCCGACCAGGCTGCTTTTTTGATTGAGTACATATCCGTTGCTGCGGTAACGGCCACTTATGGTTTCGCCCTTACGGCGACTTACTTTTTTTACAAGCGCCTAAAAAAAGTAAGCAAAAAAACGCTCGCCCCGAACGTACGGCCCCTCGCTAAGGCTCGGGGTTCCTTCGCTGCGGTATTCATCCGGGGGCATTGCCCTCCGGTCGGCTTCGCTTCGACCTACATGCAATGAGTTCGACTGCGTCGAACGGCGCTGCGCGCCAGTCCCCGGATGAACACCTGCGCTCAGCCTTCCGAGGGGGCGGGTGGATCAAGATCAAGAGCTGCAGGCGAGCTAACGCTCGGCCTGATGAGTGGTGAGAAGCGGCGCGGTGTGGGCTGCTCTGCCTTTGCTCTTCTATGGGAGCGACGGTGCGGCGATCCGACTTGCTCGCGATGGCGGCGGGCCCACGGAGCAGGACCGGAGCGAGGGCATGCCGAGCCTAAGCGAGGCACCGAATGTAAGGGGCAAAGCGCTTTGGTTACTTTGCGCCGGGCCGCGCAGGCTTTTCGATAGTCACCCGCCGTAAGGACGGAGCCCTAAGTAGCTGTGACCGCAGCAACGGATATGTACACCCTCAAAAATCCATGCCGCCTGACACAAAGCCATCGTCGGAACACCGCCCGGACCAAGCCCGTTCCCACAGGGATCCTCAGTGGCCACAAGTCCCGAGTAAACCCGCAAACCCGAACCGAAAACATCTACACCGGCAATCGCAACTCCGCACACAACCCGCCACCCTCACGATTGCTCAAGGTCAACGACCCTCCAATCGCGACCGCCAGTTGCTGGGCGATCGCCAGCCCCAGCCCGGTGCCGCCGGTGCTGCGGTTGCGGGAATTCTCAACGCGATAGAACGGCTCCATCACTTGCTTGAGTTCCTCCTCGGCGATCCCCGGACCACGGTCGAGGATCCTGATCGAGAGGTTGCCATCGGCCCGTTTTTCCACCTGCAATTGAGCAGCACCGGCAAACTTCAATGCGTTGTCCGTGAGGTTGACCAGCACCCGGCGCAAGGCGTGGGGGCGGGTATCGATGACGGCCGCACTCTTGCCGGTGAGCTGAACATCCTTGCCCACGTCCTGATAGTCGAACACCAGGCTGTCGAGGAACGAGTCGAGGTCGGTGCGGCGGCTTTCTTCGGTGGCGCCGTGGATGCTGCGGGCGTAGGCCACGCCTTCGCGCACCAGGTGTTCCATCTCGCCCAGGTCGTTCCACAGTTTGTCTTTCTCACTGGAGTCGTCCATGAACTCGGCGCGCAGTTTCATGCGGGTGATCGGGGTTTGCAGGTCGTGGGAGATTGCCGCGAGCAGTTGCATGCGTTCTTTCAAGTAGGCCGCGATGCGTGCCTGCATCGAGTTGAAGGCCCTGGCAGCGTGGGCAACTTCGCTCGGGCCTCTTTCGTCGAGGAGTACCGGGTGCGCGTTGGGGTCCAGGGTTTCCACGGCACCGGCGAGGCGGGTGAGGGGGCGGATGGCGATTCTCACCGCCAGCCAGGAGCACGCCAGCATCAACGTCAGTTGCCCGAGCAACACGATGGGCAGCCAGGGTGACAACGGCACCATCGCCGGGCGGACGTCGATGGTCAGCGGGCTGCCATCGGCCAGGTTCAAGTGCACTTGGAAATGTTTTTTCGGCCCGGGGATGTCGGTGAAGGTCATCGGGTAATCGTGGCCGATGGCGTCCTTGATCGAGGCAATGGCGATGGGCGCATCGGGCATGTCGGTGCGCATGGGCGTGCCCGGCGAACCCTCATTGAGCATGTAACTGTAATTGCGCCGCTCCAGTTGTTTGAGCCAGGCGGCTCGCTCATCGACGGGCAAGCGGTCGAGGATGGCAACGGAGGTGGAAACGTCGGTTTCCAGGTTGCCGAGCATGGTGTTTTTCGAGGACTCGTAGCGTTCGTAGTACTGCACACCGAAGGACAGCGCCTGGGCGAGGATCAGGCCGATCAGGAAAATCAGCGACAGCCGCGAAGCCAGGGTGCGCGGCCAATGCAGCGCCAGGGTCATGATTGATCGCCCAGGATTTCCACCGGCAGGGAAAACACATAGCCTTCGCTGCGTACGGTCTTGATGTAGGCCGGCTCGCGAGCGTCGTCGAGCAAGCGCTGGCGCAGGCGACTGACCAGCAGATCGATGGAACGGTCGAACAGGTCGGCGTCGCGGCCCTGGGTCAGGTTGAGCAATTGATCGCGGTTGAGCACCCGCTGCGGATGGTCGAGAAACACCCGCAATAATCGATATTCGGCACCGCTCAGGGCCACCATGGTGCCGTCTGTATCGAGCAGGTGACGGGCCGAGGTGTCCAGGCGCCAACGGCCGAAGGCCAACAGGCGGCTGGCTTCGGTCACCACCAGGTTCGGCGGCAGCATGCGCGTGCGTCGCAGCACCGCGTTGATCCGCGCCAGCAGTTCGCGGGCGGCGAATGGCTTGACCAGGTAGTCGTCGGCGCCCATTTCCAGGCCGAGGATGCGATCGGTTTCATCGTTGCGGGCGGTGAGCATCAGCACCGGTGTGGCCTTGTGCTTGCCGGCGCGCAATTCGCGGCAGAGCAGCAGGCCATCGTCCCCTGGCATCATGATGTCCAGCACGATCAGGTCCACTGGAGTGGTTTCCAGAAAAGCGCGCATCTGCCGTCCATCCGCCACGACCGTGGTGCGCAGGCCGTTTTTCTTCAGGTAGTTGCCAACCAGTTCGCGGATTTCGCGGTCATCGTCAACGATGAGGATGTGATCAACGTGATCCATTGGGCCAAACCTCTGGTAAATGGGGAATGCCACACAGTCTATAGAGCCTGGGCGGGCTCGCCTGCCGCCCTTTGTATTGCAGTGTATCTGGCTTGCCTGCGGATACACACGAAGGCAAAAAAGCCGATTTCCAGCGGTTTTGTATGCCTGTGTATCCAGGCGCCGTTCTGATACGCAGCGATTGATTCACGCCGATTCCCGACACAGACGAGATACCTCACAGGCTTTTAATGGGTTCCATCGAGGCCAGCCAGAGCGCCTCGGCCCAACGACCTGTCGAACCCTGAGGAATCCGCCATGAACACCAAGGCCATCTACGCCGCCTGCCTGTTTGCCGCCCTGAACATCTGCACCTTGTCGGCCCGTGCCGAAGCCGATGTCGCTCCCAGAACCTACACCTACGGCACCCAACTGGACATCAGGAAAGTGCTGTCGCTGACCGAGGACGCTACGCCTTCCTGCGGCGTGGTGAATGCGCAGCTGACGTACCTCGACTCCCAGTCCAGGACCCAAGTGCTGGATTACCGCAAATTCGCTGACAACTGCAACTCGCAAAACTGAGTGTCGCGCCCGACCACCGCCTGATCCATTTAAAACAGGAAGGACATCATGAACAACGTTTCCCGCTACCTGACCGCCATCGTCTTTTCCGTCGCCGGTGCGGCGGCCCATGCCAACGCCACTGTCGAGCAAAGCGCCTGCGCCGGCAACACCTGCTTCCAGCTCACGCCTGTGGCGCAGAAGGATACCCAGGGCTTCCTGGCGCAAGACGGTTCCAGCCGCACGCCGCAAGGGCAGTTGCTGGATGAGCAGACGGCTTGAGAACACCCCAATCCAATGTGGGAGCGGGCTTGCTCGCGAAGAGGCCAGTACATTCAACATTGATATCAACTGAAAGTACGTCTTCGTCGGAACGCCGCCCGGAGCAAGCCCGCTCCCACACTGGCTCTGTGTCGCCCTATAACCTGCATCAGGTGATCCCATGTTACTCATCGCTTTCCTGGGCGGCATATTGACCGTCCTCAGCCCGTGCATCCTGCCGGTCGTGCCCTTCCTGTTTGCCGGGGCCGACCGCACACGTTCCTCGATCCTGCTGACCCTCGGCGGCATGGTCCTGACCTTTGCCCTGGTCTCCAGCCTGGCCGTGGTCAGCAGCGAGTGGGTGATCCAGGCCAGCAATACCGGCCGCCACGTCGCGCTGGTGGTGATGGTGCTTTTCGCCCTGTCGCTGATTTCCGCCCGGGTCGGTGACTGGCTGGCGCGGCCCTTCGTGCTGCTGGGCAATCGCATCGACCCGAACTCGCGCAAGATGTCCCGGCCGCTGGCCTCGATCATGATCGGCGTCGCCACCGGGCTGCTCTGGGCACCCTGCGCCGGGCCGATCCTCGGGGTGATTCTCACCAGCGCCATGCTGCGAGGCGCGAACGCCGGCACCAGTCTGTTGCTGGTGGCCTATGGCGCGGGCAGTGCGCTGTCCCTGGGCACCTTGATCTTTGCCGGTCGCGGCCTGGTTAATCGCTTGAAACCGTCGATTCCGGTCACTGGCTGGTTGCGCCGTGGCGCCGGGGTTGCGGTGCTGTCCGGTGCGGCGGTGATTGCAACGGGGGCCAATGACCTGTTGCTGGCCAACACCTCATCGCAAGGTGTCAGCAGTGTGGAGAAAGACGTGCTGGAAGCCGTGCCGAAAGTCGTCGATTACCTGGTCAGCAAGGTCAAGGCCGACAGCACCATGGGCGATGCCCAGGGTGCCATGCCCTCGCTGTCCGGCGCGGTGGACTGGCTCAACTCGCCGGCCCTGAGCAACGAGGCCGTTAAAGGCAAAGTGGTGCTGGTGGACTTCTGGACCTTCGACTGCATCAACTGCAAGCACACCCTGCCGTACGTGAAGGACTGGGCGAAGAAGTACGAAAAGGACGGGCTGGTGGTGATCGGCGTGCACACGCCCGAATACGGCTTTGAACGCATCATCGACAACGTCAGGGCCAAGGTTAAGGAGTACGGCATCACCTACCCGGTGGCGATCGACAACAACTACGCGATCTGGCGCAACTTCGACAACCAGTACTGGCCGGCGCACTACCTGATCGATGCCAAGGGGCAGGTGCGTTACACCCACTTCGGTGAGGGTAGTTATGACACTCAGGAGAAGATGATTCAGCAGTTGCTGGAGGAGGCCAAGGCAAGCGCGCCAACGGCGTAATTGGCTCGATCAATGGCTCACAGGTCTTGCCTCGTGGGCCATGGTCTTTTTCTCCTGACCGCGCCGCCACGCCGCCGGTGGCGCACCGAACTCGCGACGGAAGGCGCGGCTGAAAGCGGTATCGGTCTGGTAACCCACTTCTTCGGCGATGCGCGTCAATGAGCTGTTGCTGCTGCGTAACAGGTTGGCGGCGAGCAACATGCGCCATTGCGTCAGGTACTGCATCGGCGACACCCCCACCAGTTGCTGGAAGCGTTCGGCCAACACCGATCTTGAGGTGCTGGCGGTGCGCGCCAGTTCGTCCAGCGTCCAGGCGTGGCAGGGCTTTTTGTGCAAGGCGTTGAGGGCGGCGCCGACGATGCGGTCGCGCACGCCGGCCAGCCAGCCGGTGCGGCCTTCGCCCTGTTCGTTCATGTACAGGCGCAACACTTCGATGAACAGTACTTCGGCCAGTTTGGCCAATACCCCTTCGCCGCCAGGGCGAGGCGAGCGGGCTTCGGCGAGGGCATAACGCACGGAGGATTCCAGCCAGATACCGGCATCCGAACCGCGTACATTGACGCGCACCACGGCCGGCAAGCCCTTGAGCAACATGCCCGCCAGGCGCGTGTCGCACGCAAGGTAACCACACACCAACCGGGTGACCGCGCCACCTCCGCCATAACTCAACTGCCGAGGGCGGCGCGCGAGCACCGCATCCAGTCGCGCACCCGTGGCCGGGGGCAACCCGGGACGGGAGCACATGCGGTGGGCATCGCCCTGGGGGAAGATCACCACGTCGCCCGCACTCAGCAGCAGCGGCGGGGCATCGCCCAATTCCACGTAGCACTCACCCTCGGTGATCAGGTGAAAGATCACCACTCGTTCCGCATCGGGCTCCAGGAACGGCGCCGCCGTATCGGCGCTGGGCGACTGGTAGCACCAGGGCGCGGTGAACCGGGCGTTGATGAAGATCGCGCCGACCAGGTGCACGACACGCAGGGTCTGTGACAGAGCGTCCATTGGGGTTTCCCCGTGGGAGGTTCCTGATTGTGAGCGCGCCTGCGCGCTACGTGGAATCTCCGGACGATCGGGCAGGGTTGGGCGACGATCGGACAGGACGCCAGCGCCCGTCAGGACGATAGTTTGTCTACGGGGTCAATACCGGCCCTGCTACCCAGAACAAGAAAAGAGAGGTTGCCATGCCGAAGTTCGTGATTGAACGCGAGATCCAGGGCGCCGGAGCATTGTCGGAAAGGGATTTGAAAGCCGCTTCGCTCAAGTCCTGCCAGGCGTTGCGTGAGTTGCCAGAGGTGCAGTGGCTGCAGAGCTATGTCACCGGTGACAAACTCTACTGCGTGTACATCTCGCCGAACGAGGAGCAGATCCGGGAGCACGCCAGGATCAGTGGTTTTCCCGCCAACCGCATTTCCCAGGTCATGAATATCATCGATCCGACGACGGCGGAGTAACCGCGACCGGACCCGACTCGTGTTTCAAACCAGAGACCGTTTCCATGAGTACACCCATTGATCTGACTGCCTTGAAAAACCGCCAGATGGCCTCCTGGGCCAGCGGTGACTACGCCGTGATCGGCACCACCCTGCAGATCGTCGGCGAGCAACTGGCCGAAGCCTGCGACCTGTTGTGCGATGAGCGCGTGCTCGACGTAGCCGCCGGTAACGGCAACGCAACCCTCGCGGCTGCCCGCCGTGGCTGCCAGGTGACGTCCACCGACTATGTCGCCGCCTTGCTCGAACGCGGCGAAGAACGGGCCCGGGCAGAACGCCTGAAGGTCTCCTTCCAGGTCGCCGATGCCGAAGCCTTGCCCTTTGCCGACGGCAGTTTTGATGCCGTGCTGTCGACCTTCGGCGTGATGTTCACGCCAGACCAGCCCAAGGCCGCCGCGGAACTGGCGCGGGTTTGTCGCCCGGGCGGGCGGATCGGCCTGGCCAACTGGACGCCGGAAGGTTTCGTCGGCCAGATGTTCAAGACCCTGGGCCAACACCTGCCACCCCCTCCGGGCGCCAATCCGCCCTCCCGCTGGGGCAGCGAAGCCTGGCTGCGCGAGCATTTCGACGAGCGTGAATTCCTGCTTCAGGTGACACGCCGCACGTTCAATTTCCGCTATCGCTCGGCGGCGCATTTCATCGACACCTTCCGCCAGTGGTACGGGCCGGTGCACAAGGCCTTCGCCGCGCTGCCCGCGGATGGCGCCAAGGCACTGGAGAGGGACCTGAGCGAGCTGATCAACCGGATGAACCGGGCGGGCGACAAGTCGCTGGTGGTGCCGAGTGAATACCTGGAGGTGGTGATTACGCGGCGTTGAGTTACCACAAGTCCAATGTGGGAGCGGGCTTGCTCGCGAAAGCGGTGTGTCAGCCACAGCATCTTCGACTGAAAGACCGCATTCGCGAGCAGGCCAGCTCCCACAGGAGTTGTGTGGTGGTCATTGCCTCTAAATCACTACAGCACCTCGAGCCTCCAGCAACTCGCGCAACACCGACCGGTGACAATGCGCTTCATCCTCGCAATAACAACCCACGGCCAGGGACGTCTGGTGGGACAGCGCGGCCAGCAGGTCCAGCATCTGACTGGCAGCGGGCTGGCTCATCTCGGCCTTGAACTTGCGCCGGAACACCTCCCAGGCCTTGGCATCCTGTGCGGCCTTGGCCTCGGCCACCAACTCGGCACTGGGCGACAGCAGCGGTTGCCAGACATCATAAAAGTCCCGACGGGCGAATTCGGTTTTCGGTACGCCGCGTGGAGGGCGGCGTACCGTGCCCAGGCGCAAGCCTTCGTCAGGCCGACGGGGTGATCCGAGTTGAACGATATGGACCGCCATGGCTACTTGAGCCCCGACTCGTCGAACCACTCCAGCGCCGTGCGCCACAGGCAGATGCCCAGGAAGTACGCCGACATCAGCAACCACAAGCCCATTACCAACGGATTGATCCGTGGATGGTTGAGCACCAGTGACAGGCTGCACAGCAACCAGATGGCTGTCACCGCAATGTTGATCGGCATGAACCGGCGCACGCGAAACGGGTGCAGGAATTTCATCCGGGTCACGGTCAGCAGCGCCAGGCCGATGACCGTGACGAAGGTGATCCACGGCGGCGGGGCGATGATGTACAGGCACAGGGCGACCACGTTCCAGGCGGCGGGGAAACCCTGGAAGTAGTTGTCGGTGCTCTTCATGTTGACGTTGCAGAAGCAGAACAGCGACGACACCAGAATCAGCGACACGCTCAGCAGCAGGGTGTAGTCCGGCAACGGAATGTAGCGGTAGATGAACAGTGCCGGGATAAACACGTACGTCAGGTAGTCGATCACCAGGTCGAGGATCGAGCCATCGAAGCTCGGCAACACCGACTGCACGTTGACCTTGCGTGCCAGCGCACCGTCCAGTCCGTCGACGATCAGGGCGACACCCAGCCACAGCAGGCAATGGGTCGGTTGGTTCTCCAGCAGGGACAGGGTGGCGAGGAAAGCGGTGACCACGCCAGTGGCGGTAAAGCCATGGGCGCCCCATGCTTTGAGCCTGGCGATGTACAGGGTTGAAATCACGGGGGCGTTCTCCAGTGAATGAAGCAAGCCAGTTGTCGCCCCGCGTATGGGGGCGGTGGCAAACCGGGTCGGGTTGCAGGTATCGACCGGGTTTGCGGGAATAAGGTTCACCACCTATGAATCTTAGCTGCGCCGCCAGGAAATACTCCGGAGCAATCCGCGGTAGCGCGGGCGGGTCAGCCCAACGGTGCTGGCACATTCGCCGGCGGGGGCTATCGTTGCCTGACTGGATAAACGCCCTTCAAGAGGACAACTGCCATGAACACCAGCGACCTGCTCGAACAATTACTGCGCGCCGGCCAGGGCTCGATGGCGCAACAGGGTGGCGGTGGCTCGTCGGCCCAAGGCGGGCTCGGCGACCTGGGTGGATTGCTCGGCGGCTTGTTGGGTGGTGGTGCTGGTGCAGGCAGTGGCGGTGGTAGCGCTGGGTTGGGCGATTTGCTCGGTGGCTTGCTCGGCGGTGGTTCGCCGATGGGCGGTGCACCGCAAAGTCGCTCCGCTGGCGGCACTAATTATGCGGCGCTGGCGTCCCTGGGCATGATGGCGTTCCAGGCGTACCAGGCCTGGCAACGCAGTCAGGCGTCGGCGCCGCAAGAAGCGCCACGGACCGTGGACTTGCTGGCCGGCCCGGAGGCCGAGGAGCACAGCCATGGGATCCTGCGGGCATTGATCGCCGCGGCCAAGGCCGATGGCCGCATCGACGAAGCCGAGAAGCACATGATCAGCACTGAAATCGGCCGTCACACCGACGATCCGCAATTGCAGCAATGGCTGGACGACGAGGTCGCCAAGCCTCTGGACCCCAATGAAGTGGCGCAATCGGCCACCGACCCGGCCATGGCCTCGGAGATGTACCTGGCCAGTGTGATGCTGGTGGACGACCAGCAGGACGCCGAGCGCAACTATCTGGATGAACTGGCTGCGGCGTTGCAGATCGACCCGCTATTGCAATTGCATCTGGAACAGCAGGCCAAGGGTACTGCCTGAAAGGGTGCATCCGCCTTGGTAAAGCTTCGCGAGCCTGCTCGCGAAGAACGATGACTCGGTCAACCTGCGCAAACACCGGCCGTACCCCGCGCCACAAGCCCGTCCGTCCGGGCTTTTTCAACGTTGATTGAATTATTGCGCCGCTCGCTGGCTCTGCTTGATTAGAAGACGTTTGCATTCGACGTCCTGGCGCGAAGCAGGTAAGCCATGCCCCGCAACCTCGATGATTACAACCGCCTGGGTGACTTTTCGGCGACCTCCAGGGCCGCCGCCAAGCGCTCACGCCCGGGAGCATCATCGCCCCTCACCGGTGCGCGCAAAGCCAGGCTACCCGAGTTGCTCAAGCCTGAGTTGGCGACGCTGGTGGAAAAAATCCCCGACGGCCCGTGGAGCTACGAAATCAAGTTCGACGGCTACCGCATCATGGCCCGCATCGACCACGGCGAGGTGAAGCTGATCACCCGCAATGGCCACGACTGGACCCACAAACTGCCGGGGCAGGCCACGGCCCTGGCCGCGCTGGACCTGGAATCGGCGTGGCTCGACGGTGAAATGGTGGTGATGGACGAACAGGGTGTGCCGGACTTTCAGGCGCTGCAAAACGCCTTCGAAGAGGATCGCAGCGACGGCATTCTCTACTACCTGTTCGACCTGCCGTACCTCAATGGCGTGGACCTGCGCGAGGTGTCGGTCGAAGAGCGTCGGGCCGCGCTGGCGACCGTGCTCAAGGCCAATAAAGATCCGTTGCTGCGCTTCTCCGAGTCGTTTGGCCAGGAGCCCCGGGCCTTGCTCGACAGCGCCTGCCAGATGCGCATGGAAGGCTTGATCGGCAAGCGTCTGGGTTCGCCCTATCTCTCCCGGCGCAGCAGTGACTGGATCAAGCTCAAATGCCAGCAACGGCAGGAATTCATCATCGTTGGCTTCACCGAGCCGAAAGGCTCGCGTCATGCCTTCGGGGCATTGCTGCTGGGGCTGCATGACCGCGATGGGGGCGAGTTGCGCTACGCCGGCAAGGTCGGCACCGGGTTCAACGAGGCGACCTTGCGCAGCCTCCATGAACAACTCAAGCCGTTGCAGGTGAAAAAGCCGCCTGTGGTTAACCCACCCGTCGGTTCGCAGGCCAGGGATGTGCACTGGCTCAAACCCAGGCTGCTGGCGGAAGTGGCCTTCGCTGAAATGACCAGGGACGGCTCGGTACGCCATGCCGTGTTCCATGGTCTGCGCAAGGACAAACCGGCCCGAGCCATCACCGAGGAGCGTGCGAGTACCGTGAAAACCTCCACTGAGAAAAAAACCGGCACGGCAAAGCCCGCAGCCACGCAAAAGAAAGCCGCGCCTGCCCCCTCACAGATCGGTCTGGAGGACGGCAAGGTCCGCATCACTCACCCGGACCGGGTGATCGACCCCGCCAGCGGCACGACCAAACTGCAACTGGCGCAGTACTACGCCAGTGTCGCCGAGTGGATCCTGCCCGAACTCAAGGATCGTCCGGTGGCGCTGGTGCGTGCCCCGGACGGCATCGCTGGCGAGCTGTTTTTTCAGAAAAACGCCGAGCACCTGGCGATCCCCGGCATCACCATGCTGGACAAACAACTCACCGGCCAGCCGATGATGCTCATCGACAATGCCGAGGCGCTGGTTGGCGCGGTGCAGATGAGTACCGTGGAACTGCATACCTGGAATGCGACGTCTGACAAACTCGACAAGCCGGACCGTTTTGTCCTCGACCTTGACCCGGACCCGGCGCTGCCATGGAAGCGCATGGTCGAGGCCACGCAACTGACAGTGTCGGTGCTGGATGAACTGGGGCTCAAGGCGTTTCTGAAAACCAGCGGCGGCAAGGGCATTCATGTGGTGGTGCCGTTGACCCGCAAGCTCGGTTGGGACGAGGTCAAGGATTTCAGCCATGCCATTGTCAACCACATGGCCAAGCTGTTGCCCGAGCGTTTTTCGGCAGTGTCGGGACCGAAGAACCGGGTCGGACGGATCTTTATCGATTACCTGCGCAACGGCCTGGGGGCGACCACCATTTGCGCCTACGCCGTACGTACCCGCGAAGGGTTGCCGGTGTCGATGCCGATCTGGCGCGAAGAGGTGGCCGAACTCAAGGGTGCCAATCAATGGAACCTGCACAACGTGCATGAGCGTCTGGCTGAAGTCGGGGATGGGCCGTGGGCGCAGATGCCCGGAACCCGACAAGCGATCACTGCCGAGATGCGCCGGCGGGTGGGGATGAAGAAGTGACCGCAAGGGTCAGGAGGGGAACCTCTGTGGCGAGGGAGCTTGCTCCCGCTCTCGACTGCGCAGCAGTCGCAAAACATGTCGTTGCCGACAGTCCAGGGGCCGCTACGCAGCCCGGCGCGAGCAAGCTCGCTCGCCACAAAGGCAGGTGTTACTTGAGGAATGCCTGGAAGTCGGTACCCAGTTTGTCGATCGCCGCCTTGAAGTCCTTGGCGGTAATCTGCTGGCTTTCGTTTTTCAGTTCGGTGCCGAACACCTTGCGCACCACTTTGGCCACGGTCTGGTTGCTCTTGGCGTCGACGAACTCGGCTTCGATGAACAGGTTGGTGTCCTGGTCACGGTGGCCGGTGGCGGCCTGGGTTGCGCCGACGACGGCCGCGATGGGAACCACTTCATACCACTTCATGCCTTCGTTGGAGGCACTT
>NZ_CATKPX010000029.1:0-78305 GCF_949767755.1 Pseudomonas sp. IT-P4 | reverse complement strand
AGATGCGGGGCTTTTTTTGGATGCCTGATAAGTCATTGGTGCCTGTCAGGCCGTCTTCGTCGGAACGCCGCCCGGAGCAAGCTTTTAGCTTTTTGGGTTACTGGCGAAACGGTGCAAAGTTGACGTTGGTGCCCGCCGGGCGCATGTCCTGCAGGAAGGAGTCCTTGTCGGCGCTCAGTTCCAGGCTCAATGCCGCCTTGCGCTTGCCTTCATTGCGCACCACCAGGCCTTCGAGCTTCTCGCGCAGGAACACTGTCGGCACTTTCAGGTGCAGCAGTTCGTCGGTGGCCGGCGTGTGCATCAGCAGGTGAATCCACTCGTACTGACCGATTGCAAGGCGCGTCACCGGGAGGTCGAACCACCAGATGTTGCGGTTACGGTTCAGTTCGGCGAAGTGGCAGTTGTTGACGCCAAGCACAGCACCGCCGAGTTCCTGGTTTCTGCGGGCAATGGCCTGCTTTTTATCGAGTTTCATAACGTTCCTACGGGATTGGATCTTCAGCGCCAAGGCCTGAATGTGTTGCGCATTCTCAGGGGTTGGCCCGCAAACATAAAGCGCAACCTGCATTGAACGATGAAATGTCGTGGTGAAATAAATGAAACTCCCCGCAAAAGCCCTCGGTCAACCTTGTGTAACGACTTTCCTGCATTGAAATGTCTTAAATGAAAAGAAGACGCGGCCATCTTCAGATGGCCGTTTTTGTGTCAGCCTGAACTTGCACGCTGAATTTGTTTCAAAGTCGCCAACTGGGCTACCTTGATGAAAGAAAACAGCCCCTGAGTCGCCACGACTTCAACCCCAATCCGTATGCGGCGAATGGAGACGCGAATGATTTTTCCGGACATGAGAGGCTTGCCCCTGCACCGTGTGATGATGCGCACGGTCACCGAGTTCATGGCCGACGAGATGTCGACCTATGCCTCGGCGCTGGCCTATCAAATGCTCTTTTCGCTGTTTCCGTTCATTCTGTTTCTGATCGCCCTGATCGGCTTCCTGCATCTGCCCGACTTTTTCTCCTGGCTGCGCCTGCAATCGGAACTCGTATTGCCGCCCCAGGCGCTGGAGCAGGTCAACCCGGTGATTGACCAGCTTCAGCAGTCCAAGGGGGGGCTGCTGTCGGTGGGTATCGTGATTGCGCTGTACACCGCCTCCGCCGGCGTGCGGCTGATGATGAGCGCGATGAACGCCGCCTACGACGTGGTTGAAGGGCGCCCGCTGTGGAAACGCTTTCCGTTGTCGATCATCTACACCGTCGGCATTGCCGGCATGCTGCTGATCGCCGCCGCGCTGATGGTGCTCGGGCCACAGGTGATGAGCTGGATCGCTGCGCAGGTCGGCCTTGAGTACTTCATCGTCACCCTCTGGACCATCGCGCGCTGGCCGGTGATCGTGATCCTGCTGATGGTCGCGGTGGCGTTGATCTACTACGTCATGCCGGACGTCAAACAGGAATTCCGCTTCATCACCCCAGGCTCAGTGCTGGCGGTGGTGGTATGGATCATCGCGTCCCTGGGCTTCGGTTTGTACGTCAAGGAGTTCGCCAACTACAACGCCATGTATGGCAGTATCGGTGCGATCATCGTGCTGTTGCTGTACTTCTACATTTCCGCCGCAGTGCTGCTGCTGGGCGCGGAAATGAATGCCGTGATCGAGCACATGTCGCGAGAGGGCAAGGACCCTGGCGAAAAAGTGGCTGGCGAGCATGGTCCCGTCCATGAGGAAAAGCACCATGTATCGGGGTTGGGCCGCGATCACTCACACAAACCGACCATTGATGAAACCTGATCATGATTCGTGAAATTCTGAAAATGGGCGATGAGCGCCTGCTGCGCATTGCCCCGCCAGTGCCGGTCGAAATGTTCGACAGCCCCGAGCTGTGGCAACTGATCGATGACATGTTCCAGACCATGGAAAGCGTGGGGGGCGTTGGCCTGGCGGCTCCGCAGATCGGCGTCGACCTGCAACTGGTGATCTTCGGCTTCGAGCACAGCGAGCGTTATCCGGATGCCGAGGCCGTGCCGCAGACGATCCTGATCAACCCGTTGATTACACCGCTGAGCCCGGGCCTGGAAGAGGGCTTCGAAGGCTGCCTGTCCGTGCCTGGCCTGCGTGGCGCGGTGCAGCGTTATCAGCAGATTCGCTACGAAGGCGTCGACCCCAAGGGTGAACCCATCGTGCGCTTTGCCTCGGGGTTTCATGCACGGGTGGTGCAGCATGAGTGCGATCACCTGATCGGCCGACTGTACCCGTCGCGCATTACCGACTTCAGCAAGTTTGGCTTCACCGAGGTGATGTTCCCGGACCTGGATCCCGGCGCGGACGATTAAATCGCCGCAAAACCCTGTGGGAGCGGGCTTGCTCGCGAAGAGGTCCGGTCAGTCAACATTGTTGGCGACTGATACACCGCCTTCGCGAGCAAGCCCGCTCCCACATTTTTGATCCCGGTTACTTCGGCGCCAACCCCATCGCAATCATCGGCTTGCTGCGCGCATAGCGGCTCAACCGTTCAACCATCGCGTATGGCATCGGCGGATCGAACGTAAACCCGCGTCGCTCATAAAACCCCCGCAAGTCCGGATGGCAGAACAGCCATACCGGCAGTTCGCACTCCTTCACCGCGGCCGCAATCAACCCGGCGGCAAGCCCTTGCTCGCGACAGGCCGGATCGACCAGCAATCCGGTCAGCCAATGCCCGCCGGACACCGGACGCAAACACAGCACGGCAACAATCCGGTCACGTCGGGCCACCCACAACTGCGCGTCGCGCACCGCTTTCATCGATGACTGGTGAGCGCGATAGAACTTGTTCATCAATGGCCATAACGGCTCGTCGAGCAGGGCGTATTGGGTGTCGGGCATGGTCTTTGGCTGTCGGTGTGCAAAGCGGGCGATTATAAAAGAACGCGCGCGCCGGGATAGGTGTATACCTGATCTCACATCCCCATGAGTGGAGTACGCATCATGTCCAAAGGTATGGATTCAAAGAAAGCGGCGAAAAAGAAACCAGCGAAAACCGCCATTGAAAAGCGCGCGGACAAGAAAGCCAAGAAGGTCGGCGTGTTCGGTCACTGATCCCGCATTGATTGATCGCTCCCATGCAACATGGGAGCGATCCTCCTGAAAATAATCTGCAAGATTTCCCAAGGTCATTGCACAGAAGGGGACTGGTCCCCGATCTGAGCAACGCCATGCCTCATTACTTTGATAGCGCCCACCAAGCAGAAATCGAAACCCTGCGCCGTCGCTTCACCGCCCGCACCGAATGGCCGACCTGGTTGCTGTTGATCAGTGTGTATGGCGTCTGGTTTGGCATCGTATTGAACAGCCATCGATTGGGTTTGTGGTGGAGCACGCTGTTGCTGATTCCATTGCTGGTGCTGTGGTTATCCGTGCAACACGAACTGCTGCACGGCCATCCCACGCGCTGGCCAACCCTGAACAAAATCCTGGGCTACGCGCCATTTGCCGTCTGGTATCCGTACACCTTGTACCGCGATAGCCATTTGCTGCATCACCGCGACGAGGACCTGACGATTCCCGGTCGAGATCCGGAAAGCCGTTACCTGAGCGCCGGGCAGTGGCAGGGTAGTTCACCGCTGGTGCGCAGCCTGTGCTGGCTGAACAAAACCGTGCTCGGCCGCTTTGCCCTGGGTGCACCGCTGGCCTTGCTGGCGCTGGCCCGGGAAGAGCTGCAACGCCTGAGAGCGGGCGAGCGACAGGCCTGGCTGATGTGGTTGAGTCACGGCTTGATGACCGGGTTGATGTTGCTGTTTATCGCAAGCTTCAGTGTATTGCCGGTTTGGCATTACCTGTTTTTGATCAGTGTGCCGGCGCTGTCGATCGCCATGATTCGTTCCTACTATGAACATCGGCCTCATGCCGCGCCGGAGCAACGCACGGTGCTCAATGAAGCGGCGTGGCCGTGGCGCTGGCTGTTCCTCAACCTCAATTTTCATCTGGTGCATCACGAGTTGCCGGGGTTGCCTTGGTACGACTTGCCCCACGCTTACCGGGCCCGCCGTGAGCAATGGCTGGCGCGCAGTGGTGGATTCCTGGTGCAGGGTTATGGGCAGTTGTGGCGTGAGCATGGAGTGAAGGCCATCGACAGCCCGAGGCATCCGTTTTACTGATTTTTTTGTTGGACACCTTCCCTCTGTGGGAGCGGGCTTGCTCGCGAATACGGTGTGCCAGCCCACTTAAATGCTGGATGTCCAATCGCCTTCGCGAGCAAGCCCGCTCCCACAGGGGATTTTCATTGCATGGGACTATTTCGATGACCCAACACATTGCCGAACTGCTGATGTACACCGCCCCCGACCCCATCCATCAGGCCAACGCACGCTGGCTGGCGCGAATCTTCGAGCATCTGGGCGGCACCCGCCGTGATACCGAAGGCCTGTCCCTGATGCAGATGTGGTTGTCGCCGCACTTGCTGCTGACACAAACCTGTGGTTATCCGCTGATGACGGCATTGCGCGGCAAGGTCCGGGTGCTGGGGCGACCTCGTTACGAGCTGCCGGACAGCAGTGGCGGCAATCATTGCAGCCTGATTCTGGGACGGATTGATGATGCACGGCGAACCCTGGCGGATTTTCGCGGCAGCCGAGGCGTGATCAATGGCCTGGACTCCAACAGCGGCATGAACCTGCTGCGCCACCGGTTGGCGCCACTGCAACGTGACGGGCGTTTTTTTGCCCGGGTCGGAATCAGCGGCAGCCATCGAGAAAGCCTGCGCTGGTTGCGCGAAGATCTTGCCGATCTGGCGGCCATCGACAGCGTTACCTTTGCCTATCTGGCACGCCATGCCGCAGAGGAAGTGGCTGGATTGCGGGTGATCGCCCGCAGTGCGTTCAGTCCCGCCTTACCGTTCATTACTGCCGCGACGGTCAGCGATGAACTGGCTGAAGAGCTGCTGAAGCTGATGAACCTGGCGTTGCGCGAACTGCCAGAGGTTGCCGAAACCCTCGGTTTGCCAGAGGTGCTGCCGGCCAACGAAAGCGACTATCAGGTTGTGCTCGACTATCAGCGTGAGGCTGAGACGTTGGGGTATGGGGATTTGCGATAGAGGCTTGTCAGGAGTTATTTTTAATTCCATAAATGAATATAAAGATAAGTTTTAAATATTATTAATGAATAAGGCTCCTTGCTAGGATTCGCCTCACCGGACCACCGGACATTCAGCGACCCCTAACCCAGGAGCCCCTATGTCCGGCGCCGATATTCTTCATCGCAAGTACGTGGACGGATTGTTCCGCGCCCACTACCACTGGCTCTGCACGCGACTGCGTCAGTCCCTGAACGATGCCGCCGCTGTCGAAGACATTGTCGGCGAAACCTTCGTGCAACTGCTCCAGGCCCCAAGCCTGACGGCAATCCGTGAACCCCGTGCCTTGCTCACCACCATCGCCCGACGCCTGCTCTATCAGCGCTGGCGTCGAGGTGATCTGGAGCGCCAGTACCTTCAGCAACTGCAACAGGCCGAGCCGGTCCACGCCGAATCGCCGGAGGCACTGGCTCAGTTGTCCCAGACCCTGACCCGTGTGGAGCGCAGTCTTCAGCGGCTGCCAGGCAAAGTCCGCTCGACCTTCCTGCTGTCGCGGATCGACGGCCTGACCTATCCGCAAATTGCCGCTGCGCTGGGCATTTCCCTGCGTTCAGTCAGCGACTACATGAGCCGCTCCCAGGCCCTGTGCGACCGGCACAGCGCCAACCAATCCCTGAACCGTCCCCTCCAGAACAAGAGGTCCGCATGAGATCGATCAAAACCCTGCTCGGCAGTTCGCTGCTGGCCCTGAGCCTGTTGTCCCACCCCGCATCGGCCACGGAAAAAACGGCACCTATCCACTTTGGCGACATCACTTGGGAAAGCGGCAGCCTCATCACCGAAATCCTGCGCCTGATCGTTGAAAAAGGTTACGGCTACCCGACCGACACGCTGCCGGGCAGCACCGTCAGCCTTGAAGCGGCGCTGGCGAAAAACGATATCCAGGTCATCGGTGAAGAGTGGGCAGGGCGCAGCCCCGCCTGGGTCAAGGCGGCGGCGGAGGGCAAGGTGTTTGGCCTCGGCGATACGGTCAAGGGCGCCACCGAAGGGTGGTGGGTGCCGGAGTACGTGATCAAGGGCGATCCCGAGCGCGGCATCAAGCCGTTGGCCCCGGAGTTGAAGTCCGTTGCTGACCTGGCGAAATACAAAGACGTATTCCGCGACCCTGAAGACCCGAGCCGCGGACGCTTCCTCAACAGCCCGACCGGCTGGACTTCGGAAATCGTCAACAGCCAGAAACTCAAGGCCTATGACCTGACCGCCAGCTACGTCAACTTCCGCACCGGTTCCGGTGCAGCTCTGGACGCAGAAGTAGCGTCGTCGATCCGCCGAGGCAAACCAGTGCTCTTCTACTACTGGTCGCCGACACCGCTGCTGGGGCGCTTCAAACTGGTGAAACTCGACGAGCCACCGTTCGACGCCGAAGCCTGGAAAACCCTGGCCGACGCCAAAAACCCGAACCCCAAAGGCACGCGCTCGATGCCGGCCAGCCTGGCCATTGGCGTGTCGGCACCGTTCAAGGCGCAGTATCCGGATCTGGTGACGTTTTTCGAAAAGGTCGACCTGCCGATTGATCTGTTGAACCAGACCCTGGGCCAGATGAGTGAAAAACGGCAGAAACCCCGTGAAGTCGCCGAAGCGTTTTTGCGTGAGCAGCCGCAGGTGTGGAAGGGCTGGGTGCCGGGGGAGGTGGCCACCAGGGTGAGTGCCAGCTTGTAGTGCTTTCTGACGTTGCTGCAGTGTTTGAGCTGCCGTCTTCGCGAGCAAGTCTTACGCCAATTTGCTGGCCTGTGCCGTTCTCATGCTCGACGGGCGGCAACCCCCAACAAGCAGCTGAATCGTTTTTGTCCTCAATGCTGGCCGACTAGTGGCCTTGCAAGCCCAAGGTTGCTGTCTATGATCAGCTGTAACTAACCATATCGGCCGTGATGGGGCGGTTGATGGCTTGGCGAAAGAGTGCGCAAACGAACGCACCAACACTTGGTGACAGGGAGTTGTCCGTTAAATGGAATTTGTTGTGAACCTGTTAGGGCTGGCCCGCATGCGGGCTATCAAGAGAAGGATGTCTTGATGAGCGTGTCGCTGTAAGGACCCTCCGATTGATCATCAATTATCACCTGACTAGTCCTTCTTTTTTGGAGGGATGCGTGTGCCTGTTCCGTGGAACGTAGTGGTGGATGTGAAAGACCTGCAACTTTCATCAATCAAAAACCGCGCTGAAGGTGATACAACCATGTTCAACCTACATCACAAGGCTGACCTGCTGGAAATCGAACGCTTCAGCTGTGCGCTGACTGAGGCCAATGCCAAGTTGGCGGCGATCAGTCGTTCGATGGCGATGATTGAGTTCACCCCGGATGGCACCGTCATCGATGCCAACGAAAACTTTTGCAATGCCATGGGCTACAGCGCCGACGAAGTGCGCGGCAAGCATCACCGGGTCTTTTGTGAGGAGCAGTATTACCGCAGCGACGAGTACACCAGGTTGTGGCGTGACCTGGCGCGGGGCGAGCCGCTGAGCGGGACCTTTTTGCGCTTGCACAAGAGTGGCCGGGAGATCTGGCTCGAAGCCAGCTATATGCCGGTGCTGGGCCCCGACCGGCAGGTGAAAAGTGTGATCAAGGTAGCCACCGACATCACCGCACGGATCAACAAGGAACACGAAAACGAAAGCAGGCTCGCCGCGATCGGTCGTTCAATGGCTGTGATCGAGTTCACGCCCGAAGGCAAGGTCATCAGCGCCAACGAGAACTTCCTGAAAACCATGCAGTACTCGCTCAATGAAGTGGTGGGGCAGCATCACAGCCTGTTCTGCCACCGTGCCGAATCCGAGTCCCAGGGTTACCGGAATTTCTGGGCTTCGCTTAACCGTGGCGAATATCACTCCCACCGTTTCGAACGCAGGAACAAGCAGGGTCAGACGGTATTCCTGGAGGCGTCCTACAACCCGTTGTTCGACGCCAAGGGGCGGTTATACAAAGTGGTCAAGTTCGCCAGCGATATCACCCACCAGATGACCACCCTGCAAACCGCCGCAGAATCGGCCCACAGCACTTCGGTGCAAAACGACGTCTGCGCGCGCAAGGGTTCCGAAGTGGTGCAGCAGACGGTGCAGATCATCCAGGACATTTCCCGGGACTTGAATGAGGCGGCACTGAGCATCGACGCCGTGAGCAAACAGTCCGACATCATCGGCACCATCGTGCAGACCATTCGCGGCATTGCCGATCAGACCAACCTGCTGGCGCTCAACGCGGCAATCGAAGCGGCCCGCGCCGGTGAGCACGGGCGCGGGTTTGCGGTGGTGGCCGATGAAGTGCGCAGCCTCGCGGCGCGCACCAGTCAGGCGACGCTGGAGATTGTCGAGGTGGTGCGCAAGAACCACGATTTGTCGCTCAGCGCGGTGTCGAGCATGCAATCGAGCCTGAGTCGAACCGGGCTCGGCGTTGAATTGGCGAATGAGGCAGGGGAGGTGATTCTGGAAATCCAGCAGGGTTCGCGGCATGTGGTGGATGCGATCAGTCAGTTCAATTCGACGTTGCAATTGAACTAGTCGCGGCAAATGAAAGAGGGTCCCGGTAGAGGGACCCTTTTTTATTGTGTGTGGCGGCAACCTGTGGCCATTCAGGGTAAGCCGTTGCAGCAATGCTTCAGGAAACCGGGGTGTTGCGCCAGGCGTTTGAAATACTCATCGACGGCGGGGTAGTCGGGCCGGTCGATCGGCGTCATCAGCCAGCGGTTGACCGACAAACCGATGACAACGTCGGCCAGGGTAAAGCGTGGCCCGGCGACATACGCCTTGGTGGTCGCGAGTTGATGCTCGAGGATGCCCATTTTCTGGTTCCAGCCGCGGATGCCGACTTCCAGGCGATGGGCGTCCTGGAACTCCGGGTCCTTGCGCACCAGCGCCATGAACGCATAGCTCCAGGACGGATTGAGCTCGGTGGCTTGCCAGTCCATCCACTGCTCAACCCGGGCGCGTGCCGCCGGTTCGACGGGCAGCAGATCGTGCTGGTGTTGGTGTTTGCCGGCCAGATAGCGGCAGATGGTATTGGATTCCCACAACACGCCGGCCTCATCGATGATCACCGGCACCTGTGCGTTGGGATTGAAGCGCAGGAACTCGGGGCTGTGGGTGGATGCAAAACCACTGCCCCAGTCCTCGCGTTCGTAGGTTATGCCCAGCTCCTCACAGGTCCACAGCACTTTTCGGACGTTGATGGACGAGGCTTTGCCGAGAATCTTCAATGTATGTTCCATTTGAGCTGCTCCATCGCGAAAGGCGTATATGCAATTGTAGGAGCTGCCGAAGGCTGCGATCTTTTGATCTTGATTTTTAGAGATCGCAGCCTTCGGCAGCTCCTACACTTGGCGAGACGGGAAACTATGTACTCTCGCGCACCTTCAACTCAAACCCCATGTCCTGCACCGGCTTGGCCACGGTGTTGCCGGCCATCAGCGTCAGCATCTGCTCCGCCGCGCGGCGGCCGATGGCTTCGCGTGGGGTGTTGATGCTGCTCAGGCGCGGAACCATGTGTTCGGACATGGGCAAGTCGTTGAAGCCGAGGATCGCCACTTGTTCCGGG
Organism: Pseudomonas sp. IT-P4; assembly: GCF_949767755.1. Lineage (NCBI taxonomy): Bacteria > Pseudomonadati > Pseudomonadota > Gammaproteobacteria > Pseudomonadales > Pseudomonadaceae > Pseudomonas > Pseudomonas sp. IT-P4. The sequence continues at coordinate 68,674 of NZ_CATKPX010000029.1, read as the reverse complement.
ATCTTGATCCCGCAGCGCATGGCTTCAAGCAGGGCGCCTTGGGCCAGGTCATCGTTGCCGAAGAAGATCGCATCGACATCCGGATGACTGGCCAGCAGTTGCAGGAACAACTCGCCGCCGAGGCCGACGGAGGAGGAACGGGGCGTCAGCACTTCCAGGTCCGGGTCATACCGACCGGCCTTTTGCAGGGCTTTGCGGAAGCCTTCGCCGCGCAGCAAGGTACGCTGGTCTAGTTGCGCGCCGATGTAGGCCAGGCGCTTGCGGCCGCGGGACAGCAAGTGTTCGGCCGCCGTTTCGCCGGCGGCCAGTTGCGAAAAACCAACGCAATTGAGCCCGGCGGCGCTGTCCAGTTCCATCATGTACACGCACGGGATGTTGCTGGCTTCGATCATCCGCCGCGAACTTTCAGTGCGGTCGAAACCCGTCAGCAACAAGCCGCGGGGTTGATAGGCCATGTAGTTGCGCAGCAGGTTTTCTTCTTCATCGCGCGAATAATGGAAGTTGCCGATCAGCACTTCGAAGCCCTTGGGGCGCAAAATCTGATGAATGGCTTCCAGGGTATCGATGAACAGCAAATTGGATAATGAAGGCACCAACACCACCACCGAATGGCTCTGGGCCGAGGCCAGGGCGCGGGCGGCGGGGTTGACCACATAGTTGAGTTCCAGCGCCGCTTTCTGCACCTTTTCCACCAGTTCGGTGGCCACGGTGCTGACGCCACGCAAGGCACGGGAGGCGGTGATCGGGCTGACGCCGGCCAGTCGGGCAACTTCGTTCAGGGTAGGGCGGCCAGTGGTGCGGGTATTTTTATCGTTCTTGGTTGTGTTCATCGACGGCTTGCCAAACAAAATTCAAGGCACTAAGGTAGCGCTGTCTCGATGCAGCTGCAAATGCGTGAGCAAGGGTTCGCCTGATCCTTGCTTTTTGGTGTCGGGACCTAACCTGCTGCAACCCATAAAATGACAAGAAAGGCGTCGGCAACTTCTGCTTTTGGTCTAGTGTCATAACTGGCAAAGGTAGCGCTGTCTGCGCGCTGAGGTGTTACATGAATCATCCCATCACCGCCCTGGTCATCATGGGCGTTGCCGGTTGCGGCAAGACGTGCGTCAGCGAGGCCCTGTGCCATTTGAGCGGCGCCACTGCCATTGAAGGCGACTCTTTTCACCCTGCCGCCAATATCGAAAAGATGAGCGCGGGTATTCCCCTGAACGATGAAGACCGTGCCGGCTGGCTCGACAGCCTGTGCGATGAACTGCGCCGTGTCGACGCCAAGGGCCAGCGCCCGGTGCTGACCTGTTCGGCGCTCAAGCATATCTATCGCGAACGTCTGCGCAGTGCCTTGCCGGGCCTGGGCTTCGTGTTCCTTGAGTTGACTCCCGAAGTCGCCGCCGACCGTGTCTCCCATCGGCCAGGCCACTTCATGCCCTCGACCCTGATCGACAGCCAGTTCGCCACCCTCGAATCGCCCGTCGGCGAGCCATTGACCCTGGCGCTGGATGCTTCGACCCATAGCGTCGAGCAACTGGCGGCGCAGGCTCATGCCTGGTGGCAGGCGAACGGCCTGAAGCAGGCGGTATGACTGTGTTTGCAAAGACAGCGCTGTCCTCACGACTTCTGATCAACCCGCTTTAATAACAACAACAACCAGGAGACACCCCTAATGTTTGGCATGTCCCACGAGACGTTCCTGCTGCTCGATGCAGTGGTCACGGTGATCGGGCTTATCGTCCTGATCACCAAGTTCAAGTTGCACCCATTCCTCGCACTGATCATCGCCGCAGCCTTCCTCGGGCTGACCTCCGGCATGCCGATCGGCACGATCATCAAGGCGTTCCAGGACGGCTTCGGTGGCGTGCTTGGTTTTGTCGGCATCATCCTCGCGCTGGGCACGATGCTCGGCAAAATGATGGCCGAATCAGGCGGTGCGGATCAGATTGCGCAGACGTTGATCCGCGCCTTCGGCAAGGACAAAGTGCAGTGGGCGATGATGTTCGCCGCGTTCCTGGTCGGCATTCCGCTGTTCTTCGAAATCGGCTTCGTGTTGCTGATTCCGCTGGTGTTCATCGTGGCCCGCCGCACCGGCGTGTCGATCATCAAGATCGGTATCCCGCTGCTGGCTGGTCTGTCCGCGGTGCACGGCCTGGTGCCACCGCACCCGGGCCCGTTGCTGGCCATCGGCGTGTTCGGTGCCGACATCGGCAAGACCATTCTGTACGGCCTGATCGTTGCGCTGCCAACCGCCATCATTGCCGGCCCGATCTTCGGTACGTTCATTGCCAAGCACATTCCCGGTCATCCGAACCAGGAGCTGGTGGATCAACTGGCGCGCGAAACCGATTCGGCTGAACTGCCGAGCTTCGGCATCACGCTGGTGACCGTGCTGCTGCCGGTGTTCCTGATGTTGCTCAAGACGTTTGCCGACGTGGTGCTGCCCGATGGCAACATCTTCCGCGCTTTCATGGACCTGATCGGTCACCCGATTTCGGCATTGCTGCTGGCATTGCTGCTGTCGCTGTATACCTTCGGCTACAAGCAGGGCATCGGTTCCAGCCAAATGATGAAATGGCTGGATGCGAGCCTCGCGCCGACCGCCGCGATCATCCTGATCATCGGTGCCGGTGGCGGCTTCAAGCAGATGCTGGTGACCAGCGGCGTGGGTGACGTGATCGGCCACATGGCGGTGAACGCACAGATCTCGCCGATCCTGCTGGCCTGGCTGGTGGCGGCGGTGATCCGTATCGCCACCGGTTCGGCGACCGTGGCGACCATCACTGGCGCCGGCATCGTGGTGCCGGTGGTGGGGATGATCCCGGGTGTGAACCGTGAACTGCTGGTGCTGGCCACCGGTGCAGGCTCCCTGATCCTGTCCCACGTCAATGACGCCGGTTTCTGGCTGGTCAAGCAGTACTTCAACATGACCGTGGCCGAAACCTTCAAGACCTGGACCGCGATGGAAACCATCCTCTCCGTGGTTGGCCTGGGCTTTATCCTGTTGTTGTCGCTGTTCGTCTAAGCGAATCGACAGACACAAAAAAACCGCAGCGATGCGGTTTTTTTGTGGGTGACCTGTAGGAGCTGCCGAGTGTAACGAGGCTGCGATCTTTTGACTCTACACGGCAAGATCAAAAGATCGCAGCCTGCGGCAGCTCCTACAGGTCATCGTGTTACTTAGTGACTAGGCCATCCGCTCTGAACATCCCGCGAATCCCGCGTACGGCCTGACGAATCCGGTCCTGGTTTTCGATCAGCGCAAAGCGCACGTGATCATCGCCGTACTCGCCAAAGCCAACACCCGGCGAGACGCAGACCTTGGCCTCAGCCAGCAGCTTTTTGGCGAACTCCAGCGAACCCAGGTGTGCATAAGCCTCGGGAATCTTGGCCCAGACGTACATCGAGGCTTTCGGGTTTTCCACCATCCAGCCCAGTTCATGCAGGCCCTTGACCAGCACGTTGCGCCGCTGCCGATACTGCTCGGCGATGTCGCGCACGCATTGCTGATCGCCTTCAAGCGCAGCGATGGCCGCCACTTGCAGCGGGGTGAAGGTGCCGTAGTCGTGGTAGCTCTTGATCCGCGCCAGGGCGTTGACCAGTTCCGGGTTGCCGACCATGAAGCCAATGCGCCAGCCGGCCATGTTGTAGCTCTTGGACAGGGTGAAAAACTCCACCGCAATGTCCTTGGCACCGGGTACCTGCATGATCGACGGGGCTTTCCAGCCGTCGTAGACGATGTCGGCGTAGGCCAGGTCGTGCACCACCAGTACGTCGTACTGCTTGGCGAGGGCGATCACCCGCTCGAAGAAGTCCAGCTCCACGCACTGGGCGGTAGGGTTGGACGGGAAGCCGAGGATCATCATCTTCGGCTTGGGGATCGAACCGCGAATGGCCCGCTCCAGTTCAGCGAAGAAATCCACGCCTGGCACCAGCGGCACCGACCGCACCTGGGCGCCGGCAATCACCGCACCGTAGATGTGAATCGGGTAGCTCGGGTTCGGCACCAGCACGGTGTCGCCCTGGTCGAGGGTGGCCAGCATCAGGTGCGCCAGGCCTTCCTTGGAACCGATGGTAACAATGGCTTCGCTTTCCGGGTCGATGTCGACCTCGTAACGGTCCTTGTACCAGTTGGAAATCGCCCGGCGCAGGCGCGGAATGCCCTTGGAGGTGGAGTAACCATGGGTGTCTTCGCGCTGGGCGACCTGCACAAGTTTTTCGACGATGTGCGGCGGCGTGGCGCCGTCGGGGTTGCCCATGCTCAAGTCGATGATGTCTTCGCCACGACGACGGGCGGCCATCTTCAGCTCGGCGGTGATGTTGAAAACGTAAGGGGGGAGTCGATCTATGCGCGCAAAGCGGCGCGGCGAACCTTGTTCGGCCATTGTTGCCTCGGATAACGTAAGCGCCCGGAACCGTCCGAGCGACGTAGGTCAGTGGTGACCTGTGGCGGAATGTACGGGCAGCTGTGGCAGACTGTCCAGCCTCTATGTAAACAAATTTGTCCGAAGGATAGGGTTGATGGAATTTACCAGCGGCTTCTTGCTGAGCCTTTCGCTGTGCCTGGATATCGGCGTGGCCAACATCGCAATGATCACGCTGGCCATGCAGCGCGGCTATTTCCAGGGCTTTGCCCTGGGGTTGGGGACCTGTGTCGGCGACCTGATCTACGCAGTACTGGCACTGGCCGGCATGACCGTGTTGCTGCAATACGAAACCGTGCGCTGGGTGTTGTGGGTCGGTGGCTCGGCGCTGCTGGTGTACTTCGCGGCGAAGATGATCTATTCGGCGATTCACCACGAGGCGTTGCTGGCCGAGACGGCAGAGGTCGGGAACAACTTCCACCGCAAGGAATTTTTCCGCGGCATTTTCTTGGCCATGTCCTCACCCAGCGCGATCCTCTGGTTCGCGGCAGTTGGCGGTACCCTGATCGCCCGTTCCGGTGGCGGTGGCCCGCTCAGCTCGGCACTGTTTCTCGGCGGTTTCCTCTGTGCCGGGCTGCTCTGGTCGGCCGGCTTGTGCTTTGCCGCGAGCCATGGCGGCAAGTTGCTGGGGGACAAGTTGCTGCGTTATTCCTACATGGCATCGGCAGCGATCTTCTGTTATTTCGCGGTCTACGTGATCCTATCGGGTTACAACGAGTTTGTTGGCGCCGCTGCCGTCGAGCAATTGCACGCACTGTAATTGGGCGAATCGGGTTTGGCTTCTATACTCCCAGCCGAACCCATTTTTATGCGTCAGGAGTCGAGCCATGGATGAGCAAACACGCGTCGAAGTGACGGAACCACGCGTTGAACACGGACACTTCCTGCTGATCGCAGGGCTTGGCGGACGGTTTACCCAAGAGACCACTAAAGACATTCCCGATCTCTGGGAAAAGCTCGAGCCCCACATTGGGAACATTCCGGGCCAAAAAGGCGAAGTGACCTACGGCGTCTGCTGCAATTTCGACGGCAAGGGCGGCTTCGATTACATCGCCGGAGTCGAGATCAGCAAGCTCGACGACTTGCCGGAAACCTACCGCTGGGTAGAAGTTCAGCCACAACAGTACGTGGTATTTGAACACAAGGGATCGCTGGACACCCTGCCGCAAACCTTCCAGTACATCCATGGCACTTGGCTGCCGCAGTCCGGCCACGAGCTATTGGCGGCCCCGGAGTTCGAGCGCTACAGCGAAGACTTCAACCCCAAGCTCAACACCGGCAAGCTGGAAATCTGGCTGCCGATCAAGGCATGACACCTGCACGAGAGGCGGATCGGCCGATTCGTCTCTCGATGTCCCACAGCGGCTGATTTATCATCCCCAGCCTTTCCCATGCTGATTCCGAGCTGCCATGAACACCGTCATCCGCAACGTCACTCCCGCCGATCTGGACCGCTGCTTTGCCATCGAAACCCTTGCCTATGAAGGTGACGAGGCCGCGACCCGCGAGAAGATCGCCACCCGCATCGCGACCTGGCCCGAGGGTTTTATCGTTGCGGAAGTGGACGGGGTAGTCGCCGGATTCATCAATTCCGGTGCGGCGTTCCAGGTGGAAATGTCGGACGAAGCGTTCAAGGAACTGATCGGTCACGACCCGGCCGGACCGCACGTGGTGATCATGTCGGTGGTAGTGCACCCGGATTATCAGGGGCGAGGCTTGGCCAAGCGACTGATGGGCGAGTTCATCGAGCGCATGCGTGGGATGGGCAAGGTCACCATCAACCTGATGTGCAAGGAGCGGCACATTCCGTTGTATGCCGGTTTCGGCTTTGCCTATATCAAGCCTTCGGCGTCCGACCATGGCGGCATGGCGTGGCATGAGATGGTGCTGGCGTTGTAAGCCACATTGTAGATCCCCTGTGGGAGCGGGCTTGCTCGCGAAGAGGCCGGTACATTCGACATCTCTATTGACTGACACACCGCTTTCGCGAGCAAGCCCGCTCCCACAGGGTCGGTGTTGTGTCAGCAATATCAGTAGTGACTATCGAGCCGTCAAAACACCAACCCCATCCGCCGCTCATAGCCGATCCGGCCCTTGTACGCCTCGCCGCTGTCGACAAAGCCAAACCTGGCATACAGAGCGATGGCGGCTTCGTTATCGGCATCCACCGACAACTCCAGCCCCCTGATTTCCGGCCAGGCCAGGCGCGCAGCCTCGGGCAGCGCCTGCAGGCAGGCCTTGCCGTAGCCCTTGCCCTGGGCGCGTTGATCGACTTGCAGCGCATGCAGGGTGGCACTGTGTTCATCGGCCCAGGCCGGCAACACCGGCGGGCGCTTGAGCAGCAGGAACGCGACGGGCACATCCTCGGCCAGCAGGGCGAAGCCCTTGACGCCAGGCCCGGGCCTGGACAGCAGCGTGTGCAAGGCGCCGTGGATGTCACCCGAGAACTTGATTTGCTCCGGATGCACTTCGATGGCCTCGACCTGTTGGCGCTGCAGCGTGTTCAGGCTTTCATAAGGCACGAGTCGGGCTGTCACTGGCGTGTCCTGTTTCCAACTGAAAATGAGTCTCGGATTCTAGCGAGTCTGGCGTTATGGATTATTTTTATTTCTTCTGTCGATTCGCCGGATCGCCAGACGACTAAGGGTGTCTTCCAATAAAAACCACGGAGAACCACCATGAACTCGCAAACCCAGATCCAGAACCTGATCGAAACCTATCGTCAGGCCGTAATGGCCAAGGACGTGGATAAAGTCATGACCCTGTATGCCGACGACATCGTCTCCTTCGACGCGGTCAAGGCCCTGCAATTCAAGGGCAAGGAGGCATACCGCGCGCATTGGGAGGACTGCATGAAAATGTGCCCCGGCCCGCACATTTTCGAGTTCCAGGACATCCGTATCGAGGCGTCCCAGGAGATCGCCTTCGCCCATTGGCTGGCCCATTGCGGCGGCACCAACGACAAGGGCGAGACCCAGTCCTGCTGGATGCGCGGCAGTGCGTGCTATCGACAGGAAGACGGGTTGTGGCAGATCGTCCATGAGCACTGGTCGGCGCCTTTCGACATGATGAGCGGCACCGTCCTGTTCGACCTGAAACCCTGATCGATGTTATTTGTCGGGGCGCCGCGCCAATTGGCCGATCCACGGCCATAGTTGATCCGTTCGAGTCAGGAGACGTTCATGAAGTATTTATGCCTGGTCTACAGCGATGAGCGCCTGCTGCATTCGCTGCCGGAAAGCCCGAAGGACGAGGAGTGCATGGCCTATGCCGAGTCGATCCAGGGCAGCGGCCGGATGGTCGCCGCCGAGGCGCTGCAATCGGTGCAGACCGCCACCACCGTGCGCATGCGCAACGGCAAGATGTCGATCACCGATGGGCCATTCGCTGAAACCAAGGAGCAGTTGGCCGGTTTTTATCTGATCGATGCCAAGGACCTCAACGAAGCCATCCAGGTCGCCGGGAACATTCCGGCGGCCCGGGTCGGCAGTGTCGAAGTGCGCCCCGTTCGGCAGTTGAATCCTTAAGATGCCGGGGCTGCCGGTTCAGGCGCAGGTCGAGCGGGTCTATCGCGAAGACTCGCGGCGCATTCTTGCGACCCTGATTCGCTTGCTGGGGGATTTCGACCTCGCCGAAGAGGCCTTGCACGAGGCGTTTTTCATCGCGGTCGAACGTTGGCAGCGTGACGGCGTGCCGGACAATCCGCGGGCCTGGCTGGTGTCCACCGGGCGCTTCAAGGCCATTGATGCCTTGCGCCGGCGCGCGCGTTTTGCTGCGTCGCAGCCTTTGCTGATCGCGCAACTGGAGGCGCTGGAACAGGCCGACTGGAGTGATGAAGACGTGGAAGACGATCGCCTGCGGCTGATCTTCACTTGCTGCCACCCGGCCCTGGCGGCCGACGCACAAGTGCCACTGACGCTGCGGGAGGTCTGCGACCTGACCACGGAGGAAATCGCCCGGGCCTTTCTCTCGGCCCCGGCCACCATCGCCCAGCGCATCGTGCGCGCCAAGGCGAAGATCCGCGACGCGAAAATCCCTTATCAAGTGCCGACACTCGCTGAGCTGCCCGAGCGCCTGGACAGCGTATTGCGGGTGATTTACCTGGTGTTCAACGAGGGATACTCGGCGTCCATCGGGGCCGAACTGATCCGCGAGGATTTGACCCGCGAAGCGATCCGTCTCGGCCGGTTGCTGGTGGAGCTGCTGCCGGAGCCTGAGGTGATGGGCTTGCTGGCATTGATGCTGCTGCACGAGTCGCGCCGCCCGGCCAGGACCTCGGTCAGCGGCGAGCTGATTGTGCTGGACGAACAGGACCGTTCGCTGTGGGACGCCGGGTTGATCAGTGAAGGCTGCACGCTGGTCGAACAGGCGCTGACCATGGGGCGATTCGGACCCTATTGCCTGCAAGCGGCGATCGCGGCGGTACACGCCGAAGCCCCGACGGCGGGGGAAACCGATTGGCCGCAGATTGTCGGTCTGTATGACGTCTTGCTGCGAGCGGTGCCGTCGCCGGTGATCGAGTTGAATCGTGCCGCGGCGATATCGCAACGCGATGGTCCACTGGCGGGGCTAACCTTGGTCGACGCCATCCTGGAGCGGGGAGAACTGCTCGACTACCACCTGGCGCATTCGGCGCGGGCGCAGTTCTGTCGGCAACTGGGCCGCAAGCAAGAGGCGCGGGCGGCGTGGGAACGTGCGCTGGCGTTGACCCGGCAAGAGCCTGAGCGGCGGTTTATCGAAGAGCGGCTCAAGGCACTGGATTGATGTGTCCTTGCTCGCGAATGGCCGCGCCGCTATTCCAGCATCTTGCCCAACAACCAGCTACCCGCCGGCCCCGGCGGATTCAGCCGCGACCACAACGCATCCACCGACACCATTTTCGGCCAGCCGCGCACCACCAGTTCCCGCAGCGTGTCGGGCCCGAACCGCTCGACCAGCCAGCGGGGTAACGGCGCCCAGCCGAATCCGCCCTGGGCCATTTCCAGCAGCATCAGATAACTCGGCGCCGACCAGACGCGGCCCTTCGCCCGACTTTCATAGGGATTGATGATGGTGGCCAGACGCAGTTCGCGGTGTAGCTGCAGTACGTCCCGGTCGACGTAGTCCAGCGTCGCCAACGGATGAGTCGGGGACACGAACAAGGCGATTTCCGTGCGCTCGTCCACTGTTGAACTGACCAGGTCCGGCGGGTAGCTGTCCTGCATTTCGGCGAAGGCAATTTGCGCCCGACCGCTTTGCACCAGGGACATCAGGTCATCGCATTCGGCAATCAGGCATTCGAGTTCCAGGTCCGGGTAACGCTGCTCGAAGGCACTGAGCGCGGCTTCGAAGCGGTCCGACTGATAGGTATCGGACAGCGCCACCGTCAGCTTCGCTTCCACCCCCTGGGACAGTTGGCTGGCGGCTATTTCCAGGCGACTGGTGGCGGCCAGGATCTCTTCGGCCCGTTGCAGCATGACGTGCCCGGCCGGGGTCAGCCCGGGCTTGCGGCTGCTGCGGTCGAACAGGGTCAGGTTCAGGTCGATTTCCAGGCTGGCCACCGCCGCGCTGATGGTCGATTGACTGCGGCCCAATTTACGCGCCGCGGCGGAAAACGAGCCTTGGGTCGCGGCTTCGACAAACGCCAGCAACACTTCGTGAGAGGCCATGAACTATCGCCCTGATCGATGGTTATTGGTTATGAAGTATCGGCTTGATGACGGATCATGGCAATCATCGTCACCCAAGGGAGTTCGGCCATGAGCGCCAACAAATCCATTACTGAACGTATTTTCCAGGCCATCGGCTTCGAACTGCTGGCCATCCTGATCTGTACCCCGTTGCTGGCCTGGATCATGGACAAACCGATGTTGGACATGGGCGCTGTGACCATCGCCATGGCTGCCCTGGCCCTGGCCTGGAACGTGGTGTTCAACGGTATGTTCGACCGGATGCTCAAGCGCTTTTCCATCGTCCACAACGCCTGGGTCCGTGTGGTGCATGCGCTGTTGTTCGAAGGCGGTCTGGTCGCCCTCGGCGTGCCGCTGATCGCCTGGTGGCTGAATGTCAGCCTGTGGCAGGCGTTCGTGCTGGATATCGGTGTGTTGCTGTTCTTCCTGCCGTACACCTACGTCTACCACTGGGCGTATGACGTGGTTCGGGAGCGGATGCTGGTGACTCGCGAGGTTTGCTGAGTCGTGTTTTTGCGGCGAGGGGGCGGGTCAGAGGTCTGAGACCTGCCCTTGTGGGAGCGTGCAAGCTCGCTCCCACAGGTATTGCATCAGATTCCAGGTCTTTGGATCAGACGTGGAAGTAACCCACGCACGAATCGAACGGCAGGCGCTTGAGTTCGATCTTGTTCAGGTCGAGCACTTCACGCAGGGCCTTGGTTTCGCCCGGGAAGTTGCGGTAGGCGACTTCGTCGAGCACCACGATCGCGCCTTTGGGCATGTACGGCAGGAAGGTTTCCAGCGCGACTTTGGTCGACTCGTACAGGTCGGTGTCGAGGATCAGCATGGCCACGACCAGGTCCGGACGAGTCTTGACCCACTCCGGTACGGTCTTGACGATGTCGCCCTTGACCAGCTCGCAACGCGGAATGCGGTTGACCGGGCGCAACAGGTCGTTGGCGTCGATCATGTCCTGGATCAGCGACTGGTCGGTGTCGGCGAACATGGTCTCGTTGACGTCGGCCGGGTCCTCTTTCTTGTCGATGCTCTGGAAGCCTTCGAAGGTGTCGAAACCCACGATCGAGCGGTTGATCGCATACGGCTCGAGAATCATCGACAGGTGCATGTAGAGCATCAGCGAGTTGCCCTTGTACACGCCGCACTCAATGATCGCGCCCGGTACTTCGGCGACTTTCTTGAACAGTTCCATACGCGACAATGCGGCGGTCACGCCAATGCGGTTGGCGAAGACGAACGGCGCGTCGGCCACGTATTCGGCATCGACCCGTTTCAGGACATTGGTACGGGTTTCGTTGTACTGGGCTTCGGCGGGCGTGATGCGACGCTTGGTCATTGCGGGATTCCTCGGAAATTCGAAAAGTCGTGGACGTGGAAGTAGTCTTTGAAACCGGCGCCGACATCCGGGCAGGCGCTGTCGACGTTGATCGCGCCGCGCTGCTGCTTGAGGTCGTCGAGGTGCATCAGGCGAAAGTCCACGCTGAAGCGGGTTTGTTGCGTGTAATTGGGCACGGTGCCGTGCAGGTGCGAACCCGAGAACACCAGCATCTCGGCGGTGTTGCCGGCAATGCGCAGCTCAGAGGCGTTGTTGATCGCTTCAGTGGGTACCGGGTGCTGGCGCGCCTCTTCCTTGACGTTGTCCTTGGCGCGCTGGCGTTGCACGTCGATCCAGTCGGACAGGCTCCACTGCGCCGAGGTGTTTTTCACCGGGACGTCGAAGTAGGCCGGGTTGATCATCATGGTCTGCTCGGGCTGGATCGTGTAGACCGGCATCCAGGTATTGATCTGGCAGTCGACACCGCCGTACCAGGTATCGCGATGGGGCTTGTAGGCGTAGCTGACGCCAGCGTGCAGGTAGTCGTAGTTGGGCACGACACGGATGCGCGGTACGTCGAAAATGAACTCCTGCGCAGCGCCACCGATTTCGTCGGTGAAGCTGCGGATCAGCTCCTTGGCGCGCAGGCTGTTGGTGAACTGACCCTTGAGGCGAGTCACCAGCACCACGAACTCTTCCACTGGCATCAGCGTGTGCAGCGCCTGGTGGTTGGTCTCGCCATCGAAGGCGGCGGTGATGCTTTCCTGGGCAAAGGCACAGAGTTCCTTTGCCGCTTTCAGTTCGGTGTTGAGGAAGATGTCGCCAGCGTAGATCGCACTTCTGAAATCAGTGTGTTTGTGCAACTGATTGATGAATAAGTTCACGGTTCTCACCCAGGAATACTTTGGCTCTCTTAAGAGTCGGCAACACGCGGACAAACTGAAGTGCCAACTTTGAACGAAAGCACAATGCCTTTGCCCGCCGCGGTGCGTTCAATAATCCTGCTGCTTGCGAAACGCCCAGCGCCCGGCGATCACGGTAAAGGTTGCGACCAGTGCCACCAGGATCCAGAAACCCTGCGGGTCGCCGGCCAGGGGAATGCCGCCGACGTTCATGCCGAAGAAACCGGCGATGATATTGATCGGCAGCGCCAGCACTGTCACCACCGTCAGGGTGAACAGCGTGCGGTTGGTCTGTTCGTTGATGTTGGCGGCGATCTCTTCCTGCAACAGCTTGATCCGCTCACCCAGTGCCGTGAGGTCGTTGATGATCAGCGCGAACTCCTCGGTGGATTTGCGCAACTCCTTCACGTCTTCCTTTTGCAGCCATTGCGGCGGCCGGTTGAGCAGGCGCAGCAACGAACCCGGTTCCAGCGCCAGCAACCGTTGCAATCGCACCAGCACCCGTCGATTGGCACCCAGCTCGGCGCGGTTGGTCGACAGCCGTGAGGACAGCAATTCATCTTCGATCTGATCCACGCTCTGACTGGTCTTGCGCACGATCTGGGTCAGCACTTCACCCTGGTCGCGCAGCAAATGCACCAGCAACTCCAGCGGGGAGCGAAAGCACTCCCGGGCCTTTACCGACGAGCGCAATTTGTCCACCGAGTGCAGCGGTTGCAGGCGGGCGCTGATGATCAATTGGCTGCGGGCGCACACCCATAGGGTCGAGACATCCGAGGAGACCATGTTGCTGAGGTTGAACACCACGTCGTTGACCACCGCCAGCAACGCGGAGTCGACATGCTCTATGCGCGTCGAGCGCGAGCCTTCGTGCAGCGCTTCGAAAAACTCCTCGGGCAACTCCAGATGGCTTTTCATCCAGCGCTCGCACGCGGCGTGGGCGAGGTTCAGGTGCAGCCAGAGAAATTGCTCGTCGCTTTGCGGCTGTTGCAGGTACTGCAAGGCTTCGGTGGAATTGATTTCCCGACCGGCCTCACCGGGGCGAAAGCTGAAACCGTAAAGCAGGCCGAACAGATCCGTGTCGCGATGGCTTTGATCGATGCTGTGGTTCATGAGGACTCGCAAGGGGAGGCGCCTGTCACGTTTTTACAGGTTCACGTGAGCGGCATCATCGCAAGCGCTGATGACTTTTTTGTGACGCTCAGAAAACGCAAAAGCCGCGCGATGTTCCCATCGCGCGGCTTTTATTTGTTTCGGGATTACTTGTCCTGTTTGTTTTCCAGGACCTTGCCGTTGGAGGCATCGATGTCCACATCCCACTCGACGTTCTTGGCGTCACGCAGTTCGACTTCGTACTCGTAACCGTTGAAGTGGTTGTCCAGCTCGGTCTTGGTAATCGTTGCACCCGGGTGCAGATCCAGCGCGATCTTGTTCAGGTCTTCCAGTGGCTTGATCTTGCCGTCCTTGACCAGTTGCGGGATCTGATCGACCCGCACATCGGCCTGGGCCAGACCGGCGGTGAGGGTCAGGGTTGCAGCGGTAAACAAAGCAGTCAGGGTCTTCATGGGCTTCTTTCCTTGGGTGATCCGTTCAAGTGAGATCAGGTTAGCTTGTGTAACTTAATCCACCCTTAAAACCCCCGGCATGTCTTGCATCAATCCCTGGTGGGAGCGTGGCTTGCCCGCGAAAGCGGAGTGTCAGTCAACGTGGATGTTGAAGCTGATGGCCCTATCGCGAGCAAGCTCGCTCCCACAGGTTTTGCGCAATTTTGGATCAATACCCGTTGTTCTGTAGCACCTGCGCCACACTCGCCGCCGCCGGGCGTTTATAGAACTTCAACAACTCACTGGCGCGATTGGTGAAGATGCCGTCGACACCGGCGTCCATGACTTTGCGGTAGTCCACCGCATCGTCGATGGTGTAGACGTGTACCAGCAGGCCCTGGTCGTGGGTGTACTGGTTCATCCAGGGTTGCACCAGATCCGAGTAGCTCTGGTCGCCACCCTGGGTCAGTGCAGCGGACGGGCCGGTGCCGATGGCGCCCTGGGCCTTGGCGTAGTCGACCCATTGCTGGAATTCGGCCTTGTCCTTCGGTTGCTGTCTGGCGTAGTACGCGGCTTTATCCTGTTCGCCGGACTCGGCAAATGTCACCTTTGACTTGGGCTCGATACTGCCTTCACCGACCCACAACAGCAGGATCTTCGGCACCTTCGGCATCTCCTTTTGCAGCAGTTCGAGGCTGCTCTTCTCGAAGGTCTGCAGGATCACCTTGCCTTTGCCCTGGCCGACCGCCAGCTCGCTTTTTTCCAGTTTCGAAGCGGTCGGGCTCAGCCAGCCACGGTCCTGAAGTTTTTCCTTGAGGTCGTGTTCGATGCCGGGAAACTGCTTGGGCTCCTTGGTCTCGATATACAGGCCGGGCTTGTGCAGGCTGTTGCCCTCGGCGATGTCGATGATTTCATCGAGGGTCAGGATCTTCAGGCCCGCGAAGGCCGGGCGTGCGCGATCCGGGTACGCGGCATTGAACCAGCTGCCCGCGTCCAGGGTTTTCAGTTCGGCCATGGTGAACGCATTGGCGGGGCTGTCCTTGCGCTCGGGGAATTTGCTGGCGACGTCGGTGGTGCGTTGCAGATTGTTGTCGTGCAGGGCGAACAGCACGCCATCCTTGCTGCGCTGCAGATCCAGCTCCAGGTAGTCGGCGCCCAGGTCGCGGGCAGTCCTGTAGGCGGCGGCGGTGGATTCCGGCGCATCGAACGACGCGCCACGGTGGGCGATCACCGCTGGATGCGGAATGCCCAAGCGGGTCGCCAGTACCGAGGGGCCAGGTTCGCTGGCGGCCTGTGCGTGGCCGAGACCGAGCAACAGGCTCAGTAACAGGGCGCTTTTGGTAAAGGTTGCGGGCATGGTCGAGATCCTTTCGCAATAAGTGAGCGGTCCCTTTTAACAATTCATCTTTGCAGGCGCTATCGCCAGGCCGACATAAACCTGTCTAAAGCTGATTTTCGTCAGCGCTTTTGTGCGCCCGTTTGCAGTACGCTGGGGCCCTGCAATTTCCCCGACAGAGGGAAACGCAGGCCCTGCGTGCAAACCAATGATCACCATTGCGGGGTTTACCATGCGCATCACTTCCCAGCTCATCTGCCAGGCTGCCGACCAACTCAAAGGCTTTGTCGGCCTCAACCGCAAGACCGGGCACTACATCGTGCGCTTCAGCGAAGACTCGTTTGGCATGGACGTGGCGGACGACGGCATCATCCCGACCAGCGAATTCGTCTGGGCCGCGGGGCCTGAGCAAACCATGACGCTCAAACGCGAATTGATCCAGTTGTTGCTGGACCAGAACATCGATGACCGGATCAACATCACCGAGCCGTTGCGGGTGTACATGAACCGGCGGGAAGTGCCGGAGATTTCGGCGGTTCGCAGTTTGGTTCGGGGGTGAGTTTTTGCGGTGACTGTACTGGCCCCATCGCGAGCAAGCTCGCTCCCACAGTAGATCTTTGTCGCGCACAAATGTTGTGACCGACCGGGATCAAAATGTGGGAGCGAGCTTGCTCGCGATGGCGGCCTGAAGAACTCTAAATCAGTTACTGATTGAATCCGTAAGCCCGCTCTACCCGGCACACCCGCGTATGACACCGCGCATACCAGGTCGAGCGCCCACTCTCGCGAATGGCCGCATGCTCAGGATGATGCTTCCACGCCAGAATCGCCGCTTCACTGGCCCAGTACGACACCGTAATCCCAAGCCCATCCTGGCCCCGCGCCGACTCCACTCCAAGAAACCCCGGCTGTTCACGGACCAGTTCCAGCATCCGTGCAGCCGCATCGGCGTAACCCTGGTCACCCTCGGTACGCAGTGAGGTGAAGATCACCGCGTAATAAGGCGCAGCTGGCGTATCGGCGATCATGACGAGCGCCCCGCACAGGCTTCGACAAAGGCGCCAACCAACGGCGGCAAGATGCCCTTGAGCGCCGCCCGCTCGGGCTGGAACAAGGTCGCGACAAAGAATGGATGATCACCGAGTTCGACCGCCCGCAGTCCGTGTTCAGAATCGTGGCCGACGGCGTGAAGTTCGCGCTTGAGCAACTCCTCTTCGAACTGCGGATTCATCCCATAACGACAGCGATAGCCTTCACGAGTCTCGGCGTTTTCGTACGCCTGGGCAATCAACGAGCCTTCCTGTAAATGAATGGTATCGACGGCCTCCACCAGTGAGCACGCCAGCGGTGTCAGCAGCGCTCGCGCGGCATCGGGATTTGTCTCGCCGTGTTCGGCATCCGACCAGCCCAGTACATTGCGTGCATATTCCAGCACCGCGTGTTGAAAACCACCGCAGGTGCCGAGGAAAGGTCGCCGTTGTTCGCGGGCAAAGCGAATCGCCAGCAACGCACCGTCCGTGCTGCGGTAAGGGCTGGCCGGTACGCACCAGAAACCGTCGAATCTGTGCAACGGTGTCTCGGCGCTGATTTCATCGGTGGCCAGCCAATGCCATTGCACGTTCAGGCCGCTGTGTTCAGCGGCCTTTTCCAGAGCTACAGGAATGGCCTGGTGGGCGGTGACTTGCGGGTCGTAGTCGCCGATCAGGGCGATGCGAATCGGGCGGGTTTCCATGTGGGGCCTCTGCACTTGTTGATTGCCGGTGCCCACTATAGATTGGCGTTCACGCACTCAATATTGGCGTTTATCCAAGTGATCAATGCAGCGACGCACTATCGACTGGACTACCCGGACCTGGCGCTGATCCTCGCCCTGGTGCGCGGCGGCTCTCTGGCCCGGGCCGCGCAACTGCTCAAGGTGGATGTCTCGACGGTGTTTCGAGCGGTGCGCCGGCTGGAGGCTGCGCTGGGCCAGCAACTGTTCGAAAAAAGCCGCGCCGGTTACCTGCCCACCACCCTGGCGCAGTCCCTGGCGGAACAGGCCGAGCGCGCTGAGCAGGCACTGGAGGCGGCGCGCATCGGTGTGGAGCAGGGCGGTGAAGTGATCAGCGGCATCGTGCGCCTGACCTGTACCGATTCGGTCCTGCAAGGTTTGCTGTTGCCGGCGCTGGCGCAGTTCATGCCGAACTATGGCGCTGACCCTCGAGCTCAGCACGTCCAATGATTTTGCCAACCTCAGCCGTCGGGATGCCGATATCGCCCTGCGCCTGACCCGCACGCCACCGGAGCATCTGGTGGGACGGCGGCTGGCGGATATTTCCTACCGAGTGTGTGCCAGTGAGCGATACCTGCAAACGGTCAATAGCACTGACCTGGCCTCATTGACCTGGATCGCCCCGGATGACTTCCTGCCTGATCACCCGACCGTTACCTGGCGTCGCCAGGCCTTGCCGGGCGTAACGCCGGGCTATCGCTGCAACAGCATGCTGTCGGTGACCGAGTTGGTCAGGGCGGGGCTGGGTGTAGCGGCGTTACCGGACTTCTTGATCGGCGACGGTTTACAGCCGCTGAGCGAACCGCTGCACGGATACGACACTGCGCTATGGCTGCTGACCCGTCCCGACTGCCGCGCCTTGCGCTCGGTGGTTACCTTGTTCGATGAGTTGGGGCGGGCGCTGAAACTGCCGTGAAACCGTTCAAGCCTTCGGCTTATCCTTGCGCACGAACTGCTGGTGCATTTCCGTTGTCAGGTTTTCGATGCGCTCGGTGAGGATCTTGGTCATCTCTGTGAGACGGGTGTTCTGCTCGAGCAACTCCAGCAGTTGCGCAGAGTTTTTCGCGGCCTCCGCCTGCCGCTCACTGTTGGCGGTCGCCAGCGCTTCGCGGTGCTGCGCATCGGCATCGGACTGGGCTTTGTCTCGCGCGGCCTGACGCGTCTGGGCCAACAGAATCAATGGCGCGGCATAGGCCGATTGCAGGCTGAAAGCCAGGTTGAGCAGGATGAACGGGTACGCATCGAAGTGGGTGAAACCGGAGAGGTTGAGGCACACCCAGATCACCACGATCAGCGTTTGTGCGCCGAGAAAGGTCGGTGTGCCGAAGAATCGTGCAAAGGCTTCGGCGCGCAAGGCAAACTTGTCATTGCCAAAGGTCGGTGCGAGGTGGGCATGAGGGCGATGGAAACGCAGGTGATCGACGTGGGCGGCGGTTTCGTGGCTGGTGGTCATGATGCTCTCTGTCTGGCGCTGGGACTGAAGCTCACTATAGCCTCAGCGCCGGTTTCATTCTGAAACACATCGTGCCGTTCAAATCCGAGTCATCAATCCTTCTAACACCACCTTCGACCTTGTCATTTATTGCAACTGATAGCAGGCCAGAAACATGTCCAGCGCGGAATCCGCCACCGTGTGTTGCTCCTTGGCTGACAAGCTGGGTTGCCCCATGGAAATCTGCGGCCAGAATGCAAAAGACTTGAGCAGGCCATGGATCTGTTGAGCGGCGAATTCGGGAGCTACGGCTTTCAAGCGACCATCGGCCTGAGCGGCACGAATCCATACCGTCAACCCTTCTTCGCGTTCGCCCATTCGCGCCACCATATCCTGCGCCCGCTCCGGGGAATGAATCGTCGCCGCTATCGCCACCCGCGCCAGGTCGAGAAAATTGTCATCGCCCAACATTTGCAGCTTGGCCATCAGCAACCCGCGCAATTGCTCGCGCAACGGCAGGTCGGGGCTGTAGGTCGCTTCCTGTTCTGCCGTCACCCGGATCCATAACTGATTGAGGATCTCGGCGAACAACTCTTCCTTGCTGGGAAAGTGGTTGTACACCGTGCGCTTCGACACACCGGCAGTGGCAGCAATCTTGTCCATGCTGGTGATCTCGAAACCGTTTTCACGGAATTCGTTGATCGCGGCTTGAATGATCGCTTGGCGTTTTCGGTCGGTGAGGCGCTGTGGAGCTGTCATAAGTACGCTTCGGCAGGGGAGAAGGTGGGAATTACACTCAGTAGTTTACTTGTCATCGACTTTGATGCAACCTAGAAACTACACTGTGCAGTGTAATGTTTTGTTAACCCTGCCCAGCAAAAATAGAACGTCCGGCTGATGCGTGCGTGCCTTGGCCATTTATCGTCCCAAAACGGAAAGTCGCGCGATGCGCGGTTTTTCTGGAGTCATTCAGTCATGGCCAATTCAAACTCCCCGGCGGACAACGCCTCCACACCTGAAGCGTCCCGACAGGCCCAAGGGCAGTATCAAAACTTCACGCCGGTTCAACGTTTAAGCTTTGGCAAAACCATGGGCATCCTGTGGACCGCGCTGTTTCACAAACCGCAGAACACCCGCCCAAGCGCACCCGTGCCGGTGCAAGCGCTGACTCAAGCCGCGCTGATCGCAGCGCCCAACCACAGCGTCTATCGTCTGGGCCACTCCACGGTGCTGCTCAAGCTGCGCGACAAATTCTGGATCACCGACCCGGTCTTCGCCGAGCGCGCCTCCCCCGTGCAATGGGCCGGCCCCAAGCGTTTTCATCAGCCACCGATCAGCCTGGAACAATTGCCACCGATCGAAGCGGTGATCCTGTCCCACGACCACTATGACCACCTGGATTATCAGGCGGTGCTCAAGCTCGCGGACAAGACCAAACACTTCCTTACCCCATTGGGCGTAGGCGACACCCTGATCAAGTGGGGCATCGACGCCAGCAAAGTCCGCCAACTGGATTGGTGGCAAGGCACGGAAGTCGATGGCATCCAGTTCATCGCCACCCCGTCACAGCACTTTTCCGGCCGTGGCCTGTTCGACAGCAACAGCACCCTGTGGGCCTCGTGGGTGATGATCGACGGCGACACACGCCTTTTCTTCAGCGGCGACAGCGGCTACTTCGACGGCTTCAAACGCATCGGCGAACAGTACGGCCCATTCGACCTGACCCTGATGGAAACCGGTGCCTATAACGTCGACTGGCCGCACGTGCACATGCAACCCGAACAAACCCTGCAAGCCCACCTCGACCTCAAGGGCCGCTGGCTACTGCCGATCCACAACGGCACCTTCGACCTGTCGATGCACGCCTGGTACGAACCCTTCGACCGCATCCTGGCCCTGGCCTGGGAGCGCAACGTATCGATCACCACACCGCAGATGGGCGAGGCGTTCAACTTGATGCATCCGCAGCGTGGTGGGGCGTGGTGGATGGCGGTGGAAGGGGAGAGTGAGCGAGTGGTGCAGAACGCGTGAAGTTGTGACCCCGGCCGGTCTGCGGACCGGCTTGGGAGTTCAACTAAATCAGTTAGCCACGCGAGTTCTTTAACTGCTCAAGGAACCCCGAGATCTTTGCCACGCTCAGGTCGCGAAACTTCCCTCGAAGTATTTCGTTTAGTTCTTCGACAGATAATCCGAGCTTCTGCGCAGCATCCGTCTTACTCAGCCGGACGCTTTCCAGCAGAAGGCCAATTTTCATAACGCAATCAGATTTGGCCCGCACATCACCAGCATCGGGAATGCCCAGTGCCTGATAAACGCAGTTATCGCCATCGTCGATTTCGTTCATCTGTTAACCCTCACTCCACCATCGCAAAATCCGCCCGCCCAACCGGATTCGGCGTCGACCCTCTCACATTCATCCCTCGACCCGGTGCAAACCCCGGGAAGAACACCAACCCTTCGGCTTCAAGCCGATAGGCCAGCGCCAGGCGCGTGACATCCCGCACCTCCTGTCGCGCCTCGAAGCGTTGAATGGCATCCACCGAGACCCGGGATTCCCGCGATAGCTCCTCCACGCTCCAGCCCAGCATCGCTCGGGCCTGGGCGCAGTGGGCCGGGGTGAATTGGAAGAGGGCGATACGTTCCAGGGTGATTTTCATCGCTTGAGAGGCCATGGTGTTCTCCGGGCTCGAGAGTGTTGGTCAAAATATACTGTGTTTTTGTACAGTTGTTTTGAGCCCGGATCAAACGCATTTTTTAATTTTTCTTTTCAGACAGACGAACGGCACTGCGCTTATTTACCCGCCAACCCCGGCGCTTCGCGCACAATAAAGTGATCCAGGTTTTCAATGTTGGCGCTGAACACCCCGAACGTTTGCTCGGGGTTTTTCTTGCTCGGCACCTGCTTCAGCTCGGGCGTTACGCCATAAAAGAAGCAGTACAACGCCCGCCCGCTCTCGATGGCGTGCTTGATCTCCTCCAGGAACGCCTTGCGCTTGCGGTAGCTGTCGATCAGTTTCTTGCTCAGGTAGACATTGACCGAGTAGGGCTTTTTCTCGAGCCAGACCTTCTTCTCGAAGTCGATGCGAAAGCTCTGGGTGTAGTCCTTGATCTCCTTGACTTTGCCCCAGTAAATCAGCCCCTTGTTGTCTTGCAGGTATTCGATCTTCTTGAAAAACGACCCGTAAGGCGCGGTGTGCTCGCCAATTTTCAGCGGCACGCGCTTGAGCAAATCCTTGTCGTCGAAGTTCGACACGAAACACTCCACCGGATGGGCGAAGACGCTGGTCTTGTCCGGGGCCGACTCCCTGCTCGGTTGCTCAACATGACTAGCCGCCTTGGGCGCCAATGGCTCATCCCGAACCACATCGGCAATCACCACCGAGCTGGGCGGCTTACGCACATATTCGCGCCGAGTCAGTAACAATTCCGATGGGAAATGTTCCTCGCGACTGTCATCCGTTTCCGTCTCATCCACACTCGACGTCGGCGTCTTCAGGCTGACATAAGGGCAGCCCTCGACATGCCGCGTACTCGGCAAGTTCTTGAAGTGCGGCGTGCGCACGTAATTCACGTTCTTGGCGTTGAACGTGCCTAGCTCATTGGCCGTATCGAACGCCAGGCGACAGGCATCGTTGGGGCATTGAAAGTGTTCCCTGGCGGAGTCGAAATCCATCGTCTCGTCGAAATTCAGATCCCGCACGTCGTAGATCGACAACTTGTCGTTGAGGCTGAGGCAGTAGGCGAGGTCGAATTTCATGTCGGGTTCCAAGTCCTTTAGATGAACAGCTTCCAGTGATGGCGCATTCGAAGCAATAGCTACACTGAGATCACTTCGATATCCCGGAGTTTGCACAGTCCATCAACGAGGGCGGTTCATGAGCCATTCAGATGCTTCGCCCCCTCTCCCGGAACCGGGCCGCATAGCTCGCCGCGATGAACAGACCGGTTGGCGCCGCTGGCTACCGGGGCTGGGCATACTGCGGGAATACCAACCGGAATGGTTGCGTTACGACATCGTCGCCGGCCTGGTGCTGACCACGATGCTGGTGCCCGTCGGTATCGCCTATGCGGTGGCTTCGGGCGTGCCGGGCATCTATGGCCTCTACGCGACCATCGTTCCGCTGCTGTTCTATGCCTTGTTCGGCCCCAGCCGAATTCTGGTGATGGGGCCGGATTCTTCCCTGGTGGCCGTCATCCTTGCCGTGATCATTCCACTCTCCGGCGGCGACCCGCAGCGTGCCGTCGCCCTGGCGGGGATGATGGCGATCGTCTCGGGAGCGGTGTGCATCCTGGCCGGTATGGCACGCCTGGGGTTCATCACCGAGCTGCTGTCCAAACCAATCCGCTACGGCTACATGAACGGCATCGCACTGACCGTCTTGATCAGCCAGTTGCCCAAGCTGTTCGGTTTTTCGATTGAATCCGACGGCCCATTGAGAAACATCGCGGCCATCGCCTCGTCTGTGATGGAGGGAAAGGTCAACTGGACCACCTTCACGGTGGGCGGGCTCACCCTGGCGGCGATCCTGCTGCTCAAACGATGGCCGCGATTGCCGGGCATTCTGATCGCCGTGGTAGGCGCGACAGTCGCCGTGGGTGTGCTCGACCTGGCGACACGCGCCGGTGTGTCGGTCCTCGGCTCGCTCCCCCAAGGCTTGCCCGGCTTCGCCATCCCCTGGATCACCCGCGCCGACATCGTCCCGGTGCTGATCGGCGGTTGCGCCGTCGCACTCGTCTCGTTCGCCGACACCAGCGTGCTCTCCCGCGTCTATGCGGCGCGGACCCGCACCTACGTCAACCCGAACCAGGAAATGGTAGGCCTGGGCATCGCCAACCTCGCAGCCGGTTTTTTCCAGGGCTTCCCGATCAGTAGCAGCTCGTCACGAACCCCCGTGGCGGAGGCGGCCGGCGCCAAAACCCAACTGACCGGCGTTGTCGGCGCACTGGCGGTTGCCTTGCTGCTGGTGGTGGCACCGGACCTGCTGCAACATCTACCGTCCAGCGCCCTGGCGGCCGTCGTGATCGCCTCGGCCATTGGCCTGATCGAGATCACCGACCTGCGCCGGATCTACCGTATCCAGCGTTGGGAATGCTGGCTATCGATTGTCTGTACCGTCGGCGTGGCCGTGTTCGGCGCGATCGAGGGCATCGGCCTGGCCATCGTGATTGCCGTCATTGAATTCCTCTGGGACGGCTGGCGCCCGTACTCCGCGGTATTGGGCCGCGCCGAAGGGGTCAAGGGCTACCACGACATCAAACGCTACCCCGAAGCGCGCCTGATCCCCGGCCTGGTCCTGTTTCGCTGGGATGCGCCCTTGTTTTTCGCCAACGCCGAATTGTTCAGCGACCGCGTGCTGGACGCCGTGGCAGCATCGCCCACACCCGTGCGCTGGCTGGTAGTCGCCGCAGAACCGGTCACCAGCGTCGACGTGACCTCCGCCGACATGCTGGCCGAACTGGGCGACACGTTGCATGCGGCGGGTATCGAGTTGTGCATTGCCGAAATGAAGGATCCGGTGAAGGACAAGCTGAAGCGGTTCGGGTTGTTTGCACGGTTGGGGGAGACGGCGTTTTTTCCTACGATCGGGACGGCTGTGGATAGTTATGTGGCGAATTATCGGGTGGATTATGTGGAAGGGGATGAAGGAGGGAAGGTGGGGCATTGAGCCTGGTTGGCAGCCCTTGCACGGATTTGGCAGACAAACACCTTATTGTGGCGAGGGAGCTTGCTCCCGCTGGGCTGCGAAGCGGCCCCAAACTCAGCAAACGCGGTTAATCAGGCAGAGCACGTAACTCGCTGGGCGACTGCTCCGCAGCCGAACGGGACGGTGCGGCGATCCGACAAGCTCCCTCGCCACAGAATCCAGCATGCCCGACTATTCGGGAATCAACCGTTCAACTCTTTTGTAAAGCGAAGCAGTGAACTCATCCCGATCACTTGAATTGTGACAACGTTGATGACAGTTCTGGCATAGCGCTATAGCGTTGCTTGGACGGTCTGAACCTTCCTATGCCAAATGTTTAACGAGATGAACCTCAAGAAACGGCTTGCTCGACTTTTCAAACGGATCAGACACACTCCGCTGACCGTTAAAAGCTTCTTCTTCACTTGATCTGCTTGCTTGAACCAGACCTTCTGTTCGGAATTGATACGAAAGCTCGGCGCGTGCCCCTCGATCTTGCCCCAGAAAATTAGCTCCTTATTGTCCTATAGATACTCGAACCTGTTGTAATGCGCCGTGCATCGATCTTCAGTGGAATGCGAGTGTTAAACAAAACTATCCAGAGGCCATTACTATTTCCTTTTTTCTCTTGCTGGTAATAAACAACACAATGGCAGAGATTATTGCCAATACCCCCCAGCCATAAGCAAAGGTTCCGAAGCTGTCTTTCGACAGACCAATAATTGGTGGCACCAATACGACGGAAATCTGATTAGCGGTCATAGCCATTCCAAGCGCGAAGCCCTTGCGATCAGCAGGAGCGGTCTCGGCTACATAAGCCACCCAAGGGCCATACCACCCGTATGCGAAAAATCCAGTCAGAGCCATAAATACACTGACGATCGCCAGATTTTTGGTCTCCAAAAGTGGCAGTAGTGTTAAAAATACAGTAACTGCACCCAAACAAATCAACACAGGGTAGTATCTACCAGCCTTGCAGCGGTCGCTCCAAGCTGCAAGTATAATTCTTCCAGTTATGCCTGCCCCAAGCACTACAAATAACATCGTTGTCGCAACGAAGCTATCAAGTCCAAGCGAAGTATGAAGGTACAAGACTAGAAAGACTGAGATGGCGTACTGCGAAGCGGTAAGGCTGGCACCCGACAGCATAATGTTTCTCATGGATGGGTCCTTTGCCATCAAAAAACGTGATGCAATCGCGGACCTTAAGTCGACTTGTTTTTTTGGGGGGCAGTGTTGTCGCTCAGGAGACTTATATAGCAGCATAAATAAAGTAGCGCCAAACAAGGCGACCATACCTCCGGTTAGGAAGGCTGCTTGAACCGAGTAGCGGGTAGCAATAAATGGAAGCAGTAGTGCTGCCATTGCGCCGCCAAGTGGTAATCCAGCTTGTCGGATTCCCATTGCGAATCCTAACTGATTACCTGCAAACCAATTGGATACTGATTTGCTTCCTCCAGGCTGAGCGGTGCTGTACCCAACGCCCAATATTGTAAGAAGTATAAGTAACTCTATATAAGAAGTAACCAGCGCTGCTCCGCACAATGCGACTCCGACGATCACTGTTCCCATTCCTACAACAAACCGTTCGCTGTACTTGTCCAGCAACTCGCCAGCGACCAAAAGTCCAATAAGAGGGATGAGTTGTGCTGCTGATACTAGTATTCCTATCTGCCAGTTACTCAGGGCCATTTCAGTTTTTACATGTATTGCAATGGCTCCAAATCCTTGTACAAAGAAGCAGGCGCACGCTTGAGCTAAAGTGGCTACAGTTAAAATTACCCACCGATACTCCTTGGTAAAAAAATTCATATACTTGATCTCCATTCTTGAAAAGACTGGGTAGGGCTATACTGCGTAAAAAGTAAAATGTACTGAGCCTAGTTACGTAGAGAACAGTGCGGTGCAATGTGACTAAATGCTAAGATGGCTAATTTTGTTGTAGAATTGTATCTCTATTGATGGGTGGCCTTATACCGAATCCATTATTCGAAAATACCTTGTGGTATTTGGTCAGTCCGTGCTTGCTTGTGAATGTGGTGATTTTAAATGGGGAATTAATGGGTTCTGATTTTTTTGTCGTTAAAGATGCTACCTGCGAAGCAAGCTTTTTGGCGGGATCAATCCAGTTTTCAGCAGTTGGAAAGATCTTGCGTAAGTCATCGATCAAGTGAGGGAAGTGAGTGCAGCCTAGAATAACTGTGTCGACTGATAATCGCTGCTCTTTTGTAAGGTGATTATCGATCAGTTCAGCAAAGTCATCGAAATTTGTGTCCTCTCCTGCTAGTTTAGTCTCAGATAGTGTTACTAGCGCTTGGGTCGCGATTGGCCATATTCTTGCGTGCATTTTAGCTTTGGTTATCTCCTGAATGATGTGTCTGCTTTCAAGCGTGCTGGGAGTAGCAAGCAAAACAATATTTTTGTTCTCGGAGGTTTCAAGCGCTTCATCTATCGGTGGCGTGACCAAAAAGCAATTGTGCCTAAACTGGTCGAGGCCGTTCTCTATTATCGCTATTGAAGCTGTATTGCACGCTACGACTATCGCTGAGGGGCTTACCTGCGTATGAAGCTCATCGAACAACTGTTGGACCCGTTGAGCTACCGCAGATCCAGTCTTGTTACCGTAAGGGAACCAATCGTTATCCGCTACATATAGAATGTTTGCGTCGGGAAGTAACTTTTCCAGTTGCCGTGCTACTGTTAAGCCACCCACACCTGAATCGAACACGACAATCGGGCGATTAGAGTTGATAAGCTGCGCACCATCAAACGCCGTCTCGTCGCCTAGCCAGAATTTCGGGGTGGTTGCTAATGTTGAGTTGTGGGCGTCCATCGACATTCCTCTTACGCATTGATAGCGCGAGTTTCTACCGAGCTTCGCATTTCGCGCGATTTTCTCAGGCTCGAAGCGAAAACTACTCTTGCGAGCCATCGAGCACCGTCGCCGTAGTTTGCCTTGAATGAGTCTCGTGCGTGGACGCAACGGTAATTATCTATGAAAAAGCAATCCGTAGCTTCGAGCATGACCGCATTGCGGTTCTCTGCAAAGTGACGTAGAAGTTTTTCTAAAGCTTGACGCTCTATGCCATCATACTCATCAATATTTAATGCGGCAGCATTAATCTTGACATATGGCGCGTTGCTGTGACCGAATAAGATGGGCTGGGAGATTTCTTCTACTATGTCAGTAGTGCTATGGATCGGATTGTGAGAAATTTTAAACCTCGGTTCAAATAGTATTTGCTTCTCCTCTGCACTAAGTTTTATGCCATCAATGCACGAAATAGTGGTCGCAGCACGTTCATTATTACGCATGCAGACGAGTCCCAAGTATTCGGCACGTGCGGGGTGAAAAGCATCTTCCACGTGAAATCCAAAGTCGAGGGCAGATCCGCTACTCGAGTTTGAAATGTTGCTAAGTTCTTTAAGTGGAATAATATTGTTATAAATGCTGCCACAGCGTTGCGAAGTAAACCCGACTCCCTCGCCAAGCAGTGATCCATATAATCCATGCAAAATTTTGGCGTCATTTAAGCGGTAGTCATTATCTAGCTCAATATATTTTGAGGGACTTGGACCTGCGCCATCAAGAAGCACAGGATTGCCGGAAATCAAGAGTGCCGCAAGTTCCTCGTTGCGCTTGAAACTATAGAATTCCTGGCGGATTCTTCGCGGAAGTTCCTGAGCGTACAAGGCTGCCTTTTCGATGAAGTTGTACTGGCTCGTCATCGCAGGGACTTGGATGATCTCATTGAGTAGGCCACGAATCTGTTGTTTTTCTTGGTTGGTAAGAATTATTTTTTTGACTAAAGTTACCATGATGTCGGCCCGTGAAATTGATGGTTGATGTCATTGTGTAAATTTTTCTTAATTTGAAAATTTCCCGAAGTTTGCATAAGACGGTATGCCCCACTGCTCCAGTTCATGCCCCTAGGCACATTGTTTTGGTATTTCTCTTGATTGTATTGTTGTTTTTTAACAAAAGAAGTCGGTCCCTCAAGTTTGTGGGTAGGCATGAAAAATAAGTGGCTGAGTTTTGCTTGGATTTAAAATAGATTAGTGAATGTGTCGGGCGGTCGAATTGAATTAAGTGGCTTGGTATTTTGCGCATCACTCGAATTGCATTTTTTTGTTTTTGTTGTGAGTTAATGTTGATGCGAAATGGTTGGCGGCGGCGCTTTCCCAAAGGAGTGCGAAAGAAGGTATTAATTTTGGTGAGGGGAGTCAACTTTCTTGCTTGTAGGAAGTTTCTGATTTTACTATGAGCACAAAAGAGTTCAGCGTTTCAGGCTGTGCGAAAGCGTTCTGATGGTGATGAAAAAAAGCGCTCCGATTTGTTCGGTGCATTTGTTTTTGTGCGGGCAGCAGACCATGGCGATTCGAGTAAAGTGCGACGGCGTTACTCGTCCGATCCGGACATTTTTCAGCTGCAGTATGGGGATTCAAAGTTATTTTTACGTCGATTGAATTAGCGCCTTACCTTTTGAAATCTTAGGTTTCAGCTACATTGGCTATCTCTGTGGAGGTGCCATATAACTGAGCAGGAACAAGTAAATATGCGCGAAGCCAACTCCCAACTCGCGGAACGCGCATGTCAGGGCGATAAGGTTGTGATCGTTAATCGCCACGCCTTATGTTGATCTGCTCCCTCATGTCGATACCGCTCGCTTGCGCGAGCCTGGTCGGTTGAAGACGAAAGTTTGGCCTGTGATAGATCACTTGTTGATTCACGTTCGTCGCCTCAACCCTCGCCCGTTATTGGACAAGCCCTCATCGTCTGACTAGCGTTGTCTGGCATATCGAATCGCCGCATGCCTCATGGGCAAGTGCCGGGCCAAGCGGACTGTCCAGCCGTCCAAGCCTTGATTGCCGTGAAACCCGAGAGGTCGAAATCGAGACTTCACAGCAAGGAGCGCACCATGCCGAACAACTGGCCCGCCGGGATTGAGCACGTTGTCGTATTGATGATGGAAAACCGTTCGTTCGACCATTTGCTGGGGGATTACACAAGCATCAATCCCGCGTGTGACGGTATCAACCGCAAGGCGCCCAGCACCAACCCGCTGAAGCTGGCCAATGGCAATTCGACGGTGATCACCCAGGCCTCGGAGTTTCCGGAGAACTACAGCCTGTGGGCGCCGCCGCCCCCTCTGCCTCCGGCGCTGCCGCCGGGCAACAGTGAGGGTTTCGACCTTGGCCACGAGTTCGTCAATGTAGAGAAACAACTGGGCGTCTCCTTTAAGACCAGCCCGGCCAACCCCACGCTCAAGGGTTTTGCCCAGGACGCCTACGACAAGGCCCGCACCGACCTGAAAGTGTACAAAACCTGGTCGCAATCCATGGCCCAGCGGGCAATGAACTACATCCCGTTCGGCGCTACGCCCGCGAAGGATACGCTGCCGGCCATCCACGGGCTGGCGCGCAATTTCACCGTGTGCGACCGCTGGTTTTCCTCGGTCCCGGGCCCAACCTGGCCGAACCGTTTTTTTTCCATGCTCGGCAGTTGCAATGGTCATCTGCTGATGCCCTCCACCGGCACGGTACTGGCCGGCATCAAAAGCCTGATCGCACAGTTTGGCGGCGAGAGCATTTTTTCGCTGCTGCGCAACAACGGCCACGACGCACGCATTTACTCCGACGGCGCCGTGCCGCTGGCGGCGCTGGTCAAGGGGGGATTGCAGCACCTGAGCATCGACGACTTCAAGTCGGACGTCGCCGGCAACAAACTCCCCGAACTGTCCTGGATCGAGCCGAGCTATGGCCTGCTCAACGGTAAGCTCGGGCCAAACGTGTCCCATCATCCACCTGAGGACCTGCGCTTTGGCGATCAGTTTGTCGGTGAGGTGTTCAACGCCTTGTCGGCCAATACCGCTGTCTGGAATAAAACCCTGTTCGTGCTGCTGTACGACGAACATGGTGGTTTCCATGACCACGTGGTGCCACCGACTTGCGTGGCGACCGGTTCAACGGTCGATGTCCCCTGGAAGAACCCCTTCACCCGCCTCGGCGTGCGTGTACCGGCGATCCTGGCTTCGCCGTGGCTCAAGCCGGGTTTGATCCCCTGGACGAGTGACGTCCAGGCGCAGCACTACGATCACACCAGTTTGCTGGCGTTTCTTTGCGATCACTTCAAATTGCCGCGTAGCGCCCTCGGCCCACGGGTGGCCGCGGCACAGCACTTCGGCAATGCACCCATCTGGCGCGCTGCACCGGGCGTAACGGCTGCGCCAAAATTGGCGGCCACCGTAGTGCCGAGTCGCGCTGGGTTGCCCTTGATCGAGTCCGAACTGGCGACTCAAAGCCGACAGGTGGTGGACAGCACCACCGGTTACCTAGACGGCCTTGATCCAGAGCAGATCTGGAAGAGCAGCGCGCAATGGGTCAGCGGTTTTCTCGGCAATCGCAGCCGAGCCTTGGCTGATCCGGGTCAGGCGGCACTCACGCCTGCCGCACCCAGCGCTGACAGCCTGGAGGCGAAACTGCGGCGCCTGCAGGATTTGATGGTCACCGCCCAAGGGCAAACGGTGCCTCCGGTTGCGACGCCGGCCAGCAAAGCCTTGGTCGAGCCGGGATTGGAGGTCGCGCTAGCACGGCTGCGCGTCCTGTGCCTGCCTGGTGTCGGGTTCAGCCGGGCAGCAGGCGGGCAGGGCGGTATCGATGCGAACTGGCAGGAGCAATGGCGCACCTTGATCCGTACTCAACTGGCACAGAGCGGGCGCCTCATCGATGACCAGGACATCGACTTTCTTTCTTTCGATGAGCAACTCAAGGAAGGACCGGACTTCGCCCAGATCACCCGAGGCCTGGCGATGCTGAGGGCCGACGCCAGGGGCAAGGCCGATGAGAATTTCGGCAGTTGGGGCCTGCCGGTCAACCAGATGTTACGCACCACGGTGGGCGCCCTCGTGCAATGGATCGAGGACGCCGAGTTACGCACTGAGTTGACTCAACATCTGCTCGCAAAGATCGAGGCATTCAATCCGCAGATCATCTTCGCCCAAGGCCTGGGCAGCCTGATCGGCTACGACGCCCTGCGCCGTTCGGTGGCGAAAAAGGGGGCGGCGCTCAAGCGCATCGATGGCCGAGTGTTCGTCAGCTTCGGCTCACCGATCGCATTGCCGCTGGTGATGCGCGAAGTATGGGGTGGGCGAGTCCCGCGCCTGAGCGAAAACGGCCGAGGCATCCGCCGCTGGTTCCACCTCCATAACCCCAACGACGGCTTGCTGACCCGGCCAATCACCTCACCGGATTCCGCGCGAGTCGACCTGCAAACCGAATTCACCTTGCCATTGCGCGATGACCTGCTCGACCTCAATCACGCCGCCCAGGCCTACTTGTCGTCACCCACTAGCCAGACTGACCTCTGGCCGCAACTGGCCCGCGATGTGGTGGCCGCACGGGCACTTGAAGTGCCGGCGTTCCTGTCCCGCAGCGGCCAGCGCAAACGCCGCGCGCTGGTGGTCGGCATCAACGATTACCTCGACCCGAGCGCACGCCTCGACGGCTGCATCAACGACACCTACCTGATCAGCCGCATGCTCCAGGAAAGCGGTTACGACGCCGGCGACATCCGTTTGCTGCACGACGCCCGAGCGACCCGGGCCAACTTCGTCGAGCGCCTCGAATGGCTGGTGGAAGGCGCCCGCGCCGGCGACGAGCGCGTGTTGTTCTACTCCGGCCACGGCACCCAGCTGCCGGTCTACAGCAGCAGCGGCGAAGCCGACTGCATGGACGAAACCCTGGTGCTCCACGACTTCGACTGGGACGACGAAAGCACCCACTTCACCGACAAACTGTTCCGCCAGTTCTACAGCCACCTGCCATTCGACCCGGACGGCCACGGCGCCAAACTCACCGTCATGTTCGACTGCTGCTACGCCGGCGGCATGACCCGCGGCAACGGCCGCGTGCGCGGCATCACCCCACCCAGCGACATCCGCCACCGCATGCTGCGCTGGGACCCCTACGCCGGAGACTGGGACCGCCGGGTCTACGCCGTCGACACCGACCGCCGCGACTTCAGCGAACAAGACAACAAAACCCGCGGCCTCACCCGTACCCGCACCACCCAAGGCGCCGCCACGGGCCTTCGCCCCGAGAAAAAAGCCCAACTGCTGCGCCAAGGCAAACTCTATGGTCACCATGGGCCCTATATGCCGCTGATGCTCTACGCCGCGCGGGAAAACGAAAAGGCCAATGAGTATGAGGTGGGATCGAACAGCTATGGCGCCTTTACCTACGCCCTGGTCGAACAACTGCGGAAATTGCATCAGGAGGATGCGACGTTGGGGTTTGATCAGTTGATTGAGCGGGTGGGGAGTGTGTTGAGTGCGAGGTCGTTGGGGCAGACGCCGGAGATTGTCGGGCCTAGTGGGGTTAGGGCGGCGGTGTGCCCTTGGCGGATTAGTGGGTTGGGGAGGTGAGATTTTAGCCTTGTTGCGGGCAAAGAAAAGGGCCGCAGGAAATTCTACGGCCCTGATAACACCGACGTTCCCAAGCCAGCCGCAGACCCCCTGTGGGAGCGAGCTTGCTCGCGATGGCGTAGGTGAATATGTCGCATAAACAAAGTCCGCCACCGAGTCCCTAAGTGGACTTCGCTCCGCAGAACGACTATTTGATGATCGGCGGTTAAGTGCTTCTAATCTCCGTAGCCTCGTCTCTCTGTACTGCTTTACCCGTGATAGCAATGTGGTTACCGTTGTAGGATTAATCTCCTGCGGCTGTAGCCTGTTTCCATGGTCGGGTTTTGGTTCCTATAACTCCTACCGACTTTGATCGAGCCGCCACCACGCGATGCCCATTTTTTGCTCATGTAGCCAAGGAAAGCGACTCGATGACCTCGCCTGCACTCAACCAGATTTTGTTTGGCCCCCCCGGTACTGGGAAGACTTTCGCCACCATCGAGGCAGCGCTAGAAATCCTTGCCCCTGAGTTTCTTCAGACCAACAAAGAAAATCGGGCTGCGCTGAAAAAGCGCTTCGATGAGCTAGCCGCAGACGGATATGTCGAGTTCGTCACGTTTCATCAAAGCTTCAGCTACGAAGATTTCGTTGAAGGCCTACGCGCGGAAAGCGGAGACGACGGGCAATTGCGCTATGAAGTTGTTGATGGTGTATTCAAAAAATTATGTACCACTGCCCAAGTGACTCAACAAGCGCCCGCAGCGGAAGTGAGACATGGTGCTCTCTTTATTAGGGGCGAAACCTTTGGTTCGGGATACGTAGTCACAAGTTCATCCACAGAGTTGCTCAACTTGGTTAAGCCCAACGGTAAAGAGTTGCCGATTGGCATGAACATGCTCAACACGCTTGCTGAATATGTGCGCGCAGGACGTTTAACTGTCGCAGATATTCGCAACAAGCAGGTTTTTGACAAGGTGCCAGAGACTATGTTGGAGCCGTATCTCATCAATGGCTACAACAATGTTTTGCCGCATTTGGTGGCGCGTATATTGGATGGGCGATCCAAAGGCGCTGAGGTTGAGCCAAAAACTCAACCTTGCAATGCTCATGTACTCATCATCGATGAAGTAAATCGCGGCAATATTTCTCGGATCTTCGGTGAACTGATCACGCTAATCGAACCGTCCAAGCGTGCCGGGGCTGACGAGGCTTTGAAAGTGACGCTGCCGTATTCGAAAAAGCATTTCAGTGTACCGAACAATGTCTATCTCATTGGCACGATGAACACTGCTGATCGTTCGTTGGCCGGTCTTGATATCGCTTTACGTCGTCGCTTCACTTTCCGCGAAATGCCGCCTAAGCCTGAGCTGTTGGAACACATTACCGTGGGCGAGCTCAATATTGCCAAGCTTCTGAGAGTGATGAATCAGCGAATCGAAATGCTGCTAGATCGAGATCATTGCCTAGGACACGCGTACTTTATGCCGCTAGACAGCGACCGTACGCTGGAACGATTGAGGCAAATCTTTCGCGAGCAAGTTCTCCCGCTGCTGCAAGAGTATTTTTTCGAAGATTGGCAGCGGATTCAGTGGGTGTTCAATGATCATCGCAAGGCCCCTGAAAATTGCTTTATCGAACAGCCGCCATTCAAGCCCGATTCGCTGTTTGGCGATCAAGTGGTGCTCAACAACCAAAATAATCGATGGCTGATCAACGAAGAGGCCTTTTCCCGGATCGAGTCTTATTGGGGTGTCATAGATCACCAAACAGTGCTTCCACAGCTGCAAGATGCTATTGAAACTGAAAAAGGTGACATCCAGATTCATCAGCTTGAAAAAGGCGTGACGGCGTGAAACCCGTCATCACGGTTCGCGAATACGCGAGGCTGACGACAGATTACGTCGCTGTGCCGACGCTGGATATCGCTCAAGTATCAGTTTCCGCCTTCGATTGGTTGTGCAAATTAAATGCTTCTTTCAGCAGCGCTGGGGCTGCGCTGGTTCAGCTTGAGAGTCGTTGTTTGCTCAAGCTCGACAACTACGTCGGCGTATTGGAAACCCCCTGTGGTACGCGCCTTGAAATTCTTCCCAAGCATTTCGAGCGAGAGGATTGCATCAAGCAGAGCAGAGCGTTGCTGAGGCGCATGATCCAAGCTTCCTTAGATTTACCCACCCGTGAAGTCGGTGCGGCGGATCTTCAGAGTTTCGATGCGCCGTTGAGCGAATGGGTCATGGGCCGATTCTTACTGGCTCTGGATCACTTGATCAATCGAGGCCTACGCTTTGACTACCAGCGAGTGGAGGAGGAACAGCGATTCCTTCGTGGTCAGTTAGATGTGGTCAAGCAAATGCGCCAACCCCCTGGTCGACAACACCATTTCCAGATACGACATGATATTTATTTGCCCGACCGACCAGAGAATCGCTTAATCAAATTCGTGTTAGATCAGGTCTGTAAAACAACAAAAGATGCTGGTAACTGGCGACTGGCTCATGAGTTAAGAACCGTATTGTTAGAGGTGCCTACAAGCCGCAACGTGCATCAGGACTTCAAACTGTGGAGTAACGAGCGACTGATGGCGCACTACGTACCGGTGAAACCATGGTGCGAGCTGATCATCAAACAACAGATGCCTTTGGCGGTCGCTGGGGATTGGCACGGCATGAGCTTGTTATTCCCTATGGAAAAGCTATTTGAGCGTTATGTAGCTGCGAGCCTAAATAGGGATCTGCTGCACGATGCGCGACTGTTCACCCAAACCCGCAGCGAACACCTGTGTAAGCATAGGGATGAAAACTTCTTTCAGCTGCGGCCGGACCTGATGATCCACCATCAGCAGAAAAGCTGGGTGCTCGACACAAAGTGGAAGCGGCTGAGTTCATCGGGAGAGTATAAAAACTACGGATTGAAGCAATCAGATTTTTATCAGTTGTTCGCCTATGGTCATAAATATCTATCGGGTGATGGGGAGTTGGTGCTGATCTACCCAAGGCAAGCTGCGTTTGATGCCCCATTACAGGTGTTCGAGTTCGCACCACAACTTAAGCTCTGGGTGCTGCCATTTGATTTGGAACAGGGCATCTTGATGGGTGGGCCTGAGGGATTACCGCTGCAATCTCAGTGGTTACAGACGGCCAGTGGTTAGTCGATTGGATGTTCTGCGGGCCAAATCAATATAGGGTGCAGAAGGTTGCACCCTTTTTGCGACAGCCTGTTAAAACAGAAAAAACTGCGAAACCTTCCGCCACCAAGACGTTTGCTGCTGGCCCAGCAGTAAACAAGGCATATCCCGCAATCGAATCCACGGCTCATCCCGCCAATGCAGCAGACTCAGCGACATCTCCGGCCAATCCAACAAACTCAACATCGGTCGATCCGAATTACCCGACTGCTCCGCATCACGTAAGGTCGGCACCACTTGATGAGTGATCCACTCTCGCAGCAACCGATTTCCTGGTGCGTAGTGATAGACCAGCAGCGCGTACACACCGGACTCACTAAGCATCAACTGCTTTTCCGGTTGCCGGTAATACTCAATCCACAACGTGCGGTGCTGGTCTTTGTCTAGTTTGTTGACCATGCGCTCACTCAGATGGAAACCCATCAAGCGGCCGATATCGCGGGCGCAGAACCACGGTTGGTTTTCGAGGAGGAGGGCGTGGAGAGGGAGGTTGTGGCGGGTGAAGACTGTTACAGAAAAGAGATCAGACATGACCGATCTCCATGGTTCGGAGAGTGATGAGAAGGTTGTGTTCAGGCATATCCATTACCTCTACGTTTGGACTTTGGCGGGCCTGACCCCAACGTAGAGTGGACATAAGAAGCTCCAACGAGCAAAAGCCTCACACAGCCGTACGATAAATCACCAAGGGTGACTGCTCGTCTGTGCAATTGGCTAGCTTTCTACGTTGGGCGTTTCTTAGGCACCTGCAGTAGAGCTTAGGGCCGCTTGGAATGGCCCTCAATACAGAAGGTGCTGGAATACATGTAGGAGATTTAGCTACTACTGATATTGCGAGTAAGAGTTTTCTTACTCCATAAAAAAGCCCCGATCAGATCGGGGCTTTTTGGTATTCGATTCGTCGACTCAAGTCGTCAAATCACGGCAAGCTCTGGAATCAATCCCAGCTCAAAGCCCCACCAGTCTGATACTCAATAACCCGCGTCTCAAAGAAATTCTTCTCTTTCTTCAAGTCCATAATCTCGCTCATCCAAGGGAACGGGTTAGTCGTCCCCGGATACTCTTCCTTCAACCCAATCTGCGACAGGCGACGGTTAGCGATGAACTTCAGGTAGTCCTCCATCATCGCCGCGTTCATGCCCAGCACGCCGCGAGGCATGGTGTCACGCGCGTATTCGATCTCCAGCTGAGTGCCTTGCAGAATCATCTGCGAAGCTTCTTCCTTCATCTCGGCATCCCACAAATGCGGGTTTTCGATTTTGATCTGGTTGATCACGTCGATGCCGAAGTTCAGGTGCATGGATTCGTCGCGCAGGATGTACTGGAACTGCTCGGCGACGCCGGTCATTTTGTTGCGGCGGCCCATTGAGAGGATCTGGGTGAAGCCGCAGTAGAAGAAGATGCCTTCCAGGACGCAGTAGTAGGCGATCAGGTTGCGCAGCAGTTCTTTGTCGGTTTCGACGGTGCCGGTTTCGAACTTCGGATCGGAGATCGAGCGGGTGTATTTCAGGCCCCAGGTGGCTTTTTTCGCGACCGACGGGATCTCGTGGTACATGTTGAAGATTTCGCCTTCATCCATGGCCAGCGATTCGATGCAGTACTGGTAGGCGTGGGTGTGGATCGCCTCTTCGAAGGCCTGGCGCAGGATGTACTGGCGGCATTCCGGGTTGGTGATCAGGCGGTACACGGCCAGGACCAGGTTGTTGGCAACCAGGGAGTCGGCGGTGGAGAAGAAGCCGAGGTTGCGCATCACGATGCGGCGCTCGTCGTCGGTCAGGCCTTCCGGGTTTTTCCAGAGGGCGATGTCGGCGGTCATGTTGACTTCTTGCGGCATCCAGTGGTTTGCGCAGCCGTCCAGGTACTTCTGCCAGGCCCAGTCGTACTTGAAGGGTACGAGTTGGTTGAGGTCGGCGCGGCAGTTGATCATGCGCTTTTCGTCTACGGCGACACGAGCGGAGGCGCCTTCGAGTTCGGCGAGGCCTTCGGCGACGTCGAGGGAGTCCAGGGCGGCTTTGGCGCGGGCAACGGCGGCGGAGTCAGCGGCGGTCACGGCACGGGCTTCCAGGGCGGCGGCACCGCCGGCGCTGTCGAGACGGTCCATGTTGGCTTCGGTGGCGTGGCCAGCGTTGGCGCTCTTGACTGCTACTTCCGTGTCTTCTTTGTCGAATTCGTCCCAGCTCAGCATGACGTGTCGTCTCCTGCGTGAGGGCCAGTGTGCCCGTGTGAAATTGGATGGTCGGTTTTTCACACGGCCTTACTGGCCGCGTTGGATCTAAAGGAATCGTTTTTTGCGGCAGCTATACGCAGGCATCAAACAGAATTTTGTACGGGGTTCCGAGAGCCACTGATGGGCGCAGCAAGCGTTGATCGCATGTGCGGGGCTTCAGACTGGCTTTTCGTCCCTGTAAGGGAATATTGCAGGCCCGTTTAAGGCCGCATTATAGGGAAGTTTTGCGTGCTGTGGTGCGGCGAAATGGCTCACGGATCGGTCGACGGGGGCCGTTTTTCGGTTGGAGTGAGGGTTTACAGGGCTTTGAAGGGCGTTGGCGAGGGAAGATTTTTTTTCCTGATTTTTTGCCCCGGATTATTTTTGTTCAAGAAATAACCAAAAAAGGCTTTTTTCACTACATCTTGTGTTTCGGTGGGGTTTTCTCAGGCTCCAGACACAACTAAGCCCGACCGAAGTCGGGCTGTGAAGTCACGCTGGCGGATCAGCTCAGGCGAGCGGCACCGACGTGATCAGCACCATCGGCGGCGAGGCGGCCGGCACCGGTGTGGTCAGCGCCATCGGAAGCCAGTTTGCCTGCACCAACGTGATCGGCACCATCGGCGGCGAGGCGGGCAGCGCCGGTGTGGTCAGAACCGTCGGAAGCGACAGAGGCTTCAGTGGTGTAAGCCGCCGAGCCGGTGCGGTCGTAACCATCGGCGGCGAAGGTGTTGGCAGCCAGTACGGAGAGGGTCAGGGCGAGGATCAGTTGGGTTTTCATGGTCGTTACTCCAGTTTCGAAGGTGTTGTTTGTCTTGGGTTGCATTCAATACTACGCCGACTATTTCGATTAAAAAGCGCAAATAAATGCTTAAAACAATCGAACTAATCGATCATTAAGGTTCGACGCTTCATCTGCCTGATCGCGGCGGGTGGCTCGAACCTTATTGGGGGTGAAGCAGGAGGTCAGCCGTTAGAGCAGCCGTTGCCCATGGCGCTGTAACGCAGGATGTGTCGTTGGCCGTGAGAGTCTTCGTATTCCATTTTCATCGGTACAACTTCACACACGTTCGGCGCTTCGCTCATGGAGATCACTTTGGCGATGTCCAGATGGGTGGAGTAGGTGTATTCCTCTATTGCCGGTTGTTGCTGCGCGACATCAGCCGGGACCTCGTTTGCCATGGCGGTTGCGCACAGACTGCTGAGGGCCAGAACTAATAAAGCTTTCATTTCGGATTTACCTTTTGGAGGTCGAAAGGGGGCACGCAATCTTGTTGGGATTGCGCGTGGAGATTCGGTATCAGGGTTTTGATTAACTGCCTTCGTGGGGGCTGCAACTGGGTTAATCAGGTTGCCTTGTTGGCGTGGCTGATTTTAGGTGTACGCGCCTCGTCCATATAGCCGTGGATTTGATAAACACTTTTGACGTATTTCGTAACAATCCCCGAAAACTGGGTAATTTCGCCCTGTGTAGGAGCTGGCGCAGGCTGCGATCTTTTGATCCCGTTTTTTAAGAGCAAGGTCAAAAGATCGCAGCCTGCGGCAGCTCCTACCTCGTTTGGGGGACGACGAAACGTCTGCGGTTTGGCAGGCTGGGGACCTATTTACGACATTTTGTAGGGGCTTGTTACTACCATCGTCGAATGGTTCTATAGCCCCGGCCCGGCTAAAACAGGGTCATACAAAAACAACTATTCCACCGAGGTAAGAAAGATGAGTGCGGCTTCCCTGTATCCCGTTCGTCCCGAGGTTCTGGCTAACACGCTGACCGACGAGGCGACCTACAAGGCCATGTACCAGCAGTCGGTCGTCAACCCGGACGGCTTCTGGCGCGAGCAAGCCAAGCGCCTCGACTGGATCAAGCCTTTCACCACGGTGAAGCAGACTTCCTTCGACGATCACCATGTCGACATCAAATGGTTCGCCGACGGCACCCTGAACGTTTCCTACAACTGCCTCGACCGTCATCTGGCCGAGCGCGGTGATCAGGTCGCGATCATCTGGGAAGGCGATGACCCTGCCGAAAGCCGCAACATCACTTACCGCGAACTGCACGAGCAAGTGTGCAAGTTCGCCAACGCCCTGCGTGGCCAGGACGTACACCGCGGCGACGTGGTGACTATCTATATGCCGATGATCCCCGAAGCCGTGGTCGCCATGCTGGCCTGTACCCGGATCGGCGCGATTCACTCGGTGGTGTTCGGCGGTTTCTCGCCGGAAGCCCTGGCCGGTCGTATCATCGACTGCAAATCCAAAGTGGTGATCACGGCCGACGAAGGCATTCGTGCCGGCAAGAAGATCCCGCTCAAGGCCAACGTCGACGACGCGCTGACCAACCCGGAAACCAGCAGCATCCAGAAAGTCATCGTGTGCAAGCGCACCGGCGGCGACATCAAGTGGAACCAGCATCGCGACATCTGGTTCGAGGACCTGATGAAAGTGGCGGGCACCGTGTGCGCGCCGAAAGAGATGGGCGCCGAAGAAGCGCTGTTCATCCTTTACACCTCGGGTTCCACCGGCAAGCCGAAAGGCGTGCAACACACCACTGGCGGCTATCTGCTGTACGCAGCCATGACCCACGAGCGCGTGTTCGACTACCGCCCGGGTGAAATCTACTGGTGCACCGCCGACGTCGGCTGGGTCACCGGCCACAGTTACATCGTCTACGGCCCGCTGGCCAACGGCGCGACCACGCTGCTGTTCGAAGGCGTGCCGAACTACCCGGACATCACCCGGGTGGCGAAGATCGTCGACAAGCACAAGGTCAACATCCTCTACACCGCACCGACCGCGATCCGCGCCATGATGGCTTCGGGCACCGCCGCTGTTGAAGGCGCCGATGGCAGCAGCCTGCGCCTGTTGGGTTCGG
This sequence comes from Pseudomonas sp. IT-P4, assembly GCF_949767755.1. Taxonomy (NCBI): domain Bacteria; kingdom Pseudomonadati; phylum Pseudomonadota; class Gammaproteobacteria; order Pseudomonadales; family Pseudomonadaceae; genus Pseudomonas; species Pseudomonas sp. IT-P4. The sequence continues at coordinate 27,954 of NZ_CATKPX010000029.1, read as the reverse complement.
TGGGCGAGCCGATCAACCCGGAAGCCTGGGACTGGTACTACAAGAATGTCGGCAAGTCCCGTTGCCCGATCGTCGATACCTGGTGGCAGACCGAGACCGGCGGCAACATGATGAGCCCGCTACCGGGGGCGCACGCGCTCAAGCCCGGCTCTGCGGCGCGTCCGTTCTTCGGCGTGGTGCCGGCCCTGGTGGACAACCTGGGCAACATCGTCGAAGGCGAGGCCGAGGGCAACCTGGTGATTCTCGATTCCTGGCCAGGCCAGGCACGTACGCTGTTTGGCGACCATGACCGCTTCGTCGACACTTACTTCAAGACCTTCCGCGGCATGTACTTCACCGGTGACGGTGCGCGTCGTGACGCTGACGGTTACTACTGGATCACCGGTCGCGTGGACGACGTGCTCAACGTATCCGGCCACCGCATGGGCACCGCCGAGATCGAAAGCGCGATGGTCGCTCACCCGAAAGTCGCCGAAGCCGCAGTGGTCGGTGTGCCGCACGACATCAAGGGGCAGGGCATTTATGTTTATGTCACTCTTAAAAACGGTGAAGAGCCGAGCGAGCAGCTGCGCCTGGAACTGAAAAACTGGGTGCGCAAGGAGATCGGTCCGATTGCTTCGCCGGATGTGATCCAGTGGGCGCCGGGGCTGCCAAAGACTCGTTCGGGCAAGATCATGCGCCGGATTCTGCGCAAGATTGCGACGGCTGAGTACGATGGGTTGGGTGATATTTCCACCCTGGCTGATCCGAGTGTGGTGCAACATTTGATTGATACGCACAAGACGATGAATGTCGCGTAAGCGCGGGTTCTGAGTCACTGAAAGCCCTGTCAGGTGTTGAGCCTGGCGGGGCTTTTGTTTTTGAAGATCAAAAGATCGCAGCCTTCGGCAGCTCCTACATGAATCGCGTTCCTCTGTAGGAGCTGCCGAAGGCTGCGATCATTTGATCTTCAACCAATAATTATCGGCTTCCTCTGTGGGCGGTTTCCTACTGTTACCTGCGTTCTTTCAGGTTACTGAATGTGTAACCGTGTCGCGCCAATACGGGGCATTGGGAAACGTCGGTACTCAAATCCGGTCCTTAAATGCCCTTGAAAAAAATAAGCCATTACACTGCGCTTGCCGGATTAGAAGGGTTTGCCAATAATAGGCCCGCAATTTGCAATATAGATCGGTTCAATATCTTTTGCTCTTGCATGATTTTGCAGGGCTGTCAACGTGCTAAAACGGCTTTCTCAGTGCTTCTGTAATTAGTTGTCGCATTGAAGAAATATCGGCCTCGGGCCTGTCGTTAGAATGCCGATCACTCGCTCGTCGTTGCTCGTGTTGAATTTCAACACCCGCTTCCCAGGACGCAGCACTGCTTTCCGGTTCCACTCACTCGCATATTGGGCTGTTGCTCACTCTGCCGTTTTTGCCCTTTACCGATGGAGTCCCAAGATGAAGAAACTCGTGCTGCTTGGCGCCCTGGCACTGTCCGTGCTGTCCTTGCCAACCTTCGCCGATGAAAAACCTCTGAAAATCGGTATCGAGGCGGCTTACCCTCCGTTCGCGTCCAAGGCACCGGACGGCAGCATCGTTGGTTTCGACTACGACATCGGCAACGCGCTGTGTGAAGAAATGAAGGTCAAGTGCGTGTGGGTCGAGCAAGAGTTCGACGGTCTGATCCCTGCGCTCAAGGTGCGCAAGATCGACGCGATCCTGTCGTCCATGTCGATCACTGAAGATCGCAAGAAGTCCGTGGACTTCACCAACAAGTACTACAACACCCCGGCTCGCCTGGTCATGAAAGCCGGCACTCAGGTCAGCGAAGGCCTGACCGAGCTCAAGGGCAAGAACATCGGTGTGCAGCGTGGTTCCATCCACGAGCGTTTCGCCCGCGAAGTCCTGGCCCCGCTGGGTGCCGAGATCAAGCCTTACGGTTCGCAGAACGAGATTTACCTCGACGTGGCCGCCGGCCGCCTCGACGGCACCGTGGCAGACGCTACGCTTCTGGATGACGGCTTCCTGAAAACCGACGCCGGTAAAGGTTTCGCCTTCGTCGGCCCTGCGTTCACCGACGTCAAATACTTCGGCGACGGCGTAGGCATCGCGGTTCGCAAGGGCGACAAGGAAGATCTGGACAAACTCAACAATGCTATCGCGGCCATCCGTGCGAACGGCAAATACAAGCAAATCCAGGACAAGTACTTCGCCTTCGATATCTACGGCAAGTAACTCGTCCCAGCGACAAGTCCGAAATGGCGCAAGCAACAGGATCTCTGAGGTTTGCGCCATTTTTTCATCCCAACTTTCGAGGACCTGAATCATGTTGAAAGGCTACGGGGCTGTCATCCTCGATGGCGCTTGGCTGACGCTTCAGCTCGCCTTGTCGTCCATGGCCATGGCCATCGTTCTGGGCCTGATCGGCGTGGCACTGCGTCTGTCGCCGGTGCGCTGGCTGGCCTGGCTGGGCGACCTGTATTCCACGGTGATCCGCGGTATTCCCGACCTGGTGCTGATCCTGCTGATTTTCTACGGTGGCCAGGACCTGCTCAACCGCGTCGCACCGCTGCTCGGCTTTGACGAGTACATCGACCTGAACCCGTTGGCGGCCGGTATCGGCACCCTGGGCTTCATCTTCGGTGCGTACCTGTCGGAAACCTTCCGTGGCGCCTTCATGGCGATCCCCAAGGGCCAGGCCGAAGCCGGCATGGCTTACGGCATGAGCAGTTTCCAGGTGTTCTTCCGGGTGTTGGTGCCGCAGATGATTCGTCTGGCGATTCCGGGTTTCACCAACAACTGGCTGGTATTGACCAAGGCTACCGCGCTGATTTCGGTGGTGGGTCTGCAAGACATGATGTTCAAGGCCAAGCAGGCGGCCGATGCCACCCGCGAGCCTTTCACCTTCTTCCTCGCAGTGGCGGCGATGTACCTGGTGATCACCAGTGTGTCGTTGCTGGCATTGCGTCACCTTGAGAAGCGCTACTCGGTAGGCGTAAGGGCGGCTGATCTATGATCTTCGACTACAACGTCATCTGGGAGGCCATGCCGCTGTACCTCGGCGGCCTGGTGACCACCCTCAAACTGCTCGCGCTGTCGCTGTTCTTCGGCTTGCTGTGCGCCTTGCCGCTGGGCCTGATGCGCGTCTCGAAGAACTCGGTCGTCAACATGTCGGCCTGGCTCTACACCTATGTGATCCGCGGCACGCCGATGCTGGTGCAGCTGTTCTTGATCTACTACGGTCTGGCGCAGTTCGAAGCGGTGCGTGAAAGCTTCCTCTGGCCGTGGCTGTCCAGCGCAACGTTCTGTGCGTGCCTGGCGTTCGCGATCAACACCAGCGCCTACACCGCCGAAATCATCGCCGGCAGCCTGCGCGCCACGCCGAACGGCGAGATCGAAGCGGCCAAGGCCATGGGCATGTCGCGGGTCAAGATGTACAAGCGCATCCTGCTGCCGTCGGCCCTGCGCCGTGCGCTGCCGCAGTACAGCAACGAGGTGATCATGATGCTGCAGACCACCAGTCTGGCGTCCATCGTGACCCTGATCGACATCACCGGTGCCGCGCGCACGGTCAACGCCCAGTTCTACCTGCCGTTCGAGGCGTACATCACGGCCGGCGTGTTCTACCTGTGCCTGACCTTCATCCTGGTGAAGCTGTTCAAGATGGCCGAGCGCCGCTGGCTGGGCTACCTGGCCCCGCGCAAGCACTGAATACCACTGACTGACTGTTTTTGTGAGAACCGACAGCATGTACAAACTTGAAGTCCAAGACCTGCATAAACGCTATGGCAGTCACGAAGTGCTCAAGGGCGTGTCCCTGAAAGCGGCAGCCGGCGATGTGATCAGCATCATCGGTTCCAGTGGCTCCGGCAAAAGTACTTTCCTGCGCTGCATCAACCTGCTGGAGCAGCCGCACGCGGGCAAGATCCTGCTCAACAACGAAGAGCTCAAGCTGGTGGCGAACAAGGACGGCGCGCTGAAGGCAGCCGACCCGAAACAGCTGCAACGCATGCGTTCGCGCCTGTCGATGGTGTTCCAGCATTTCAACCTGTGGTCGCACATGACCGCGCTGGAAAACATCATGGAAGCGCCGGTGCATGTGCTGGGCATGTCCAAGGCCGAGGCCCGCGACAAGGCCGAGCACTACCTGAACAAGGTAGGCGTGGCCCATCGCAAGGATGCTTACCCTGGGCACATGTCCGGCGGCGAGCAGCAGCGCGTGGCCATTGCCCGTGCGCTGGCGATGGAGCCGGAAGTGATGCTGTTCGACGAACCGACTTCCGCCCTCGACCCGGAGCTGGTCGGCGACGTGCTGAAAGTCATGCAGGCCCTGGCCCAGGAAGGCCGGACCATGGTCGTGGTGACCCACGAAATGGGCTTTGCCCGTGAAGTGTCGAACCAGTTGGTGTTCCTGCACAAAGGTGTGGTCGAAGAAAGCGGCAACCCGCGCGAAGTGCTGGTGAACCCGCAATCCGAGCGTTTGCAGCAATTTCTCTCGGGTAGCCTGAAGTAATCAGGGCTGCCGTTGTGCACCTTGTAGGAGCTGCCGAAGGCTGCGATCTTTTGATCTTGATTTTTCGAGTCAAAAGATCGCAGCCTCGTTTCACTCGACAGCTCCTACAGGTTTGATCTCTGCTGGTTTTAAGATTTGCGTTCATTTACGGGCTAGCATTGGCCCATGCCTTCATCACTGTTCTCCGCTTCGGATTGCCCACCATGACTGCCCATCGAATTGGTTTCCTGATTTGGCCCAGCACTAAAGCACTGACGCTTGCGCTGGCTGAGGAGGCCTTGCGTGTTGCCCAGCGTGTGCATCCGGACGTGGTTTACGAGTTGTCGTTCCTGCAGGCCGAACCGCCGGCCGAAAGCGCCTGGCAATTGCCGGGCGAGGCGTGGGCCGGCAAGCTCGAAAACTTCCAGAAACTGTTCCTGCTCGCTGACGAACCACCGACCGCACTGGCGCCGGCGCTCAGCAGTGCGCTCAAGCAACTGGTGCGTTCCGGTTGCGTGATCGGCGGTCTGTCGGCCGGTGTTTACCCGTTGGCACAGCTGGGTTTGCTCGACGGTTATCGCGCGGCGGTGCATTGGCGCTGGCAGGACGATTTCGCCGAGCGCTTTCCGAAGGTCATTGCCACCAGCCACCTGTTCGACTGGGATCGCGATCGCCTGACGGCGTGCGGCGGCATGTCGGTGCTCGACTTGTTGCTGGCGGTGCTGGCCCGCGACCACGGTGCGGAACTGGCCGGTGCGGTGTCCGAGGAACTGGTGGTCGAGCGCATCCGTGAGGGCGGCGAACGCCAGCGTATTCCGTTGCAGAACCGCCTCGGTTCCAGCCATCCGAAGCTCACCCAGGCGGTGTTGCTGATGGAAGCCAACATCGAAGAGCCGCTGACCACCGACGAAATCGCCCAGCACGTGTGCGTGTCCCGTCGGCAACTGGAGCGCATTTTCAAGCAATACCTCAACCGTGTGCCGAGCCAGTACTACCTGGAACTGCGCCTGAACAAGGCCCGGCAGATGTTGATGCAAACCAGCAAGTCGATCATCCAGATCGGCCTGTCCTGTGGCTTCTCCTCGGGGCCGCATTTCTCCAGCGCCTATCGCAATTTCTTCGGTGCCACGCCGCGGGAAGATCGCAACCAGCGGCGCAGCAGCAGCCCGTTCGAGTTGTCATCGGTGCCGCCGGAGCGCGGTTGATCCGCGCCTGATACCGATCAGTCTTCCGGTTCGGACGCCTCGGAAGTCGACATCTCCAATTCTGCCCGATCAATCACTTCCTGAACCCCGAAGTCGACGCTGGTCAACCTGAAGTACTCAAGCAGGATTTGCAGGCTTTCTTCAGAGAGCGGATTACCCCGCAGGCTGATGCTTTCGGCGACCTCCAACGGCATTTCGAGGAGGTCGGCGGGTATCTGGCTGATCGTGTTGCCGCTCAGGTCTACGATTTCCAGGCTCTTGAGTTGCATCAGTCCGGCGGGTAATTCGGGGAGCCCGCAGTTGTCCAGCTGCAGGGTTGCCAGGTCCGTCATCTGGCTGATATCCGGAGCCAGCCCCAGCGGATTGTTTCTCAAATCGATGAATTCCAGGCGGGCCATCTCGGCCAGGTTCAGGACCGACTCCGGGGTCAGGGTGATGTTGCAGTCAGGGAGATTGAGCGAGCTCAAATCGCTCATCCGGAAGATCGCCTCCGGGATATTGCCCAGCCTGAAGTCGTTGATAACGAGGGTCTTGAGTTTGGGGAAACACTCAAGGAACCCCGTGACACCCGAAGTCAGGCCACTCTCGCTCTCCAGGTAAACCAGAGAAACATGGCTGAAATCTGCGCTAAGTGTCGGAAGGTGACCGGTAATCCACGTGTTCAGGCTCAGGTCATAAGTTGTCGCTTGCAGCGAGTCGTTGAGGTTCACTGGATCGGTTTCCCGGCGCCAGCAGCGCAGCACGGACTCTCTGAATGCGTCCCGCGTCGAATGTTCGATCAGCAGTTGCTGGGCAGTGAACGGTTGATTGCTGTGGGGGTGGACGGCCGGAATATTGCCGGTCCAGGCCGACAGGTCGTGTTCAAGGGTGGTGAGTTCGGCTTCCAGGCGGGTCAATGCGATTCGCCCCTCGTCCAGTGTGCCGGGGAGCAGGAACACGAATTTGCTGGCGTCCTCCTGGTCCATCATGGGGTACAGCGCCTGGGTGCGGTCGATATCTGCTTGCTCGGCAAAGATACCGAAGTCCTGATGGGTCTGTTGGAAGTGCTGTTTGAGGCGTTCACGGGTTGCGCTGGAAAACGGATTGTTGGCCAGGTCGAAACCCTCCTGGGTGCGTTGTTGCAGCGTGAACAGTGCGCTGGGCAACTCTTTGATCTGGTTATCATTGAGTAGGGCGGTGCGCAGGCGCGGACGAGTCAGCAAGTTGCGCGGTAGTTCAGTGATGCCCGTCTGCGATAAATCGATGTAGTTCAAGTCCGGCATGCTGCCGAAATCGGGTGTCAGGCCCAAGGGGTTGTTGTACAAGTCCAAAGTGGTCAACTGATGCAGGCCCTCGAGCCCGAGCTGGCTTTCGGGGCTGAGGGTGATCGAGCAATTGCTCAGAATGAGCTCTTCGAGTCGCAGCGATGGAAGGGTGTCTGGCAAGCGGCCAAGGTTGAAGTCTCGCAGTTTCAGGATGCGTAGGCCGGTAAAGCCGCGCAGAAACTCGTGCAGGCCCCGCGTGGCGCTACCACCATCGAGCCTTAGCATTGTGACGCCGCTGAAGTCGGTGTCCAGTGTTGGCAATTGGCCAATGATGGCTTGGGAGAAGTTGAAGTCGACTGTTTCAAGAGTCGTTTCGGGAAGGGTCCATTGCTGGCGCCAACAGTCGGCCAGATCGATAGTGAATTGACGGCGGACCTGCTGTTGCGCAGCGAACTGCCCGGGCGTGATCCTGATTTGCGTGTCTGGAATGAACAGCGGAATTTCCTCTCGCCAGGATGAAAGTGCCTCCAGCAGTTGCGTGTGTTGAGTCATGAGTCGACTCAGCTCTGCTCGCGGTCCGCCGGGATGCAGTTGCAAGCGTTCGATGAAGGCGTCGAGTTCTTCGGCGGATAGATGGGGAAACAGTGTCTGTGCCCGACCTTGCAAGGTGGGTGTGTTGCGTGGCATTTGACGATACCCGTCACCGCCACCGAGCAAGCGCATCACTTTTGGGTCGTAGGTGGGTTTGAGGTCGGGGTGTTGAATCAGCAGTGCGCGCAATGCATCGCGGCTCAAGGCGTGCTGGCGAATCAGCTGCTTGAGCCGTTCACCTTCACCGATATTCAGATTCAAGGCCGCCCGTTCGCTGTCCGGCATGGCCTGTAGCAGGCAGGTGTAGAGCGAGCCCATGCCGCTGAGTTCTTCGCCGTCATGATCGAAGGGCTGATAGGAACCCTCTTCTCCGAGCACCAGCACTTTACGCAGGGGCGCGTCGATACGGCCAAGGCTGTCGATCAGCGGACCCTCATGGGCGTACTGGCGGATTTCCAGTCGTAGCTCTGCCGTCCAGCCCGGCAGTTTTTCCAGGGTGTGCAAGGCCAGCCGGTCGGTGTCGAGGTTGTTCTCGGTCGATGGCAAATCAAGCCCCTCGTAGGCGCGTGTCACCCGTACTTGCAATCCGGCCTCCCGGCTCAACTCGACCAGGCGAGGGGCAAGGATTGAGTTTTTCAGCTGCTGCAGTTCCTGATCGCTTGCCGTGTCCACAATCGCTTGTGCAACGCTGCGTGGCAATCCGGGCTCGGCATCCATGACCACTTGTATGGCCGCGCGAGCGCCACGTTCGAGTCTGCGGTAACGTTGATCGAACAGGCTTTGCCGTTTCTGTTCGGCAAGCCGCGCGAGTATCTTGCGCAATCGCTGCACCCGCTTTTCCAGGCCTGGGGAGGGGTGGCCGAATTCTTCGCTCATCAGCGTTCTGGCTTCGCTGTCCGACAGGGTCTGGAGAAAGGTTTTCAGCAGGTCGCCGTCGGTGAGGCGGGTGGTATCGATTTGCACCACGGGTACATCGGGCGCCGGGCTTTGCCAAAGGGTTTGCGCTTTTTTGTCGATCAGTCGCAGGCCTTTGTTTGCCGGCCAGTAACCGTTTTCATTGAGCAGTTCCAGCTGTGTCACCGGATCCGCCTTAAGGAAGTGCTCCGGCTGGTCACTGCCGATCTGATCGATAAAGGTCTGTATGTCCTGATCGATCCCGAAGCGTTTGAGTGTGTCGGCCAATAGCGGCGGTACCCGCCCGGTATTCACGTGCATCTTGCGCAGGACATCTTCGTGGCTGCCGCTGATGCTGAGGATGCGTTCGCGAGTACTGGCCGAAAATCGCTGCATGTCCGGGCCGACACGGTGCAGTACGGTGGCCTGGTCCCAGCTCAACGGCTGGTCGAGTTCGGTTTGCCAGGCACCGGCACCGTTGTGTCGCAGTTTTGGTTTGTAGGCGTCAGGGCGGGAGGGGTGGTCGATGTGGTACCCGCCGGTTAGTGGATCCTTGCTCACGGCGTAGTGCTTGTTTTCCAGGAGTAGCAGGTTTTTGCCCTGATACGGGTGCTGGCCCAGTTCATTCGGTTTTGCATCCTTGGGTAACGCCGAGGGGTGTTCATAGCCGGTCAGGTCGGGCTGCCAGTAGCGGGTGTCGCCGTTTGGCCGTTTTACCGTATTGAAGCCGTCGATGAATTCAACGATCTCCCGGGGCAATACCGAGCGAAATTCGCCGGCGGCGATCGCCCCTCCTGCGGCAAAGGTCCCCAGTTGCACTGCGGACTCCACCACACCCATCAAGTGCCCGAAGGCCTCGCGACTCCGCCCCTCGGCCCAGTCGACCACGCTTTCGAAGGTTTCGTCGAGCAACTGGTAGGCCATGTAGCCGAGCATCAGTTCGCCGAGAAACGGCACGAATGGCAGTGCCACGAAAGCGGCGATGTTCAGCAGTGCCGAGGCGATCTCCGTGAAGGAATCCCACAGCGCCCAGCGAGCTTTCTGGTCGACCGTTGCAGTGGACACCGCGATCACCCGCGCATCGTTGAGGATTTTGTTGAGCTTGCTCTGGTAGAGGTGAGTCCACAGTTCTGCTGTGACAGGCGTTGCCACGATCTTCAGGTCCGCGCGCGGGTTGGGCTGTTGCCGCCAGGTCGGACGAGGATCGCCTGGCCGGACCGGTTGCCAGGTGATCGGGACAAGCAGTTGGTTCAGCTGTGCGAAAAAGTGACCGCGATCTTCATGGTTAATGAAGCGACTGAAAAACTGTTGATAGGCGGGGTCGAGCAGACGCCGGGCCAGTTCTTCGGCGAAGGCCGCAGACGAGGGGTATTCCTTGATCGGCTGTTCGGGGTCGCCCGGTATATAAGCCACCACGCGAACCACTTCCCGGGCGCGGTCCAGGTCCGGGGCAAACAGCAGGATGCCGGTGAGGCTCGCGTTGAGGATCTTCAGGTCATGACAGCGCCATGGCTGCTTGTGCTGCGGCAGGTTGTCGAGCAGGCCGAGAATAAGGCTGTGGGTGTCGCTGCCCAGGTTTTTTTGCATCTGCGCCAGGTGCAATGCAGCGGTGATTGCGGATTTCTGGCTGTCGCGGATTTTCCCTCGCAGCAGCGCCGAGTCCACCGGATTGCCGATACTCAGATTGTCTTCCAGATAGGTTTTATAGCGCTGGCCGATGTCCAGCTCCCGGCACATGGCGGTAAAGACCGTGACAGGCATCTTTTCCAGGATCTGCGGCAAGGTCAGGAATTGCCCGTTGGAGGATGGCGCGGTGATGTACGTCGAGGCGGGTTCGAAGGCATCTGCAAGGGTCTCGGCACTTTCGAAATTGTGCAGTGCGGCATCCAGCAGCGATACCGTCCAGGTGCGCGCAGCGCCTGACTTCAGGCGTAACCACGGCAGGTGATCAGGCAGGTAGAGGCGCAAAAACGTTTCGCGCACATTCAGATCCAGGCCGAAGCGGCGCTTGATTTCGGCCTGGAGCAGCGGCTTGGCGAAATCCGCGGGGTTTTGCAGGTTGGCCAGTGCCTTGTCGACCTGATTCTGGCTGGAGATCTGTCGGGCGATCAGCCTGGCGAGTTTCGTGTGGTGATGTTTCGATGCCGCCTTTAGTCCGGCGGGCAGAGTGGGAGTGATGTTGCGCAGCGCCTCGCGTCTGTGAGGCGCCGCCTGGCGCAGCCAAGGGGGGATCACATTCTGCAGATGCTGGAAATGAGCGTCCGGCCTGAAAGCGTCGCAGGCAATAGTGGCAGTGGATTCGGTAATCATGGGGGCAGTGGCCGTTGGTTTTGAAAGGCCACTAGGAAAACCCGCGAACCTGGACGCTGTGCGGTACATATTTACCGCACTCGGGCCATTGGCAGGCGTTACAGCGCAGCAAGCCTGCCGCAAACGTCCGCCGCCAGTTAAACTGCGCCTTTGCGACCCTATATGTCGCATTGCCGTAAACCCGGGAAAATCCGGGGTTTGCGCTATAAGAAGTTGTCGCTTGGCGGCAAGGCCGGGCTGAAAACTGTCCTTACAATCCTCACCAAGCTCGCCAGTTTCAGGCGAGTGTTTTCTCTTCAGGAGACTCCGATGTCCGTTGAGCACGCTGCGGTACAACGCGCCGATTTCGATCAGGTAATGGTTCCCAACTATGCGCCTGCCGCATTCATTCCTGTGCGTGGCGCCGGTTCCCGCGTTTGGGACCAGTCCGGCCGCGAGCTGATCGACTTTGCCGGCGGGATTGCCGTCAACGTATTGGGTCACGCCCATCCGGCGCTGGTCGGTGCCTTGACCGAGCAGGCGAACAAGCTGTGGCACGTGTCCAACGTGTTCACCAATGAGCCGGCCCTGCGCCTGGCACACAAGCTGGTCGACGCCACCTTTGCCGAGCGCGCTTTCTTCTGCAACTCCGGCGCCGAAGCCAACGAGGCCGCTTTCAAGCTGGCCCGTCGTGTCGCGTTCGACCGTTATGGCAGCGAGAAGTACGAAATCATCGCCGCGCTCAACAGCTTCCACGGCCGTACCTTGTTCACCGTGAACGTCGGTGGCCAGTCGAAGTACTCCGATGGCTTCGGTCCGAAGATCACCGGCATCACCCACGTGCCGTACAACGATCTGGCCGCGTTGAAAGCTGCCGTTTCCGACAAGACCTGCGCCGTGGTCCTGGAGCCTATTCAAGGTGAGGGTGGCGTTCTGCCGGCCGAACTGGCCTACCTGCAAGGCGCCCGCGATCTGTGCAACGAGCACAACGCGCTGCTGGTGTTCGACGAAGTGCAAACCGGCATGGGCCGTACCGGCCACCTGTTCGCCTACCAGCATTACGGTGTGATCCCGGACATCCTGACCAGCGCCAAGAGCCTGGGCGGTGGTTTCCCGATAGCCGCCATGCTGACCACCGAAGACCTGGCCAAGCACCTGGTCGTCGGCACCCACGGCACCACTTACGGCGGCAACCCGCTGGCGTGTGCTGTCGCCGAAGCCGTGATCGACGTGATCAACACCCCTGAGGTGCTGGCTGGTGTCAACGCCAAGCATGACAAGTTCAAGGCCCGCCTTGAGCAGATCGGCGAGAAGTACGGCCTGTTCACCCAGGTCCGTGGCCTGGGCCTGTTGATCGGCTGTGTGCTGAGCGATGCCTGGAAAGGCAAGGCCAAGGACATTTTCAACGCCGCTGAGCAAGAAGGCCTGATGATTCTGCAAGCCGGCCCGGACGTGGTGCGTTTCGCCCCGAGCCTGGTGGTGGAAGACGCCGATATCGATGCCGGTCTGGACCGCTTCGAACGTGCCGCGGCAAAACTGACGCAAGCCTGATAGACCCTTCGACGCCTGCAAGTCAGGCGTCGAACCCAATTTTTGTTCCGGGCCGGATCAAATGTGGGAGCGAGCAAGCCCGCTCCCACAGTCTCCTGCGGAGATGGCCCGGGATTTTTTTCTGTAAGTTCTGAGATTAAGGAGTGACACCATGCTGGTGATGCGCCCCGCGCAAATGGCTGATCTGGGCGAGGTACAGCGTCTGGCTGCGGACAGTCCGATTGGTGTTACTTCCTTGCCGGATGACGTTGAACGCCTGAGCGACAAGATCGCGGCAAGCGAAGCCTCGTTCGCCGCCGAAGTGAGTTTCAACGGTGAGGAAAGCTATTTCTTCGTCCTCGAAGACTCCGCCACCGGCAAGCTGGTCGGTTGCTCGGCCATCGTGGCGTCGGCCGGTTACTCCGAGCCGTTCTACAGCTTTCGCAACGAAACCTTCGTGCACGCTTCCCGCGAGCTGAAGATTCACAACAAGATCCACGTGCTCTCGCAGTGCCATGACCTGACCGGCAACAGCTTGCTGACCAGTTTCTATGTGCAGCGCGAGCTGGTGGGTTCGCCGTGGTCGGAGCTCAACTCCCGTGGCCGCTTGCTGTTCGTGGCCAGCCATCCGGAGCGTTTTGCCGATTCCGTAGTGACCGAGATCGTCGGTTACAGCGATGAAAACGGCGACTCGCCATTCTGGGATGCCATCGGTCGCAACTTCTTCGACCTCAACTACGCCGAGGCCGAGCGTCTGTGCGGGCTGAAAAGCCGTACGTTCCTCGCCGAACTGATGCCGCATTACCCGATCTACGTGCCACTGCTGCCGGACTCCGCTCAGGAAGCCATGGGCCAGGTGCACCCGCGGGCGCAGATCACCTTCGACATCCTGATGCGCGAAGGCTTCGAGACCGATCACTACATCGACATTTTCGACGGTGGCCCGACCCTGCATGCCCGTGTCTCGGGGATCCGTTCGATCGCCCAGAGCCGTGTGGTGCCGGTGAAGATCGGCGAACCGGTCAAAGGTGTCGGTCGCCAGTATCTGGTGGCCAATGCCCAGTTGCAGGATTACCGCGCTGTGATGCTCGAGCTCGATTACGCGCCGGGCAAACCGGTGACCCTGGACCTGGAAGCGGCCGAAGCCCTGGGCGTCGGCGAGGGTGCCAGCGTGCGCCTGGTGGCGGTTTAACAGCGGCCTGGCCTGATTGCTTGTTTAGAAAGCAGCGAAGTTTCACGGGTGGCGCAAGCGGCCCGTTTGAGGAGATAGCATGATCGTTCGTCCCGTACGCAGCAGCGATTTACCCGCTCTGATCGACCTGGCCCGCAGCACCGGCACCGGCCTGACCACCTTGCCGGCCAACGAAGAGCGGCTGGCCCATCGGGTCGGCTGGGCCGAGAAGACCTTTCGCGGCGAAGCCGGGCGGGGCGATGCGGACTACCTGTTCGTGCTCGAAGATGACGACGGTCGCGTGGTGGGTATTTCCGCCATTGCCGGCGCCGTCGGCCTGCGTGAGCCCTGGTACAACTTCCGGGTCGGTCTGACGGTCAGCGCTTCGCAAGAGCTGAACATCTATCGCGAAATCCCGACGCTGTTCCTGGCCAACGACCTGACCGGCAACTCCGAGCTGTGCTCGCTGTTCCTGCACGCCGATTATCGTACCGGCCTCAACGGCCGCATGTTGTCCAAGGCGCGGATGCTGTTTATCGCCGAATTCCCGCAACTGTTCGGCAACAAGATCATTGCCGAGATGCGCGGTGTTTCCGACGAGGCCGGGCGTTCGCCGTTCTGGGAAAGCCTGGGGCGGCACTTCTTCAAGATGGAATTCAGCCAGGCTGACTACCTGACCGGTGTCGGCAACAAGGCGTTCATCGCCGAACTGATGCCGAAATTCCCTCTGTACACCTGCTTCCTGTCGCCGGACGCGCGCAACGTGATCGGTCAGGTTCACCCGGACACCGAGCCGGCGCTGGCCATGCTCAAGAGCGAAGGTTTCAGCTACCAGGGCTACGTCGACATTTTCGACGCAGGTCCTGCGATCGAGTGCGAAACCGGCAAGATCCGCGCCGTGCGTGACAGCCAGGCACTGGTGCTGGCCGTCGGCACGCCGGGTGACGATGCCACGCCATTTATCATTCACAACCGCAAGCGCGAGGACTGCCGCATCACTGCTGCGCCGGCACGTCTGGCCGCCGGTACCCTGGTGGTCGATCCGCAGACCGCCAAACGTCTTCAACTCAACGCTGGCGACCAAGTACGCGCCGTGGCGTTGTCCGCTGCTCGGGAGTCGAAATAATGAAGTCGCTTTACATTGCAGGTGAATGGCTGGCAGGTGGGGGCGAAGCCTTCGAATCGCTGAACCCGGTGACCCAGCAGGTGCTGTGGTCCGGCGTTGGCGCCACCGCCGGTCAAGTCGAGTCGGCTGTGCAAGCTGCGCGTCAGGCGTTCCCGGACTGGGCGCGGCGTACCCTGCAAGAGCGTATCTCGGTGCTGGAAGCCTTTGCCGCTGCGCTGAAGAATCACGCTGACGAACTGGCTCATACCATCGGCGAAGAAACCGGCAAACCCCTGTGGGAAGCGGCGACCGAAGTCACCAGCATGGTCAACAAGATTGCCATCTCGGTGCAGAGCTACCGCGAACGTACCGGCGAGAAGAGCGGCCCGCTGGGCGACGCCACCGCAGTGCTGCGCCACAAGCCCCACGGTGTGGTGGCGGTGTTTGGTCCTTACAACTTCCCGGGTCACCTGCCGAACGGCCATATCGTGCCGGCACTGCTGGCCGGTAACAGCGTGCTGTTCAAGCCAAGTGAACTGACACCGAAAGTCGCCGAGCTGACGGTCAAGTGCTGGATCGAGGCTGGCCTGCCAGCAGGCGTATTGAACCTGCTGCAAGGCGCTCGCGAAACCGGCATCGCCCTGGCGGCGAACCCGGGAATCGACGGTCTGTTCTTCACCGGTTCCAGCCGCACCGGCAATCACCTGCACCAGCAGTTCGCCGGTCGTCCGGACAAGATCCTCGCGCTGGAAATGGGCGGTAACAACCCGCTGGTGGTCGATCAGGTCGCTGACCTCGATGCCGCGGTGTACACCATCATTCAGTCGGCGTTCATCTCCGCTGGCCAGCGTTGCACCTGTGCCCGCCGCTTGCTGGTGCCGCAAGGTGCCTGGGGTGATACGTTGCTGGCGCGCCTGGTGGCGGTCAGCTCGACCATTGAGGTCGGTGCTTTCGATCAGCAACCGGCGCCGTTCATGGGCTCGGTGGTTTCCCTCGGTGCGGCCAAAGCGTTGATGGATGCGCAAGAACATCTGCTGGCCAACGGCGCCGTGGCGCTGCTGGAAATGACTCAGCCTCAGGCTCAATCGGCCTTGTTGACCCCGGGCATCCTGGACGTGAGCGCCGTTGCCGATCGTCCTGACGAAGAGCTGTTCGGCCCGTTGTTGCAGGTGATCCGCTACGCTGATTTTGCAGCGGCGATCGCTGAAGCCAACGACACCGCCTACGGTCTGGCCGCCGGCCTGCTGTCGGATTCCGAAGCGCGTTACCAGCAATTCTGGCTGGAAAGCCGTGCCGGTATCGTCAACTGGAACAAGCAACTGACCGGCGCCGCGAGCAGCGCGCCATTCGGCGGCGTCGGCGCCTCGGGCAACCACCGCGCCAGCGCCTACTACGCGGCTGATTACTGCGCGTACCCGGTGGCCTCGCTGGAAACGCCGAGCCTGGTGATGCCGTCGGCCCTTACGCCTGGCGTGAAAATGGCGTAACGCCCATTCGCGGGCAAGCCCGCTCCCACAAGGACTGCGTCGAACACAAAATTTGTGAACACTGCTGAACCTGTGGGAGCGGGCTTGCCCGCGAAGGCCGCGACTCGGTCGCACTGAACAGTTAGTTACTGAAGCCTATAACAACAGATTCTCGTGGAGCCTCGCTGATGAAATCCTATGAAGTCAATTTTGACGGTCTAGTGGGGCCGACCCATAACTACGGCGGCCTGTCCTACGGCAACGTCGCGTCCCAGAGCAACAGCCAGCAGTCTTCCAACCCCAAGGAAGCGGCGCTGCAAGGCCTGGCAAAGATGAAAGCGCTGATGGAAATGGGTTTCCAGCAAGGCGTACTGGCACCGCAAGAGCGCCCGGATGTGGCCGCACTGCGTCGCCTGGGCTTTGGCGGCACCGACGCTCAAGTGATCGAGCGCGCCGCCAAAGACGCGATGCCGCTGCTGGTGGCCAGTTGCTCGGCCTCGAGCATGTGGGTGGCCAACGCCGCCACGGTCAGCCCGAGCGCCGACACCGCTGATGGTCGCGTGCATTTCACCGCCGCCAACCTCAACTGCAAATACCACCGCAGCATCGAACACCCGACCACCAGCCGCGTGCTGGGGGCGATGTTCGCTGACCAGCAACACTTCGCCCACCACGCCGCCTTGCCGGCCGTGGCGCAGTTCGGTGACGAAGGTGCGGCCAACCACACCCGTTTCTGCCGTGAATACGGCGAAGCCGGTGTCGAATTCTTCGTGTTCGGTCGCAGCGCGTTCGATACCCGCTACCCGGCACCGCAGAAGTACCCGGCGCGCCAGACCCTCGAAGCGTCCCAGGCCGTTGCCCGTTTGCACGGCTTGAGCGATGACGGCGTGGTCTACGCCCAGCAGAACCCGTCGGTGATCGATCAGGGCGTGTTTCACAACGACGTGATTGCGGTCGGTAATGGTGAAGTGCTGTTCTATCACGAGGACGCGTTCCTCGAGACCGAGAAGATGCTCGCTGAATTGCAGAGCAAACTCGCCAAGGTCGGTGGGAAATTTCAGTCCGTCTGCGTACCGCGCTCCGCAGTAAGCGTGGAAGACGCCGTTCGTTCCTACCTGTTCAATAGCCAACTGCTGTCGCGTCCTGACGGCTCCATGCTGTTGATCGTGCCGGAAGAATGCCGTGGCAACGAGCGTGTCTGGCAGTACCTGCAGGGTTTGACCGGCTCCGGCGGCCTGATCCGCGAAGTGAAGGTCTTCGATCTCAAGCAGAGCATGCAGAACGGCGGTGGCCCGGCTTGCCTGCGGTTGCGTGTCGCACTCAACGAAACCGAACTGGCGGCCGTCAACCCAGGGGTTATCATGACGGCACCGTTGTACGGCACTCTGACCGAATGGGTCGAGAAGCACTACCGCGACCGCATGACCGAAAACGATCTGGCGGACCCGCAATTGCTGCTTGAGTGCCGGACGGCACTGGATGAACTGACGCAAATCCTTAAACTGGGCGCGGTTTATCCATTCCAGATCAATTGATCGACGGCGCGCCGCTTTCTACGGCAGCGCGCTGCTTCATCTCAAACGAGAGCGTAAAGACATGAGCGATACCCTGCAGCTGATCCTTGAAGACACTGACGGCACGCAACTGGAGACTTCCTGCACCCGTGTCGCGGTCCTGTGGCAAGGCAAAGAGCTGTGGATCCAGCAGGACGGCCGTGGCCAGTTGCTGATCGGCGTAGACGTCGAAGAAGGCGACGCCGAATACGCAAACCTGCTGTTGCGCCCATTGGCGACTAATCTGGTAAGTCTGCAACTGGAGATGGAACCGGCTGAACTCGGCGACGACGAGGATCACGTTCACGGCCCGGATTGCAACCACGACCACTAAGGAAACCGCTCTATGCTCGCCCTCGGCAAACTGCTTGAACTGACCCTCGCCGGCCGCGAACCGGCGGAGAAGACTCAACTGACTGTCGAAGGCGTGCGCATGCGCTGGTTGAGCGAAGGTGCGCTGGAAGTCCGGCCACCTGAAGCCCGTGACAATGGCCTGGACCTGCTGCTGTCGGCGGGGATCCACGGCAACGAAACAGCGCCGATCGAATTGCTCGATCGCCTGTTGCACGACATTGCCCGCGGCGACTTGAAGCCGCGCGCACGTATTCTGTTCCTGTTCGGCAACCCGGAAGCGATTCGCAAAGGCGAGCGTTTCGTCGAGCAGGACGTCAATCGGCTGTTCAACGGCCGTCATGAACAAAGCAGCGGTTGCGAAGCCCTGCGCGCCTGTGAACTGGAGCGTTTGGCAGCGAGCTTCTTCAGCCTGCCGGACCGTCAGCGCCTGCACTACGACCTGCACACGGCGATTCGTGGCTCGAAAATCGAGCAGTTCGCCCTGTATCCGTGGAAAGAAGACCGCCAGCATTCCCGTCAGGAGCTGGCGCGCCTGCGTGCTGCCGGCATGGAAGCGGTGCTGTTGCAGAACAAACCGTCCATCGTGTTCAGCTCCTACACCTACGACAAACTGGGGGCCGAGGCCTTCACCCTGGAGTTGGGCAAGGCGCGGCCGTTCGGTCAGAACGACGGGGTCAACGTCTCGCTGCTGGAGAAGCGCCTCAAGCAGATCATCGAGGGCACTGAACCGGAACTGACTGAGGACGCGCTGGACGGTTTGCAGCTGTACAGCGTGGCACGGGAAATCATCAAGCACAGCGACAGCTTCCGCCTGAACCTGCCGGCGGACATCGAGAACTTTTCGGAGCTTGAAGTGGGTTACCTGCTGGCGGAAGACATCGCCAACACCCGCTGGATCATCGAGGAAGAGGGCGCCCGGATCATCTTCCCGAACCCCAGGGTGAAGAATGGTTTGCGTGCCGGCATCCTGGTTGTGCCAACCACCGACGCAAACCTGGCCTGACACAACCCCTGTAGGAGCTGCCGAAGGCTGCGATCTTTTGATCTTGTTCTTTTCAGATCAAAAGATCGCAGCCTCGTTGCACCCGTCAGCTCCTACAGGGTTTTGCGGTGTTAGACCGCTACCGCACGCGGCTCACTGCGACGTAGCGAGCGGATCTTCATCAGCGTATCCGCACAGGTCTTCGCCGCTTCCTGGCCTTTATGCTGGAAATGTTCGAAGAAGAACTTCTGGTGCTCTTCACCGGCATGGAAGTGGTGCGGGGTCAGGGACACCGAGAACACCGGCACTTCGGTTTCCAGTTGCACCTGCATCAGGCCGCTGACCACCGACTGGGCGACGAACTCGTGGCGGTAGATGCCGCCGTCCACCACCAGGGCTGCGGCGACGATGCCGGCATAACGACCGGTCTTGGCCAGCAACTTGGCGTGCAAGGGCATTTCAAAGGCGCCGCCGACTTCGAAGAAATCGATGTCGGATTCCTGATAACCCTGGGCAATCATTTCTGCGACGAAGCCTTTACGGCTCTGATCGACAATATCCTTGTGCCAGCAGGCCTGGATGAACGCTACGCGCTCGCCATGATGGTGTTTGCTTTTGCTGTCGATTGCGGTGGGTTGCATGTTCTGACTCCTGTTTGTGTGAAAAACAGGGCGTTATGAATCGAAGGGGATCTGAGGGTGCGCTCGCACGAATGCCGGCGGACGGCCCTTTGTTGTCAATCCCGTTCTCTCTTCATCCGGACTATGACCGTCGGCCCCGGGATCACACCGGGTCTGCTGACCTTGTCGCCAACCACCGCCGAAGCAGCGTCGTCGCCAAGCGCTCGCGGGCTATGCGCTTTGCACGCAATTACCGCCGGTGGGGAGTTGCACCCCGCCCTGAGAACGTTTTTGCCGCCCAAATTGTTTGGCGGCGCAGCGTTTTTATCACATATTTGCGGTGTGCGCATGGCCCCTTTTGGATGATTGCTATCGAGTATTTCGCTTTATTAGTGAGCATTATCCCAGCCCAAGGGTTGATTAATCGTCGCCATGCCCGCAGTAATTCCTGACTGAAAGGGATTTCCCCTGCTTACCGAGGCCAGATTCATGAGCGTTATCGATCTTCGCAGCGACACCGTTACTCAACCTTGCGCCGGCATGCTCGACGCGATGGCCAAAGCCGCCACCGGCGATGACGTGTATGGCGAAGATCCGACGGTCAATCACCTGGAAGCCGAACTGGCCCAGCGCCTGGGTTTTGCCGCGGCACTGTTCGTGCCGACCGGCACCATGAGCAACCTGTTGGGGTTGATGGCCCATTGCGAGCGCGGTGACGAGTACATCGTCGGCCAGCAGGCCCACACTTATAAGTACGAAGGGGGTGGAGCGGCGGTGCTGGGGTCGATCCAGCCACAGCCGCTGGAAGTACAGGCCGATGGTTCGCTGGACCTGGCGCAGGTTGCCGCCGCGATCAAGCCGGACGACTTCCATTTCGCCCGTACCCGTCTGCTGGCGCTGGAAAACACCATGCAAGGCAAGGTCCTGCCGCTGGAATACCTGGCGCGGGCGCACAGTTTTACCCGCGAACATGGCCTGCAACTGCACCTGGACGGCGCACGTCTGTACAACGCGGCAGTGAAACTGGGTGTGGATGCCCGGGAAATCACCCGGTATTTCGACTCCGTCTCGGTGTGCCTTTCCAAAGGCCTGGGCGCACCTGTCGGTTCGGTGCTGTGCGGCTCGGCCGAGCTGATCGGCAAGGCCCGGCGCCTGCGCAAGATGGTCGGTGGCGGCATGCGTCAGGCCGGGATTCTCGCGGCGGCGGGGCTGTATGCGCTGGATAACAATGTAGCGCGCCTGGCCGATGACCATGCCAACGCGCAGTTGCTGGCCGAGGGCCTGCGCGGGGCCGGGTTCGAGGTCGAGCCGGTGCAGACCAACATGGTTTACGTGCAGATGGGCGACCAGGCCGAGGCGATCAAGGCCTTTGCCGCCGAGCGGGGGATCAAGCTCAGTGCCGCCGCTCGTCTGCGCATGGTCACGCACATGGACGTCAGCCGTGCGCAAATCGAGCAGGTCGTCGCGACATTCGTCGACTTTTCGCGCAAGTGATAGCGTTAGCACTCCAATTGACCGTTTCTATCGTATAAACACGCTGTACCCCGCGCGCAGGGCCGATATAATGCGGCCCTTTGCCGTCGCTTCGTCTGTTGACGTTTCGAACAGGCCTTTGGCCGCAGCCTCCGTGGAAGAACCTAATGAAAAGCGCAGAAATCCGTGAAGCCTTCCTTCGCTTCTTCGAAGAGCAAGGCCACACCCGTGTAGCCTCCAGCTCTTTGATTCCGGGCAACGACCCAACCCTGCTGTTCACCAACGCGGGGATGAACCAGTTCAAGGACTGCTTCCTGGGCCAGGAAAAGCGCGCGTACACCCGCGCCGTCAGCAGCCAGAAATGCGTGCGCGCCGGCGGCAAGCACAACGACCTGGAAAACGTCGGTTATACCGCTCGTCACCACACCTTCTTCGAAATGCTGGGTAACTTCAGCTTCGGTGATTACTTCAAGCGAGACGCGATCACCTACGCCTGGAACTTCCTGACGTCCGACAAGTGGCTGAACCTGCCGAAGGAAAAGCTCTGGGTCACTGTCTACGCCAGCGATGACGAGGCGTACGACATCTGGACCAAGGAAATCGGGGTTCCAGCCGAGCGTATGGTGCGCATCGGCGACAACAAGGGCGCGCCGTACGCCTCCGACAACTTCTGGACCATGGGCGATACCGGCCCGTGCGGTCCTTGCACCGAGATTTTCTACGATCACGGCGCCGACATCTGGGGTGGTCCACCGGGCTCGCCGGAGGAAGACGGCGACCGTTACATCGAAATCTGGAACAACGTGTTCATGCAGTTCAACCGCACCGCCGATGGCGTGTTGCACCCGTTGCCAGCGCCGTCGGTCGACACCGGCATGGGCCTGGAGCGGATCAGTGCCGTGCTGCAGCACGTTCACTCGAACTATGAAATCGACCTGTTCCAGAGCCTGCTGAGCGCGTCGGCCAAGGCCATCGGTTGCACCAACGATGCCCAGGCTTCGCTGAAAGTCGTGGCTGACCACATCCGTTCCTGCGGCTTTCTGATCGCCGACGGCGTGCTGCCGTCCAACGAAGGCCGCGGCTACGTGCTGCGCCGGATCATCCGTCGCGCCTGCCGTCACGGTAACAAGCTGGGCGCCAAGGGCAGCTTCTTCTATCAGATCGTTGCGGCCCTGGTCGCCGAGATGGGGGAAGCGTTCCCTGAGCTGAAATCCCAGCAGGCGCACATCGAGCGCGTGCTGAAGGCTGAAGAAGAGCAATTCGCCAAGACCCTGGAGCAGGGCCTGAAGATCCTCGAGCAGGATCTGGCTGAACTCAAAGGCGACGTGGTGCCGGGCGACGTGGTGTTCAAACTCTACGACACCTACGGTTTCCCGATGGACCTGACTGGCGACATCGCTCGCGAGCGCAGCCTGACCATCGACGAAGAAGGTTTCGAGCGGGAAATGGAAGCCCAGCGCGTGCGTGCTCGCTCGGCCAGCTCCTTCGGCATGGACTACAACAGCCTGGTCAAGGTTGACGTCGATACCCAGTTCACTGGTTACACCGCTCACAGCGGTTCCGCCAAGATCGTTGCTCTCTATAAGGATGGGCAGTCGGTCGACGTGTTGAGCGAAGGCGAAGAGGGCGTGGTCGTTCTCGATCAGACGCCGTTCTATGCAGAGTCCGGTGGTCAGATTGGCGATTGCGGCTTCCTCCAGGCCGGCGCTGCGCGTTTCGACGTGCGCGACACCACCAAGACCGGCGGTGCATTCCTGCATCACGGTATCCTGGATTCGGGTAGCCTGATCGTCGGTGCGCCGGTCGAGACCCACGTTGATGCCGAGGTGCGTCACGCCACGTCGTTGAACCACTCCGCGACTCACTTGCTGCACGCTGCATTGCGCCAGGTGCTGGGCGATCACGTTCAGCAGAAAGGCTCATTGGTCGACAGTCAGCGCCTGCGTTTTGACTTCAGTCACTTCGAAGCCATCAAGCCTGAACAACTGAAAGCGCTGGAAGACATCGTCAACGCCGAGATTCGCAAGAACTCCGAAGTTGAAACCGAAGAAACCGATATCGAAACCGCCAAGCAGAAAGGCGCCATGGCGCTGTTCGGCGAGAAATACGGCGACAACGTGCGTGTACTGAGCATGGGTAATTTCTCCGTTGAGCTGTGCGGCGGTATCCACGCCAACCGTACCGGCGACATCGGCCTGCTGAAAATCATCAGCGAAGGCGGTGTGGCATCGGGTGTGCGTCGTATCGAAGCCGTCACCGGTGCGCAAGCGCTGGCCTACTTGAATGCGGCGGAAGAACAACTCAAGGAAGCGGCCAGCCTGGTCAAGGGCAGCCGCGACAACCTGATCGACAAGCTGTCGGCTGTGCTGGAGCGCAACCGTCTGCTGGAGAAGCAACTCGAGCAGTTGCAAGCCAAGGCTGCCAGTGCCGCGGGCGACGATCTGTCGGCCCAGGCGCTGGACGTCAAGGGCGTGAAAGTGCTGGCCGTGCGTCTGGACGGTCAGGATGGCAAGGCGCTGTTGGCGCTGGTCGATCAACTGAAAAACAAACTCGGCCGCGCAGTGATCCTGCTCGGCAGTGTCCATGAGGAAAAGGTCGTTCTGGTTGCAGGTGTAACCAAAGACCTGACTGGCCAACTCAAAGCCGGTGATTTGATGAAGCAAGCCGCTGCGGCAGTGGGCGGGAAGGGTGGTGGTCGTCCAGACATGGCGCAAGGCGGCGGTACCGACGCTGGCGCACTGGATGCGGCACTGGCCCTGACCGTTCCGTTTGTAGAGCAGGGTCTATAAGGCAGTACTTGCGGCCCGCAGTCTAGTGGTGGGCCGCGACGCTGTTTGAGTGATTATTTGGGCGCCCTTCATGGGCAGAGGCGGCTTTGAAATGGCTTTGATCGTACAGAAATTTGGAGGCACCTCGGTCGGCACTGTCGAGAGAATCGAGCAGGTCGCCGACAAGGTTAAGAAATTCCGCGATGCCGGCGATGACCTGGTGGTTGTGCTGTCTGCAATGAGCGGCGAAACCAACCGTCTGATCGATCTGGCCAAGCAAATCAGTGGCGACGGCCAACCGGTTCCGCGCGAGCTGGACGTGATCGTTTCCACCGGTGAGCAGGTGACGATTGCCCTGTTGGCCATGGCGCTGATCAAGCGCGGCGTGCCGGCGGTGTCGTACACCGGCAACCAGGTGCGGATCCTGACGGATAGCGCGCACAATAAAGCGCGTATCTTGCAGATTGATGACCAGAAGATTCGCGGTGACCTGAAGGCGGGTCGTGTGGTGGTTGTCGCCGGTTTCCAGGGCGTCGACGAGCACGGCAACATCACCACCCTGGGTCGTGGCGGTTCCGACACCACCGGCGTGGCGCTGGCGGCAGCCCTGAAGGCTGACGAATGCCAGATCTACACCGACGTCGACGGTGTCTACACCACCGACCCGCGTGTGGTGTCCGTGGCTCAGCGCCTGGACAAGATCACCTTCGAAGAGATGCTGGAAATGGCCAGCCTCGGCTCCAAGGTGTTGCAGATCCGTGCGGTCGAGTTCGCCGGCAAGTACAACGTTCCGCTGCGCGTACTGCACAGCTTCAAGGAGGGTCCGGGCACCCTCATTACTATTGATGAAGAGGAAACCATGGAACAGCCGATCATTTCCGGTATCGCTTTCAACCGCGATGAAGCCAAGCTGACCATCCGTGGCGTGCCAGACATCCCGGGCGTTGCCTTCAAGATTCTCGGCCCGATCAGTGCCGCGAACATCGAAGTCGACATGATTGTGCAGAACGTCGCGCACGATAACACCACCGACTTCACCTTCACCGTGCACCGCAACGACTACCAGGCGGCGCAAGCCGTGCTGGAAAAGACCGCTGGCGAGCTGGGTGCCCGTGAAGTCGTGGGCGACACCAAGATCGCCAAGGTGTCGATCGTCGGCGTTGGCATGCGCTCTCACGCAGGCGTGGCCAGTCGCATGTTCGAATCCCTGGCCAAGGAAAGCATCAACATCCAGATGATCTCGACTTCGGAAATCAAAGTCTCCGTAGTGATCGAAGAGAAATACCTGGAACTGGCTGTGCGCGCTCTGCACACAGCTTTCGAACTGGACGCACCGGCCCGCCAGGGCGAGTGATGCGTTTGCCAAAAGGCGCGGTCTGACCGCGCCTTTTGTTTTTTTGAATGGCGTGACCCCCGAGGCTGTTCTTTTGCTCGCGCTAGTCAATACTCAGGCATGTAGGGCTGCGATCGCTCCGGTTGTGGGTCGAGTGCCTTTTTTTTGCAGACTGTTGTCCCTGAAATGTAATGCGTGAGGAGAAAGGTATGCTGATTCTGACTCGTCGGTGCGCAGAAAGCCTGATTATCGGTGATGGCGAAATCACCGTGACCGTGCTCGGCGTCAAAGGAAATCAAGTGCGCATCGGTGTTAATGCCCCCAAAGAGGTGGCTGTTCACCGGGAAGAAATTTACCTGCGTATCAAGAAAGAGAAGGACGAAGAACCAAGCCATTAATTTTTATCGTTTTTTATGTTTGCAAACGGGGAAGAAGCTGGTTAATATACGCCCCGTGTTGCGGAGAGCTGGCCGAGTGGCCGAAGGCGCTCCCCTGCTAAGGGAGTACACCTCAAAAGGGTGTCGGGGGTTCGAATCCCCCGTTCTCCGCCATTATTTGCGTAGTACGTTGTAATCTGGCTTCTTCGGTAAGTTGTTGAAATTACTAGAAAAAGTGTTTGACATAGAGATTAGACGGCCTATAATGCGCGGCAACAAATGCACTCGTAGCTCAGCTGGATAGAGTACTCGGCTACGAACCGAGCGGTCACAGGTTCGAATCCTGTCGAGTGCACCATTTAAGAGTTAGTTGCAGCAATGCAGGTAACTTGGCTTCAACCAGTTGTGATCTGGTATAAAAACACAAATGCACTCGTAGCTCAGCTGGATAGAGTACTCGGCTACGAACCGAGCGGTCACAGGTTCGAATCCTGTCGAGTGCACCATACAAACAAAAAGCCCGCATTTTATGCGGGCTTTTTGCCGTCTGGGATTTGGCTTTTCCTTTCGTGCATCCCCTCTCGTCGAACTCCACCTGTGCTGCGATCTCGCTGGTTGTCGTAGCGATAGCTGGTGGGCGAATTGCGAATGCTGATCCTGTCCGGCTTGCCGAGGGCGCTTTCGGCGTCTTGCTGGCTCATGCCGGTGATTGATGATTGCCTCTACACGCTCCCCGGCGTCCTCCGTGACGTTCCTTTTCAAGGGTAGCGACTACAATTTCGAAAAGGAGGTGTGTTTTCTTTTCTGGAAGCGTCGTCGCATTTTCCAGGATCAGGACGATGCTCAAGTTTGTTGTGCAAGCGCTTGTTTCAGCCGAGATTTTTTAACGTTTAAAACCGTCAGGCGGTGTATCATTGCGCCCGTCAGCCCCGCCGGGGCTTGTGGAATACCTCCATGGACTTACCCAGTAGTTACTCAGTACCCCGTTTCACCAATCATGAATTGACTGATTGATCCTTCCGGCGTGCCCCGCTGCTGGGAGTGGAGTTCGCCTATGTCCGATGTTGAAGTAAAGAAAACGCAGGAAAGCTTGCAGGATCGCCTGGCTCAGGTGGTCGAGTTGCTGCAGCGCCAGCGAGTTGTAGAAGACCTGACTCACCGCCAGGAAGGCCCGCATCATGACCGGGTCGAGAACCTGGTCCACCGGCAGAACCTCGTCGAGTTGCAACGCAAGCTCGATGACCTGCACTCCGCCGACGTCGCCTACATCCTTGAAGCCTTGCCGCTGGACGATCGTCTGACGCTCTGGCAATTGGTCAAGGCCGATCGCGACGGCGACATCCTCCTTGAAGTATCCGATTCGGTCCGTGAATCGCTGATCGCCGACATGGACGATCACGAGCTCCTGGCAGCCGCCAAGGACATGGATGCCGACGAACTCGCTGACCTGGCCTCCGAGCTGCCGCGAGACGTCGTCCATGAGCTCATGGAGACCCTCGACCAGCAACAACGCGAGCGTGTGCGTTCGGCTCTGTCCTACGACGAGGAACAGGTCGGTGCGCTGATGGACTTCGAGATGGTGACCATCCGCGAGGATGTCAGCCTTGAAGTGGTCTTGCGTTATCTGCGCCGTCTCAAGGAGTTGCCGGGTCACACCGACAAACTGTTCGTGGTCGATTACGACGGCGTCCTCAAGGGGGTGTTGCCGATCAAGCGTTTGCTGGTCAACGATCCGGACAAACAGGTTTCCGAGGTGATGGCCAGCGATCCGGTGAGTTTCCACCCGGACGAAGACGCCTACGATGCCGCCCAGGCGTTCGAGCGTTACGACTTGATCTCCGCCCCCGTGGTCGACAAGAACGGCAAGCTGATCGGCCGTCTGACCATCGATGAAATGGTC
The DNA here is from genome assembly GCF_949767755.1 of Pseudomonas sp. IT-P4. Taxonomy (NCBI): domain Bacteria; kingdom Pseudomonadati; phylum Pseudomonadota; class Gammaproteobacteria; order Pseudomonadales; family Pseudomonadaceae; genus Pseudomonas; species Pseudomonas sp. IT-P4. The sequence continues at coordinate 626 of NZ_CATKPX010000029.1, read as the reverse complement.
GACCTGATCCGTGAAGAGAGCGAAAGCGAAGTTCTCAACATGGCGGGTTTGCGTGAAGAAGAAGACATTTTTGCGTCGGTCTGGAAATCCCTGCGTAACCGTTGGGCCTGGCTGGCGATCAACCTGATTACCGCGTTCGTGGCTTCTCGGGTCATCGGTTTGTTTGAAGGTTCGATCGAGAAACTCGTGGCGCTTGCGGCATTGATGCCGATCGTGGCGGGAATTGGCGGCAACTCGGGTAACCAGACCATCACCATGATTGTTCGGGCCATGGCGCTGGACCAGGTGAGCACCGGCAACACCTCGCGTCTGATGCGCAAGGAATTGGCGGTAGCGCTGATCAACGGCGTGATCTGGGGTGGGGTGATCGGTGTGGTTGCCTACCTGTTGTATGGCAGTTGGTCATTGGGTGTGGTGATGACCGCGGCGATGACGCTCAACCTGTTGCTCGCGGCGTTGATGGGGGTCTTGATTCCGATGACCCTGGCGAAGATGGGGCGCGACCCGGCGATGGGGGCCAGTGTGATGATCACGGCCGTGACCGACAGCGGTGGCTTCTTCATCTTCCTGGGGCTGGCGACAATCTTCCTGCTTTGAAGTCCGTTTCTCTAAAAAACCCGCCGTCT
>NZ_CATKPX010000028.1:0-95756 GCF_949767755.1 Pseudomonas sp. IT-P4 | reverse complement strand
CTTGCTCGCGAAGGCGGTTCCACAGGCAACTAAAATCTCAGGGCAATTCGATCCGCTCAACTTCCCCCGGCACCGTCGGCCAGTCCCCGGCCGCCCAGCGCCGGCGTGCTTCATCAATCGCCGCCGGATCGCTCGCGACAAAATTCCAGTTGATCCGTCGTGGCCCGTCCAGCGGAGCACCGCCGAACAACACGGCGTGACTGTCGCTTTCAGCAAACAGAGTCATCTCCTCCCCCGCAGGCAGTACCACCAGCGAGTACGGCTCTATCGACTCGCCATCGAGTTGCACCTCACCGCTCAACACATACAGCGCGCGTTCTTCATGCTCGGTGGGAATCAGCAATGTGGTCGCCGTTTGCAGGTGCAGTTCCGCATACAGCATAGGAGAAAGCACCGGCACGGGCGATTCCAGGCAAAAGCCTGACCCGGCAATCATGCGAATCTTCACTCCCAGGTTTTCGCTGACCGGCAATGTGGACGCCGGATGGTGGCTGTAATGCCCCGGACCTTGCTCTTTGTCCTTGGGTGATGCCAGCCAGATCTGCAGGCCGTGCATCGTGAAGCCGCTTTCTTTCAGAGCCTCGGGTGTGCGTTCGACGTGGGCGATGGCACTGCCGGCCGTCATCCAGCTGACGTCGCCAGTCCCGACCACTTGATCGGAACCGAGACTGTCCTTGTGCTGGATCTGCCCCTGGAACAAGTAGGTGAGGGTGGACAGGCCAATGTGCGGATGCTGGCGGATGTTCATGCCTTTGCCCGGTGGATAACGGGTTTCCAGCATGTGGTCGAAAAACACGAATGGCCCGACGCTGCGGCACTTGGCTGATGGCAGCGGGCGAAGAATCGGCTGGCCTTCGACATCTTCGGTGCGGGGGCGGATCACTAGCGGAGTGTTCATGGTGCATTCCAGGCTGAGCGGGTAATGCGTTCGAGCATAACCCGCTTGGGCAGCCCTTGCCGCTATTGGCTGAACGCGCCTTCGGACAAGTGCGTTTCGATGCTGACTTCAGAGGTGGTCATCAGCTTGTGGATCGGGCAGCGATCGGCCACGCGGTGCAGTTCATCGCGCTGGGCGTCGGTGAGTACGCCCTTGAGGGTCAGTTTGACGTGCAGCGCGTACTGGCCTTTCTGTTCCAGGCTGTTGTCGCGCTTGACCTCGACGCCGACACCGGTCAGCGGGATGTCTTTCTTCCTGGCATACAGCTTCAGGGTGAGGGCTTTGCAGGCACCCAGCGCGGCATCGAAATAATCGTGCGGTTCCGGAGCCGAGCCCTCTCCGCCAGCCGTGACGGGCGCGTCGGCGAAGAGTTCGTGGTCATCGATCTGGACGCTGTGGCGCAAACCTTCGGCGGAGACGGTATTGACGGTAACAGTCATGGCAAACCTCGCAGGCGACAGGAAAACTCATTCGATCAAAAAAGACCTTGAAGGTATAGAGCCATCGCGCTTGTCGGGTGTTCCAATTTTCAGAACCCACAAAAAAGCCCCGCGACTGCGGGGCTTTTTGTATCGATCCGGATCAGCTGCCTTTGACCGGCTTGCCGTTGACCGTACCGTCCAGGAGCATGATGTTGTATTCCTTGCCGTCGGTTTCGACTTGTTGCAGGCGGACCAGCAGGTAATCCCAATCCTTGGCGAACCACATCACGGTGATGCGTTTGTTTTGTGTCGGGTCGCGTACACGTTCAACCTTGATTGCATCGATCTTGCCGGCCTTGGTGTCGACCTTTTCAGCGCCCAGCACGCGGAAGTCATAGGTATCGACTTCACCGCCGTCGACCACCTGATAACTCATGCTTTTTTTGCCGGCGGCGACGTCGTGCTGCAGAGCCAGTTGGTAGCTGGATTTGTCGAGCATGCCGCGGTTCAGCGGAACCTTGACCGCGTCGCCGCGATCGGTACCGGTGACCATCTTGGTGTTCCAGTCGAAATCCAGATCCGCTTTCTTGGCCTTGCCCAAGCCGCCACGTTCAAAGTGATACGACTCTGGAAGAAGCGTGTCCTTGTCCATGGTGAGGGTACTTTCCTCGGACAGGCTGGCGATCATCATCGATGCCTTGAAACTCAGTTTCCATTTGCCATCGCTGGTTTTTTCGAGGTTGCGCTCGGCAGTGCCACTCATGGGCAGCTGTTTCCAGTCGGCGGTGTAGCTGGCGGAGAAAGGTTGAAGGTCTGCCGCCTGGGTCAAGGGCAAGGCGAGCAGAGCGCAAGCGAAGAGCAGGGCGCGACGCATAAAATCTCCTAGTTTCGAATCAAGTGGCCGCTGGCCGCGAGTAGCTGTCCATCCAGTAAAGCACCTTGCTCGCCGAGGGCCAGACGACCTTCGGCGAACCAGCGTACGGCCATCGGGTAGATCAGGTGTTCCTGAACATGGACCCGCTGCGCCAGACTCTGCGGCGAATCCTGTAACTCTACCGGTATTACAGCCTGTACGACCAGTGGTCCGCCATCGAGTTCCTCGGTGACGAAGTGCACGGAGCAGCCGTGCTCGGTGTCGCCGGCCTCCAGCGCGCGCTCATGAGTGTGTAACCCTTTGTATTTGGGTAGCAGCGACGGATGGATATTGAGCAGGCGACCCTGATAATGGCGTACGAAACCAGCGCTGAGAATGCGCATGAATCCGGCCAGAACCACGAGTTTGGGGTTGAAGGCGTCGATCAGTTCGATCAGCGCGGCGTCGAAGGCCTCGCGACCTTCGAAAGCCTTGTGATCCAGGGCGCGGGTATCGATACCCGCGTCACTGGCGCGCTGCAGGCCGTAGGCGTCGGCGCGGTTGGAAATCACCGCAGCGATGCGGGCCGGGCTGTCGCCGGTCCGCGTGCTGTCGATCAAGGCCTGCAAGTTACTGCCGGTGCCGGACAACAGCACCACGACATCACAGGTCTTAGGCATCAGTGAGCCTTGAGGTTCTTCAGTTCAACCTGAGCCGCGCCTTCGGCAGCGGTGGAGATCTGGCCGATGACCCAAGGCTGTTCGCCCGCTTCGCGCAGAACGTTCAGGGCAGTTTCCACGTGCTCCTGAGCGACGCAGATGACCATGCCCACGCCGCAGTTCAGCACGCGGTGCATTTCGTTCTCGTCAACGTTGCCTTTCTCTTGCAGCCAGTCGAACACTGCAGGGCGGTTCCAGCTGGCCACGTCAACCACGGCCTGAGCGCCTTTTGGCAGAACGCGCGGGATGTTGTCCAGCAGGCCGCCACCGGTGATGTGGGCCATGGCTTTGACTGCGCCGGTTTCCTTGATCAGCTTGAGCAGCGGCTTCACGTAGATACGGGTCGGGGCCATCAGCAGGTCGGTCAGCGGCTTGCCGTCGAGCTGGGTGTTCTCGATGTCGGCACCGGACACTTCGATGATCTTGCGGATCAGCGAGTAGCCGTTGGAGTGCGGGCCGGAAGATGGCAGGGCGAGCAGGGCATCGCCGGCAGCGACCTTGGAGCCGTCGATAATTTCGGATTTTTCCACGACGCCGACGCAGAAACCGGCCAGGTCGTAGTCTTCACCTTCGTACATGCCCGGCATTTCAGCGGTTTCGCCGCCAACCAGCGAGCAGCCCGACAGTTCGCAGCCAGCGCCGATGCCAGTCACAACCTGGGCGGCGGTGTCGACGTTCAGTTTGCCGGTGGCGTAGTAGTCGAGGAAGAACAGCGGCTCGGCGCCGCACACCACCAGGTCGTTGACGCACATGGCAACCAGATCGATACCGATGCTGTCGTGTTTGTTCAGGTTCAGTGCCAGGCGCAGTTTGGTGCCGACGCCGTCAGTACCGGAAACCAGCACAGGCTGCTTGTAGCCGGCCGGGATTTCGCAGAGGGCGCCGAAACCGCCCAGGCCGCCCATGACTTCCGGGCGCGCAGTGCGCTTGGCGACGCTCTTGATGCGTTCGACCAATGCTTCACCGGCGTCGATGTCTACACCGGCGTCCTTGTAGCTCAGGGAGGGTTGCTTGCTCATGATCCAGGCCTTTAGGGGGGGATTTCTGGGTAACGACCGAGTCCGTCGGGAGCGCCGAAACTGCGTAGGCGAGAACCATGCGCGCTATTCGGACACTACCCGGCTGTTGCCGGTCTGCGAAGGCGCGCGATTTTATCAGGCTTGAGGCGCAGCGGCCATCCTCAGGCCGACAGCAGGGCCATATCCGGTCAAAAAAAACCGTTGATGCGCGGTGTCGGTGGCATCCTGCATGGCTGTATAAGGTATCGCGATTAACCGTCTATCGTTATGACAGTGCGAAAACTTACCCGGAGCGTGTGAATGTTTTGCGTCGGGCAACGGTCACAGTCTTGCTCGATCGTCTTCATGCGGTCTGTTCCAGCCGTTCTTGTCATCAGGAATCTTCCATGCGTTTTTGTAAATTCTTGCTTGTGAGTTGTTTGTCAGTGGTCAGCCTGGTCAGTCAAGCCGAAACCGTCAAAGGCCTTTACCTGGTGCGCGAGCCGGTGAATGGCCAGTCGCCCGAGGAGCGCGACCAGGCGACCCAGCGTGCGTTGGACACGCTCGTGTTGCGCCTGACCGGCGACCCCAAGGCCGCGCAAAGCCCGGGGCTGGCGGCAATTCGCAAAGACCCGCAACAGATCATCAGCCAATACGGTTTTGAGGCCGGGCCGCCGGAAGTCCTGAAGGTCGATTTCGACCCGGGCACCACCGAGCAGGCCTTGCGTCGTGCCGGCCTGGCCATGTGGGGCGCCAATCGACCGTCGATCCTCGGCTGGTGGTTGAATGATTCCACCGAGGGTTCAAGCCTGGTGGGCGACGGCCAGGCCAGCGCGATGCCGTTGCGTCGGGCTGCCCAGCACCGTGGCTTGCCATTGCGCTTGCCGTTGGCGGACCTGAACGAACAGATCGTCGCCACTGCGCCGAATCTGGAAGGCGCAGATCCCGCGCCTTTGCTTGCGGCATCGGAACGCTACAACGCCGACGCCCTGCTCGCGGTACACGCCAAGGAGGAGGGCGGGCAGTGGCAAGCCAAGTGGCAATTGTGGCTGGGGGATAAAAAAGAGGCGGGCAGCGTGCAAGGCGCCGATCAGGCCGCCGTGGCCGATGCGGTGATGCTGGCGGTCAACGAGCGCCTGGCGCCGCGGTTTGTCGCCAAACCCGGTGCTTCGAGCGAGCAACTGCTGGAAGTGCAAGGCATGAATCTTGAGCACTACGCGTCACTCGGACGTTTGCTGGAACCGTTTGGCGGGCGTGTGCAAAGTGTCGAGGGCGACCGGATTCTCTATCGGGTCAACGGCAGCGTCGATCAACTGCGTGCGCAACTGTCGCTGGCGAGGCTGCAGGAAGCGCCGGCGGGTCAGGTTCCGGCCCCGGTAGCGCCCGTTCAGCCAGCCGCCGGCAGCCCGGCGCCAGCCGCCGCGCCGGCCCCGATCCCGCAACTGCGTTTTCGCTGGTAGTTTTTCTTTCTTTATATAGAAGCAATGGAGTGGTTCATGGCCGATACGCGGCGTTGGTTCTGGCTCGGTGGGGTGGTCCTGCTGTGTGTGTTTGTCTGGTTGTTGCATCCGATCCTCACGCCGTTCCTGGTGGCGCTGCTGCTGGCCTACCTGTTCGACCCGCTGGTGGATCGGCTGGAGAAGGCAGGCCTGTCCCGAACCTGGGGTGTCGTGGCGGTATTTACCCTGTTTACCTTGATCTTCACCGCGCTGCTGTTGGTGTTGGTGCCGTTGCTCGCCAGGCAGTTGTTTCGTTTATATGAACTGGCTCCGCAGATGCTCGACTGGCTGCAGCACACGGCGTTGCCCTGGGCGCAATCGAAGTTCGGCCTGTCGGACGGTTTCTGGAAGTTTGACAAGCTCAAGGCCGCCATCAGCGAGCATATGAGTCAGACCACTGATGTTGTCGGCGTAGTGTTGAGCCATGCCACGGCCTCGGGGCTGGCGTTGATTGGCTGGCTGGCGAACCTGGTGCTGATTCCGGTGGTGAGCTTCTACCTGTTGCGCGATTGGGACCTGATGATGGCCAAGGTCCGCAGCCTGTTGCCCCGTGATCGTGAGGCGCGCGCGGTGTCGCTGGCGGGTGAATGCCATGAAGTGCTCGGAGCGTTCGTGCGCGGGCAGTTGCTGGTGATGGTGGCCCTGGGTGTGATCTACGCAGCCGGCCTGATGCTGGTCGGGTTGGAACTGGGCCTGCTGATCGGCCTGATTGCCGGCCTGGCGGCGATCGTGCCGTACATGGGGTTTATCATCGGCATTGGCGCGGCGCTGCTTGCTGGGTTGTTCCAGTTCGGTGGTGATCTTTACCCCATGCTCGGCATTGTCGCGGTGTTCATGGTCGGTCAGGCGCTGGAGGGTATGGTGCTGACCCCTTTGCTGGTCGGTGACCGGATTGGCCTGCACCCGGTGGCGGTGATTTTCTCGATCCTGGCCGGTGGTGAACTGTTTGGCTTTACCGGTGTGCTACTGGCATTGCCGGTCGCCGCGGTGATCATGGTGCTGGTGCGCCATGTGAATGATTTGTATAAGGATTCTGAGATCTATAGAAGGGGCGACGAGCCGCAGGTTTAAGGGGGGGCAATAGGCGATGGCGGGCTGCCCGGGTTCGTACCGGATCAGTCTGCTGGCTTCGCCCGACTGTCACATGCACCGCCAAAGAATCTGTCACAAAACCGGTGCATTAACGCAAACCTTTGATTTTGCTTGTGGTCTGTCGCATTGTGCGGCCCGCTTCACGGGTATAAACTTCGCAAACTTTACATAGAGGCCACTAACGGTTCCTTTGGAACTGTTCAGTCAGCATGAAACCGATTCAGCTGCCCCTAGGTGTGCGTCTGCGTGACGACGCCACCTTTATCAACTACTACCCAGGCGCCAATGCCGCTGCACTCGGCTATGTCGAGCGGCTGTGCGAAGCCGACGCCGGCTGGACCGAAAGCCTGATCTATCTTTGGGGCAAGGACGGGGTAGGGCGTACGCACCTGTTGCAGGCCGCTTGCCTGCGCTTCGAGCAATTGGGCGAGCCGGCGGTGTACCTGCCGTTGGCCGAGTTGCTCGATCGCGGCATCGAAATCCTCGACAACCTGGAACAGTACGAACTGGTCTGCCTGGATGATTTGCAAGTGGTTGCCGGGCGAGCGGACTGGGAAGAGGCGCTGTTCCATCTGTTCAATCGCTTGCGTGACAGCGGTCGACGCTTGCTGATTGCCGCATCGACATCCCCGCGTGAGCTGCCGGTGAAGCTGGCGGATCTCAAATCCCGCCTGACCCTGGCCTTGATCTTCCAGATGCGTCCGCTGTCCGATGAGGACAAACTGCGTGCCCTGCAATTGCGCGCATCCCGTCGCGGCCTGCATCTGACCGATGAAGTCGGGCATTTCATTCTGACTCGCGGTACCCGCAGCATGAGTGCGCTGTTCGAGTTGCTCGAGCGTCTCGACCAGGCCTCCCTCCAGGCTCAGCGCAAGCTGACAATCCCGTTTTTGAAAGAAACCCTCGGCTGGTAAACCCGCTGAAACCGGAGCTTTTAGGCGGTTCGGCATCTTTCAGGCGCCAGATATCCCGCTTTCCTGCAAGGTTGCAGGCCGCGTGCATGTTTAAAATGGGCTTAAGCGCTTAGATGTAAACGAGAAACGGATAAGTCACAAAAACATCGATTGAATTTGCAAATGAGGTTGATAGCGGGCATAGTCTCGGCTTCTTTACAACTATCAGCCACGGTCGTGCCCATGCTAAATCGCTTCGCACCCCTCGTGCCTCTCGCACTCGTCACCCTGTTGTTCGGTTGCGCTGCCCACACTCCAGTGGCCCAGCAAGCTCCGCAACAGCAGGTTCAACACTCGGCCACTGCCCAGTCTTCCGCTCTCTTTCAGGAAGAGCTGGCTACCGAAAAAGAACTCGCAGACTTCGCTGGCGGCAAGTCCTACCAGCTTCCAGTCCTGGCCGACAGCATCCTCGAACGTGGCATGTCCCTGATCGGTACCCGTTACCGTTTCGGCGGTACTTCTGAAGCCGGCTTCGATTGCAGTGGTTTCATCGGTTACCTGTTCCGCGAAGAAGCGGGCATGAACCTGCCACGCTCCACCCGCGAAATGATCAACGTGGACGCTCCGCTGGTCTCGCGCAGCAAGCTTGAGCCGGGCGACCTGCTGTTCTTCGCAACCAACGGTCGTCGTGGTCGCGTCAGTCACGCCGGGATCTACCTGGGCGACAACCAGTTCATCCACTCCAGCAGCCGCCGCAGCGGTGGTGTGCGCATCGATAGCCTGGGCGACAGCTACTGGAGCAAGACCTTCATCGAAGCCAAGCGCGCCCTGGCAATGGCACCTAACGCATCGCCAATCGTCACTGCACGCAAATAAGCGGACAATTTGTAAGGCGAACTTAAAGTCTTACTTGAAGTTTGTCGTGTAGCCGCTAGAATCTTGATCTACAAATGATGGCAAACCGCCTGCGTCCAACGCAGGCGGTTTTCTTTTCTGCGCTCCCCGCAGAAAAAGCCGCAGCCAGATCAGGATGTTCTGCTTATGACGACGTCGGCCCGCCTCGCAATCATGTTCTTCGCAGCGCTGCTCAGTGCCTGCGCCAGTCGCACACCGCCTCCTGCGCCGGTGGTTCGTGCTCCCATCGTATTTGGCTCGTCACAAGCGTTTTCGCCCGAAGCGGAAGACGTGCTGTTTCGCGCCCTTGGGCTGGTGGGCACGCCTTATCGCTGGGGTGGCAACACACCGGATTCCGGGTTTGATTGCAGCGGCCTGATCGCTTACGTGTACCGCGATGTCGCCGGCATTGCCTTGCCGCGCACCACGCGCGAGATGATCTCCATGCAAGCGGCGAATGTGGGCAAGGAAGGCTTGCAGACCGGCGACCTGCTGTTCTTCGCCACCAATGGCGGTTCCCAGGTCAGTCATGCCGGCATCTACGTGGGAGAAGGGCGTTTCGTCCACGCGCCGGCCACCGGTGGCACCGTGAAGCTCGACAGCCTGTCCAAGGCGTATTGGCAAAAGGCTTACCTGAGCGCCAAGCGTGTGCTGCAGCCTGAACATTTGGCGCGCAATCCATAACTTCCGGAGCCGGTGGTCATGACTGCTCGCACGCTCAATCTCGACGACGATCTGTACCAATACCTGCTCGATGTTTCCCTGCGCGAAACGCCGCTGCTCAAGCGCTTGCGCGATGAGACCCAGGCGCTGCCGATGGCACGCTGGCAGGTGGCACCCGAGCAGGGGCAGTTTCTAGCTTTGCTGGTAAAGCTGACGGGGGCCAGGCGCTTGCTCGAAGTCGGCACTTTTACCGGCTACAGCGCACTGTGCATGGCGGCGGCATTGCCTGCTGACGGTTTGCTGATTTGCTGTGACATCCCTGGCAACTACAACGCCATTGCACGGCGCTATTGGCAGGAAGCGGGGCTAGCCGAACGGATTGACCTGCGACTGGCCCCGGCGCTGGACACCCTCGCCGAGCTTGAGCGGCAAGGGCAGGGCGGGCAGTACGACCTGGTGTTCATCGATGCCGACAAGGCCAGCTACCCGGCTTATCTGGAACACGCCCTGCGTTTGCTGCGGGGCGGTGGGCTGGCAGTGTTCGATAACACGTTATGGAGCGGGCGCGTGCTCGAGGCCAGCCCCGAGAGCGCGGACACCCGGGCGATCCAGGCACTCAATCGGGCGTTGAAAGACGATGTGCGGGTGGATCTGTCGTTGTTGCCGTTGGGTGACGGGCTCACACTCTGTCGCAAACGCTGAGCCCGCTCCCACAGGTCAAGTGACTTACTTGACTGCCGAAACCCGCCACACCTTGTTCCCCACATCATCAGCCACCAACAGGTCACCCTGTCGGTCGATCACCACGCCCACCGGGCGGCCCATGGCTTGGTCCTTGTCGTTGAGAAAACCTGTGAGCACTTCAACGGGCTTTCCGGCAGGTTTGCCAGCGCTGAACGGCACGAAAATCACTTTGTAGCCGCTGTGGGGGTTGCGGTTCCATGAGCCGTGCTGCCCGATGAATGCCCCTTGAGTGAAGGGCGGTGGCAGCTTGCTGTTTTCGGCGAAGGTCAGGCCCAGTGATGCCGTGTGCGGGCCGACGGCGTAGTCCGGGGCGATCGCCTTGGCCACCAGGTCGGGGTTTTGCGGCTCAACGCGAATATCGGCATGCTGGCCGTAGTAGCTGTACGGCCAGCCATAGAATGCGCCGTCTTTCACCGAAGTGATGTAGTCCGGAACCAGGTCGCTGCCGATTTCATCCCGTTCGTTGACCGCGGTCCACAGCGCGCCACTGTGCGGTTCCCAGGCCATGCCGTTGGGGTTGCGCAGACCGGAGGCGAAGATCCGCTGCTGGCCGGTGGCGCGATCCACTTCCCAGATCGCCGCGCGACCTTCTTCCTTGTCCATACCGTTTTCGGCGACGTTGCTGTTGGAGCCCACGGTGACGTACAGCTTGCTGCCATCCATGCTGGCGATGACGTTTTTCGTCCAGTGGTGGTTCAGCGGGCCACCCGGCAGGTCGACCACCTTGATCGGCAGCGACTTGATCTGCGTATCGCCACTTTCATAGTGAAAGCGCAGCAGGCGATCAGTGTCGGCCACATACAGGTCATTACCGACCAGGGTCATGCCGAAGGGCGAGTTGAGGTTCTGCAGAAACACCGTGCGGGTTTCCGCGACGCCATCGTGGTCCTTGTCGCGCAGCAAGGTAATGCGGTTGGCGCTGGGCACCCTGGCCCCGGCGCGGCCCATGACTTTCTTCATGACCCAGCCGCGAATGCCTTTGCCGTCTTCGGGTTTGGGTGGTGCATTGGTTTCCGCCACCAGCACATCGCCATTGGGCAGCACATAAAGCCAGCGGGGGTGATCCAGGTCCTCGGCAAAAGCGGCCACTTGCGTGCCCGTGGCGGCGATGGGTTTCGCACCCTGTGGCCAGCCGATGGCCGGGGCGATGTTCACGGTCGGAACCAGTGTCTTGTTGGGTTCTGGTAGTCGGGGTGATGGGCCGGTGCCATCGGAGACTTGCAGGCGGGAGGTCTCGCCACAAGCGGCGAGCCCTCCGCAGAGCGCGATAACGAGAGCGAGCGGGGGCGTGCGCATGCTGGTCTTCCCTATGAATGCCTTGTTCTAATCATAGAGAAGCATTGTTGTGCGATGGTTCAACCCTCAGCCGCGAGCCTCCTTGAACAGCACCGCAATGCCGGGGTGATAGTTGCCGGCTTCGTTGCGCAACTTGCGATAGGCATAAGGGAAATACCAGGCGACAGCGCAGCTGTGTTCCTTTTGCAGGTCGTCGACCATGTCCTGGAGTTCTTCCGGCGTGGCGCCTTGCTGGGCTTTTTGCGGGGCGACGAACAGGCAGCCGAGTTTCAGGTCGCTGGCGTGGCTCAGGCGCTTCGCATCGCTGGCGATATCGAGCAGGGCCTGGGACAGGTTGAGGCTGTTGACCCGTGGCCAGCGCTGGCTGGTCTGGATGTAGGCGCGGGTTTCGGAGGAGGCCAGGAGCAGGTCGGCGCGGCTGTTGCGTTCGCCTTCTTCTGTCTGCTTGCGGGTGGGCGTCTGTTGCAGCGTGACCATCTCGGCCATCCAGGCGGCGGCGGACAGCAGTCCGAGATTGGCCTTTTCGTCGTGCCAGTATGGTGTGTCGCCATCGCCGCGGACGGCGTTGTAACGGTCGATGCATTCGAACCAGTGTTCGAGCACCGGACGCAGGAATTCCAGCTTTGGATTACTGATGATCATGCCTTGCATGGGCTCACCCTTGTTGTTGTGTTGTGAGGTTGTGGCTCTTTGATATCACTGCTGGGAGCGTGGCACAAGATTGACGTCAGTTTATTGATTGATGGCAGTTATTCAGCCGATGGCCTCCCGGCTTTAATTGACGCTCCACCCCCAACCCTCTAACCTTCGCGGCTTGTTTCAGGTGCTCTGTGGCTTGGGTCGACAGAGTGAAACAGGGAAGCCGGTGAGTGGGTCCTTCTGTTGGTCGAAGGCGCGCAATTCCGGCGCTGCCCCCGCAACGGTAAATGAGTGAAAACTGTGTGTGATGCCACTGTGTCGAATCGATGCGGGAAGGCGCACAGTCCGGCCCCGCGCCACTCATGAGCCCGGAGACCGGCCTGATTCATCCAGCGGCATCACGGTGGGCGATGCCAGGCTTTGTTGCCTTCTATTCTTGTGCCTGCCCGCCGTTATTCCTGCCTCAACGGAGAGCTCCCCCATGACTGATACCCCCGATCGTGACGAACGCCACCTGGCGCGCATGCAGCGCAAAAAAGCCGTGATCGACGAGCGCATCGCCAATTCCCCGAACGAGTGTGGCCTGCTGCTGGTGCTGACCGGCAACGGCAAGGGCAAGAGCAGTTCGGCTTTCGGCATGCTTGCCCGCGCCATGGGGCACGGCATGCAATGCGGCGTGGTGCAATTCATCAAGGGCCGCACCAGCACGGGCGAAGAGTTGTTCTTCCGGCGCTTTCCCGAGCAGGTGCGCTTTCATGTGATGGGCGAAGGCTTTACCTGGGAAACCCAGGATCGCCAGCGCGACATCGCCGCCGCCGAAGCCGCCTGGTCGGTGTCGCAGCAATTGCTGCGCGATCCGTCCATCGGCCTGGTGGTGCTCGATGAGCTGAACATCGCCCTTAAGCACGGCTACCTCGATCTCGATCAAGTGCTCAGTGACTTGCAGGCCCGACCACCGATGCAACACGTGGTGGTCACCGGTCGCGCCGCGAAGCCGGAAATGATCGAAATGGCTGACACCGTCACCGAAATGGGCGTGATCAAGCACGCCTTTCAGGCCGGGATCAAAGCGCAGAAAGGCGTCGAATTGTGAGTCAGCCTCGACACTGTCCGGCGGTACTGATTGCCGCGCCGGCCTCTGGCCAGGGCAAGACCACCGTCACCGCGGCACTGGCCCGATTGCATCGCAATCAGGGGCGCAAGGTCCGTGTGTTCAAGTGCGGCCCCGACTTTCTCGATCCGATGATCCTCGAACGCGCCAGCGGTGCGCCGGTGTATCAGCTGGACATGTGGATGGTCGGCGAGCAGGAGAGTCGCCGGTTGCTGTGGGAAGCCGCCGCTGAAGCCGACCTGATCCTGATCGAAGGCGTCATGGGGCTGTTCGACGGTACGCCGTCGAGCGCCGATCTGGCGCGGCATTTCGGTGTGCCGGTGCTGGGGGTGATCGATGGCACCGCCATGGCCCAGACCTTTGGCGCATTGGCCCTGGGGCTGGCGCGTTATCAGCCGGACTTGCCGTTCGCCGGCGTGCTGGCCAATCGTGTCGGCACGCTGCGCCACGCGCAACTGCTCGAAGGTAGCCTGACTGAAGGTTTGCGCTGGTACGGCGCGCTGTCCCGGGAAACCGGGATCGAATTGCCGAGCCGGCACCTGGGGCTGGTGCAGGCCAGTGAGCTGAACGATCTTGATCTGCGTCTGGATGCGGCCGCCGATGCCCTGGCCAGCAGTTGCGAGGTCGCGCTGCCGCCGGCGGTCGAGTTCGCTGCTCCTGATGTCATCGCGGCCGAACCGCTGCTCGCTGGTGTGCGCATTGCCGTCGCCCGGGATGAAGCCTTTGCGTTCACCTACGGCGCGAGCCTGGATCTGCTGCGGGCGATGGGCGCCGAGTTGTCGTTCTTCTCGCCGATCCGCGACCGAGTGTTGCCGGAGGCGGACAGCCTGTATCTGCCGGGTGGTTACCCGGAACTGCACCATGTTGCGCTGGCGCAAAACACCGCGATGCTCGACGCGATCCGCGCCCATCACCGAGCTGGCAAGCCTTTGCTCGCCGAGTGTGGCGGCATGCTGTACCTGCTCGATTCCCTGACCGATGTCGAGGGCACTCGCGCCGAACTGGTTGGCTTGCTGGCCGGTGATGCGGTCATGCAAAAGCGTCTGGCGGCGCTGGCGTTGCAGGCGGTGGAATTGCCGGAGGGTTCGCTGCGCGGGCATACCTATCACCATTCGCTGACCACCACTGAACTGACGCCGATTGCCCGTGGCTCGAGCCCTAACGGCGGGCGCGGAGCGGAGGCGGTCTACCGTGAAGGGCGGATGACAGCCTCTTATGTGCATTTTTATTTTCCGTCCAATCCCTCGGCGATTGCCGCGTTGTTTGCGCCGGACCTTGAAGCCGCCTTCGCGAGCAAGTCGAATCGTCGCACCGCCGCTCCCACAGGGGATTGCGTTTCTTCAGGCCGGTCACTTTCAAATGTGGGAGCGGGCTTGCTCGCGAAGAGGCCATGAGCGACAACGCATTCTCTGAAGCCGAACGCGCGGCGGTCTATCGTGCCATCGCCGAGCGCCGCGACATGCGCCACTTCAGCGGCGGCACCGTCGAGCCCGAATTGCTGCGGCACCTGCTCGAGGCCGCACACCAGGCACCCAGTGTCGGCCTGATGCAGCCCTGGCGCTTCATTCGCATCAGCGATCGTGCCTTGCGCGGGCAAATCCAGGCCCTGGTGGAAGAAGAGCGCATCCGCACCGCCGAAGCCCTCGGCGAGCGCAGCGATGAGTTCATGAAGCTCAAGGTCGAAGGCATCAACGATTGCGCCGAGGTACTGGTCGCCGCACTGATGGACGACCGTGAGCAGCATATCTTCGGCCGCCGCACGCTACCGGAAATGGACATGGCTTCGTTGTCCTGCGCGATCCAGAACCTGTGGTTGGCGTCCCGTGCCGAAGGGCTGGGCATGGGCTGGGTGTCGCTGTTCGAACCCCGGGCGCTGGCGGACCTGTTGAGGTTGCCTCCTGGTGCCAAGCCGCTGGCGGTGCTGTGCCTGGGACCGGTGAAGGAGTTTTACCCGGCGCCGATGCTGGTGCTCGAAGGCTGGGCACAGGCGCGTCCGCTACATGAATTGCTGTACGAAAATTATTGGGGAGTGAGTCAATGAGTGTGGCGTTGTTGAGCGTCGCCGCGGTTGCGCTGGATGCGCTGCTGGGTGAACCCAAACGCTGGCATCCGCTGGTGGCGTTCGGCCGTTTTGCCGAGCGCATCGAGCAACGTTTCAACGGTGGCGGTCGCGGCTGGCGCAGTCATGGCGTCACCGCGTGGGTGATCGCCGTGGTGCCGCTGACGCTGTTGGCCACGGCCTTTTCCTGGGCGCCTTATGTCGGCTGGATCGTCGAGATTCTCGCGCTCTATTGCGCCCTCGGCATGCGCAGCCTCGGTGAGCACGTCGAGCCTGTGGCCAGGGCCCTGCGTGGCGGTGATCTTGATGAAGCACGCAAGCGCGTGAGTTATCTGGTCAGCCGTAAAACCAGTGATCTGGATGAAACCGAAGTCGCCCGTGCCGCTACCGAGTCGGTGCTGGAGAACGGTAGCGATGCGGTATTCGCGGCGTTGTTCTGGTTTGCCGTGGCGGGTGCGCCGGGCGTGGTGCTCTACCGCCTGAGTAATACGCTGGATGCGATGTGGGGTTATCGCAATGAGCGCTTCGAACGCTTCGGCTGGGCGGCGGCGAAGGTCGACGACCTGCTCAATTATATTCCTGCGCGCCTGGTGGCGCTGACTTACGCGCTGCTGGGCAAAACCCGGCTGGCGTTGAAATGCTGGCGCAGCCAGGGCCCGACCTGGGACAGCCCGAACGCCGGCCCGGTGATGGCGGCAGGGGCGGGTGCCCTTGGCGTCGAGTTGGGTGGGGCGGCGATTTATCACGGCGAACTGCATCAGCGTCCGCAGTTGGGCGAAGGCGTGCCGGCGGATGCCGACTCCATCGACCGGGGCTGGCAATTGGTCCAGCGCGGGGTATGGTTGTGGCTGCTGATTCTCTGCCTGGGGGCCGAATTTTATGCTTGAGCACGGTGGGCGACTGCGCAAGGCGGCGCTCGAATACGGCATAGATGAAGCCGACTGGCTGGACCTGTCCACGGGCCTTGCGCCCTGGTCGTTCCCGGTGCCGGATATTCCGCTGCGAGCCTGGGCCCGTTTGCCGGAGGCGGACGATGGCCTGGAGCAGGCCGCCTGTGATTACTACGGCACCTTGCAGGCGTTGCCGGTGGCCGGCTCGCAAATGGCGATTCAACTGCTGCCGCGCTTGCGTCGGGCGGGCAAGGTCGGCGTGTTGTCGCCGTGTTACGCCGAGCACGCCGAAGCGTGGCGTCGCAACGGCTACATCGTGCGTGAAGTGCTGGAGCAGGAAGTCGACTTCTTTATCGACAGTTTCGACGTGCTGGTGGTGGTCAATCCGAATAACCCCACGGGCCTGAGCCTCACCCCCAGTCGCCTGCTCGACTGGCACACGCGACTGGCCCAGCGCGGTGGCTGGCTGGTGGTGGACGAAGCGTTCATGGATAACACGCCGCAACTGAGCCTGGCGCCGTTTGCCCATCAAGTCGGGCTGATTGTCTTGCGTTCCTTCGGCAAGTTTTTCGGCCTGGCCGGTGTGCGCCTGGGGTTTGTGCTGGCCGAGCGCAAGTTGCTCAAGTTGCTGGCAGAACAAGTGGGACCCTGGGCCGTGAGCGGGGCAACCCGGGTCGTGGGCCAGGCCTGCCTGCGCGATACCGAGGCGCAAACGGCGCAACGGCTGCGCACCGAAGAGGCCAGCGAGCGCCTTGCGTCGTTGCTGGCGCAACACGACTTGGAGCCCCAGGGTGGTTGCGCGCTGTTCCAGTGGCTGATCACCGAGCGCGCCGAAGCACTGCATGAGTTCATGGCCCGGCGCGGCATTCTCCTGCGGTTGTTCACGCACAACAGCAGCCTGCGATTCGGCTTGCCCGGTGACGAGATCGCCTGGGTACGGCTGGCGCAGGCGTTCGACGATTTTGCCAAGGAAAACCAATGACCACGCTGATGGTGCAGGGCACCACATCGGATGCCGGTAAAAGCACGCTGGTGACCGCGCTGTGCCGTTGGGCCACGCGCCAGGGCGTCAGGGTGGTGCCGTTCAAGCCACAGAACATGGCCCTCAACAGTGCGGTGACCGCCGACGGTGGCGAGATCGGCCGGGCCCAGGCGGTCCAGGCCCAGGCCGCGAACCTTGAACCGCACACCGACATGAACCCGGTGTTGCTCAAGCCCAACAGTGACACCGGTGCTCAAGTGATCATCCATGGCCGTGCCGTCACGACCATGAATGCCGTCGCCTATCACGACTACAAAACCATCGCCATGCAAGCGGTGCTGGCCTCCCACGAGCGCTTGAGCGCGGCGTATCCGCTGGTGATGGTCGAGGGCGCGGGCTCGCCTGCGGAAATCAATCTGCGGGCCGGCGATATTGCCAACATGGGTTTTGCCGAAGCGGTGGATTGCCCGGTGCTGCTGATCGCCGATATCAATCGCGGCGGGGTTTTCGCCCACCTGGTAGGCACCCTCGAATTGCTGTCACCGAGCGAACAGGCGCGGGTCAAAGGCTTCGTCATCAATCGTTTCCGAGGCGACATCGCGTTGCTGCAACCCGGTCTCGACTGGCTCGAAGAGCGCACCGGCAAACCGGTGGTCGGCGTGTTGCCGTACGTGATGGATCTGCACCTGGAGGCCGAGGATGGCATCGATCAACGCCAGGCCGATAAAGCCGAGCAGGTGCTGAAGGTGGTGGTACCGGTGCTGCCGCGCATCAGCAATCACACCGATTTCGATCCGCTGCGCCTGCATCCGCAAGTGGACCTGCAATTCATCGGCCCCGGCCAGGCGATTCCTCCCGCCGACCTGATCATTCTTCCCGGCTCGAAAAGTGTGCGCAGCGACCTCGTGTACCTGCGAGCCAACGGTTGGGACACCGCCATCGCCCGGCACCTGCGTTACGGCGGGAAACTGCTGGGGATCTGTGGCGGCCTGCAGATGCTCGGTGAGCAGGTGCATGATCCGCTGGGGCTGGAAGGTGCGCCGGGTTCCAGTGCTGGTTTGGGACTGTTGGCATTCCAGACCCGGCTCGAACAAGAGAAGCAGTTGCGCAATGTGCGTGGTCGCCTGGCGCTGGAAGACGCGCCGGTGGTGGGTTATGAAATTCATGCCGGCGTGACCACCGGACCTGCTCTGGAAAACGCCGCCGTGCAGCTGGATGACGGCCGCTGTGATGGTGCGCAAAGTGCGGACGGGCAGATTTTCGGTACCTACCTGCACGGGCTGTTCGAATCGCCGGCGGCGTGCAGTGCACTGCTGCGCTGGGCGGGTTTGCAGGAGGTGCAGGACGTGGATTATCACGGCTTGCGCGAGCGTGATATCGAGCGGCTGGCGGATCTGGTAGAGAAGCATCTGGATACCGGACTGTTGCGGCAGCTCTGTGGAATCTGAGGTGAAAGCTCTGGCCTCTTCGCGAGCAAGCCCGCTCCCACATTAGAACGCGGTCAACTGTGGGAGCGGCGGTGCGGCGATCCGACTTGCTCGCGAAGACTGAAGTGGCCACACCGCCCATTTGAAAGGATGTAACCATGCTCCAACTGATCCTCGGCGGCGCCCGCTCCGGCAAGAGTCGCCTGGCTGAAAAACTCGCCAGCGACAGCGCCCTGGCCGTGACCTATATCGCCACCAGCCAGCCACTGGACGGAGAAATGAGCGAGCGGGTGGCCCATCACCGCGCCCGTCGTCCTGCCGAATGGGCGTTGATCGAAGAGCCGGTGGAGCTGGCCCGGGTGCTGCGCGAATCCGCCCGTGCCGATCGTTGCCTGCTGGTGGATTGCCTGACCCTGTGGCTGACCAATCTGCTGATGCTCGACGATGCCGGGCGCTTGAAAGCCGAGCGTGATGCCTTGCTGGACTGCGTGGCGTCGCTGCCGGGTGAAATTATTTTTGTCAGCAACGAAACCGGAATGGGTGTCGTGCCGCTGGGCGAATTGACTCGCCGCTATGTCGATGAAGCCGGTTGGCTGCATCAAGCTCTGGCTGAGCGTTGTCAGCGTGTCGTCCTGACCGTCGCCGGCCTGCCCCTGACTTTGAAAGGAACTGCGTTATGACTCAATCCTGGTGGCTGAACCCGTGCAAGCCGGTCGATACCCAAGTAGTCGAACAGGCCCGGGCGCGGCAACAGCAACTGACCAAGCCGGCCGGCTCCCTCGGCCAGCTGGAAGCGTTGGCGGTGCAGTTGGCGGGTTTGCAAGGGCGGGTCAAACCGAGCCTGGAGCAGGTTTGGATCGCGATTTTTGCCGGTGACCACGGCGTCGTCGCCGAGGGTGTGTCGGCGTTTCCCCAGGAAGTGACCGGGCAGATGCTGCTCAATTTCGTCAGCGGTGGTGCGGCGATCAGCGTATTGGCGCGGCAACTGGGCGCTTCCCTCGAGGTGGTTGACCTTGGCACCGTCACGCCGTCGCTGGACCTGCCGGGGGTGCGCCACCTGAACGTCGGCCCGGGCACGGCAAATTTTGTACAGGGACCGGCCATGACCCAGGCTCAGGGGCAACTCGCCTTGCAGGCCGGCCGTGACAGCGTGCAGCGGGCAATCGCCAGCGGTGCGCAGTTGTTTATCGGTGGCGAGATGGGCATCGGTAACACCACCGCCGCCAGCGCCCTGGCGTGCGCGCTGCTCGATTGCCCGGTGGTGCATTTGACCGGGCCTGGTACCGGGCTCAATGCTGAAAGTGTCAGCCACAAGGCCCAGGTCATCGGGCGCGCCCTGGCATTGCATGGCGCGCAGCGTGGCGATGCCTTGCAGACCCTGTTCAACCTCGGCGGTTTTGAGATCGCCGCGCTGGTCGGTGCCTATCTCGCCTGTGCCCAGGACGGTGTCGCGGTGTTGGTGGATGGCTTCATTTGCAGTGTCGCGGCGCTGGTTGCTGTGCGTTTGAATCCTGATTGCCGTCAGTGGTTGTTGTTCGGCCATCGCGGTGCCGAACCGGGGCATCGTCACGTGCTGGAAACCCTGGACGCTCAACCCTTGCTCGATCTCGGCCTGCGGCTGGGCGAAGGCAGTGGCGCGGCGTTGGCAGTGCCGCTGCTGCGCCTGGCGTGCGACCTGCACGGGCAGATGGCGACCTTCGCCGAAGCCGCCGTGGCAGATCGTCCGGCATGACCTTGCGCGTGGATCTGTTGCGTCACGGTGAAACCGAACTCGGCGGCGGCTTGCGCGGCAGCATCGATGATGCGTTGACCGACACGGGCTGGGCGCAGATGCGCGCCGCCGTGATCGGGCAAGGGCCGTGGGATCGGCTGGTCAGTTCGCCTTTGCAGCGTTGTGCACGCTTTGCCGAGGGACTCGCTGCGCAACTGGGTGTGCCGGTGCAACTGGATAAAGACCTGCAAGAGTTGCATTTCGGCGCCTGGGAAGGGCAGAGCGCGGCGGCGTTGATGGAAACCGATGAGCAGGCCCTGGGTTTGTTCTGGGCCGATCCTTATTCGTTCACGCCGCCTCAGGGTGAGCCGGTTGCAGACTTTTCGGCACGGGTGCTGGCCGCGCTGGAGCGTTTGCATGCGAGCTGTGCCGGTGAGCGCATTCTGCTGATCAGCCATGGCGGTGTGATGCGTCTGCTGCTGGCACAAGCGCGCGGGCTGCCACGGGAGCAACTGCTCAACGTTGAGGTCGGGCATGGTGCGATGTTTTCGCTGACGGTGGAGCCTGCGGGCGTGTTGAAGGAAGTGCTCTGACCATGCTGCCATTCTGGATCGCCCTGCAATTTCTCAGCAGCCTGCCGATTCGCTTGTCCGGTATGCCTGAGCCCCGGGACCTGGGGCGCTCGCTGCTGTTTTATCCGCTGGTGGGATTGCTCTTTGGCGCGATTCTGTGGGCAGTCAACTGGCTGTTGCCGGTTACGCCGACGTTACTGCACGCGGCGCTGTTGCTGAGCCTTTGGGTGCTGCTCAGCGGCGGCTTGCATCTGGATGGCCTGGCGGACAGCGCCGATGCCTGGCTCGGTGGTTTTGGCGATCGTGAGCGCACGTTGACCATCATGAAAGACCCGCGCAGCGGGCCGATCGCCGTGGTGACGCTGGTGCTGGTGTTGCTGCTCAAGTTCACTGCGCTGCTGGCGCTGATCGAACAGCCGCATTCACTGGCATTGATCATCGTGCCGTTGATCGGTCGCAGTGCATTGCTCGGCTTGTTCCTGACCACGCCGTACGTGCGTGCCGGTGGCCTGGGCCAGGCATTGGCCGACCATCTTCCGCGTTCGGCGGGCAAGCAGGTGCTGGCGGTCAGCGCGCTGGCCTGTGTGTTGATCGCCGGTTTGAGTGGTGTGGTGGCAGTGGTGTTGGCGGCGCTGGGGTTTGTCTGGCTGCGCCAGGTGATGTTGCGGCGCCTGGGCGGCACGACGGGGGACACGGCGGGTGCGATGCTGGAGTTGCTGGAAGTTGCAGTGCTGGTAGGCTTGGCGCTGTTTTAACTGTTATTCCTGCTCTGTAACTTGATTTAACCGACTCGCGGGTATATACACGCACCATGCTCGATTCCCAATGTTTATGCATCAACCTGCGTCGCGCCGCCCGTGGCGTCAGCAGGCACTACGACGGCGCTCTCGATGGCTTCGGGATCAACGTTGCGCAGTATTCTTTGCTGTGCAATTTGCAGCGTCTGGATCAGCCGAGCATTTCGACCCTGGCCGAGGCCATGGGCCTGGATCGCAGCACCCTGGGGCGCAATTTGCGGGTGCTGGAGGGCGATGGCCTGGTGACGCTGGTCGAGGGCGAGGACATGCGCAACCGCATCGTCCTGCTGACCGAGGCCGGGGCAGAGCGCCTCAAGGCTGCCTTGCCAGCCTGGGAAGCCGCACAGCAACGCTTGATCGATCGCCTGGGTGCCGAGAAGCGCGAAACCTTATTGAAGCTGCTGGACGAACTGGCGTGATGCCGGTTTTTCCGATCATAAGCGGGTATATACCCGCTACCGGAGAACAACAATGACATCGATGTGGCGTACATGCGGTTGGGTTCTGTTGGGGAGTGCGCTGATCCTTGCGTTGTCGCTGGGCGTTCGCCATGGCTTCGGGCTGTTTCTGGCGCCGATGAGCGCCGAGTTCGGTTGGGGCCGTGAAGTCTTTGCCTTCGCCATCGCCTTGCAGAACCTGATCTGGGGCCTTGCTCAGCCGTTCACCGGCGCCCTGGCCGACCGCTTCGGCGCGGCGAAAGTGGTGCTGATCGGTGGTGTCCTGTACGCGGCCGGGCTGATTTGTATGGGGCTCTCCGACTCGGCGATGACCCTGTCACTGAGCGCCGGCCTGCTGATCGGTATCGGACTGTCTGGTACATCGTTCTCGGTGATCCTCGGCGTGGTCGGCCGTGCGGTGCCGCCGGAAAAACGCAGCATGGGCATGGGGATCGCCAGTGCGGCCGGTTCGTTCGGCCAGTTCGCGATGTTGCCCGGCACACTCGGTCTGATCGGATGGCTTGGCTGGTCCGCGGCGCTGCTGGCGCTGGGCTTGCTGGTGGCGCTGATCGTGCCGCTGGTGAGCATGCTCAAGGACAAACCGCTGCCCGTCCTGGGCCACGAACAGACCCTTGGCGAAGCGCTGCACGAAGCCTGCTCCCATTCCGGATTCTGGCTGCTGGCGTTCGGTTTTTTCGTGTGCGGATTCCAGGTGGTGTTCATCGGCGTGCACTTGCCGGCCTATCTGGTGGATCAACACCTTCCGGCGACGGTCGGCACCACGGTGCTGGCGCTGATCGGCCTGTTCAACATCTTCGGCACCTATACCGCCGGATGGCTCGGCGGGCGCATGTCCAAGCCGCGTCTGCTCACCGGTCTGTACTTGCTGAGGGCGGTGGTCATTGCGTTGTTCCTGTGGGCGCCGGTGACGACTACCACGGCCTACCTGTTCGGCATGGCCATGGGCTTCCTGTGGTTGTCGACGGTACCGTTGACCAACGGCACGGTGGCGACCTTGTTTGGTGTACGAAACCTGTCCATGCTCGGTGGGATTGTTTTCCTGTTTCACCAGCTCGGTTCATTCCTGGGTGGCTGGTTGGGCGGGGTGGTGTATGACCGAACCGGGAGTTATGACTTGATCTGGCAAGTGGCAATTCTCTTGAGCCTGTTGGCCGCTGCCCTCAACTGGCCGGTGCGTGAGCGGCCGGTAGAGCGTCTGCAATCACAAATGAGTGCGATATGAACAGTCTTTGGCCGCGGATCGCTGTAGCCGCCGTCTGCGCCTTATTGCTGGCGTTGTCGTGGTGGGGCTGGCATCAGGGCGGGCTGGCGCTGATGCAGTTGGGCATGGGTGCTTGCTAGCGAGCGGTGAGGGCGAGTAACGTCACTTTTGACGAATTTTCAAGGATGCACCGACATGCTGATGCGCTGGATTGCAGTCCCCGCGTTGCTGGTGACGTTTACCGGACTGGCCTGCGCGGCCGAGTGCCCGGAACTGTTGCAAGGATCACTGCAAAAGCTGCGCGCCAAGGAATCCATCGACCTGTGCCAACGGTATGAAGGTAAGCCGCTGGTGGTGGTCAATACTGCGAGCTTCTGCGGTTTCGCCCCGCAGTTCAAGAGTCTTGAGGCGCTGAATCAGCGTTACAAAGGGCAGGGGCTGGAAGTACTGGGTGTTCCGTCCAATGACTTCAAGCAGGAGTCCAGGGACGGTGCCGAGACCGCCAAGGTTTGTTACGTCAACTATGGCGTGACTTTCACTATGACCGAGCCGCAGCCGGTACGTGGCGCCGACGCAACCCATCTGTTCAAGGTGCTGGCCGAACAAAGCAGTGCGCCAAAATGGAATTTCTACAAATACGTGGTCGATCGCAAGGGTAAGGTGATCGCCAGCTTTTCCAGCCTGACCAAGCCCGATGATCCCGAGTTCATTGCGGCGGTGGAGCAAGCCCTGGCTTCACAACCTTGATTTGCACCCACTGAAAAGCCCCGCCTCTGTGAAGAGAGCGGGGCTTTTTTGATTCCGTTGGCGAGCGTTCAGGCTCGCCGGGAATCATCAGAAGCGGTAGGTCGCACCGAGACCGAAACCGTTCGCGTAGTTTTCATACTTGGCGTTGTAGGTCTGGCCACGGTCGTTGCTGTTGTTGACCTTGACCGACTCTTCGCGCAGGTACGAATACGCCAGGTCGATGGTCAGGTCGTCGGTCGGGCTCCAGCCGGCGCCCACGCTGAAAATCTTGCGATCGCCAGTCGGGATGCGTGGGGAGCGGTCGACGTTGTTGGTCGGTGCCTGGTCAATGGACAGGCCGGTACGCAGTACCCATTGCTTGTTCAACTGGTAGGACGCGCCGATGGCGTGAGCCCAGGTGTCGTGCCAGTTCTGTTCTTCGGTGATGGTGCCGAACTGGCCGTTCAGAACAGCCGGAACGCCTTTGTTTTCAACGGTGATTTCTTTCAGGCGGCTCCAGCGGGTCCAGGTGCTGCCTGCGTAAAGAGTCCACTTGTCGTCGAGCTGGTGAGTGACCGAGAAGTCCACCGATTCAGGTGTGGTCAGGTCCAGCGAAGCGTCGTATTTCTGGCTTGGGTTCTGGCCGATCAGGCCCAGCACGTTGTAGTTGACCTTGGTGTCACCGTCGAGCTTGTACTTCACTTTCGAGTGGTAGGTCAGGCCGACGCGAGTGCTGTCGGTGGCTTGCACCAGCACGCCGATGTTGTAGCCCAGCGCGGTGTCGTCACCCTTGATCTTGACCTTGCCATCGGGCTGGGACTGGGTGATCGACAGGTTCGATTCCAGGGTGCCGTCGATACGGTTGATGGTCGGGCCAAAACCGATGGAAACCTTGTCGTTGAAGGCGTAGCTGACCGTCGGTTGCAGGGTGACGATCTTGACTTCGCTCTTGCTGCCGAAATAGCGGCCGGCAAAGCCGTTTTCGTAATCGGTTACCAGACCGAATGGTGCGTATACGCCCACACCGAAGGCCCACTTGTCGTCGATTGGCTTGACGTAGTAGCCCATAGGGACGGCGATGAACGGAACCATGTCGCCGTCGTTGCTGCCGCCGTTCGGGCTGGAGCTTGCGTGGCTGATGTCAGTGTGTGCGTCGAGCATCGCAATACCGCCGGTGACTTGTTCGCGCTTGATGCGCGACATGCCGGCAGGGTTGCCAAAAATGGTGCTTGCGTCATCGGCAGAGGAAGATCGCCCGGCAAAACCTGTACCCATCCCGCTGATGCTTTGTTCGTTGATGGCAAAGCCACTTGCAAAGATCTGGGTGGATGCCATGGCAACGGCGAGACTGATGGTGGTTTTGAGCATTACTTTTTTCATTATTAGAACTCCTGGTGATCACCGGGGCGAAAATTACCAACATTTTCGTTCCGGCGCCATAGGCTGTATGCCTTGATTTAGAGCGGTTTTGTAGGACAATCCGACCAAAATCGCGGCGTGTTGCGCGATCTTTGGATCCAGGTGTGTCAGCAGGCTACCTGATTCAGCGGTGAAACACAGGTTTGCCAGGCGCTGGTGAAATCACGCAGGCGTCCCTGGGGCTGAAATGTCTGGCGCCAGATCCTGGCCATGCCCAACAAATCATCAGGGGCGGGGAGGGGGGTGTTCTGTTCCTCCACCAGCAGCCAGGCGATGGCTGTGGCGTAACGCAGGTTGACGGTCAATTCGAGGTGCGGGCCACTGAGAAACGCATGCTGGCTGGCCAGGCCGCGGACCAGGCTTGCACGGTCCGGATCAAGGGCCAGGTAGTGATCCCATAGGGCTTGGTGGCGGAGCTCGGCAATGCGGTACAGGCCGTGCCCACGGCGGTCATGCAGGGCGGAACCAAGGGCGGACTGGCTGGCGGCAATGCCCAGCAGCAAGGATTCGGCAGTAGCGCTATGGCGTCCGAGGTAGATCAAGGTCGGACGAATCACATAACGGCACAGTTCGCTGGCAGCGATACCCATAAAACCCTCGAAACCTGAAATGGACGGCGATACCTGAAAGGGGCTTGGCAGCAGTGGATCGGCTCAGGCTCGCCGCAAGCGGGTCAAGCCGCTTGAGTTGAAGTGTAGTGTCATATTCGCGCTGTAAAGGCCTGTTTTTAAAATATTTCCAGCGGCCAGTTATAACCCTTATATCGGATCGTGCTTATTCGTGATTCGAGGGCAAGGAAATATCGGGCAATAAAAAGCCCCGCTTTTCGGGCAGGGCTTTTGGGTTTTTCAGCCTGTCTGGCGTTTCAGGCAACCAGTGCCTGACGGGTACGCTCGATCACGGCCTGCAGCGGCTCGGCGCTGGAGTATTGATCGGGGTACAGGCGTTCGCTGTGACGAGCGATACCGTGTTCGTTGACCAGGGTGAAGCTGAAGCAGCCTTTGCGAGCGGCCATGATCAGGCAGTTCATTGGTGCAAAAGCGTTGGTTAGGGTGCGAATGGCATCCTGAGTGTGGATTTGAGTAGACATTATTGGGTGTTCCTACAAATGACACGGATAAGAACCGTGCAACGTTAAAACGTTCCAGTAACGTCGATCACCATTGATCGAACGAAGAACCCGACTGGAACAAAGCAGCCAGTTTGAAGCGCTGATAAGTTGGCGCGCTTGGGCTGGCAGGTAGGTACTTAGGAGGGCAGGCAACACATCAAGGGCAAAGGTTCTGGGCCCGGGGTGAAGATCCTGATCAATTTGCAGGTTGGTTCGAGCAGAGTAGGCAGGCGGAGCAACACCCTTTGCTTTCGATTCAAAGGTTGTGTTGGCGCAAGATTTACCTGGAAACCATCGAGGTGGTCGATCCCGCTTGTTCGGTGGAGGCTTCTGTTGGGAAGGCTGACCGGGGGGATTTGTTCGACCAGAATTGACTTTCAGCTTGGTACTAACGTCGCGGATACTAACGGATTGAACTGGCCAAGGGAAGTGTGATAGTGAAAAGAATTTCCCGGCGGGTGCCTGATCGGGCTGTTTCTCCTTGTGGAGGCGCGGATAAAGCTGCACGGTCCGGGATTGATACGCCCTGTTTCGAGACAGAATCCGACCGTCGGTCATCGACGTTTGAAGCGGCGCAGCCGTCTGGAAACCGGGTTTGCCAGGGTTTGTCCCCAGGCACGACAAAAAAATGCGCCGAAAAAGGGCGTCGATATAACCATCGCAAAGGCACTTGTGCACATTAGTTGCGCGGTCTGTCACCCCGCTGTCATCTCACGTTCAAGCGTAATGGCTGCCTGTAACCAAAATTTAAGTCAATGAAAAACATCGCTTTTTTTTACTGGTGAAAAAATCGTCAGTTTGACTGCGAGCCCCATTCCACAGGGCTTTGAGAGAGTTCGAGGGCGGTTGTCCACTGAGTTATCCACAGCTTCTGTGGATTGTCCCGAGCGCTTGCTCTAGGACGGGCGTGCCGGGATATTTTCAGCTTTACCTGTAAGAAAAAGAGAGTAAAGTTGCGCGCCTTCTGATCTGCCCCACAGTGCTTTATGAAGTTTCGCTCGGCCTCTGTTTCCTCTTCCTCCACACCGCCTTCTGTTGCCCCTGCCAAGCGCTTTTCCATGCGTGTGGCGGAGTGGCTGTTGGACAGTCCGCATCTGGGCGAAAACCGTAACGTCAAACACATCGCCGGACGTTTGCTCAAGCAACCGGCCCGTGAAGGTGTGGTGGCGGCGCAAAGTCGCCTTGGCCAGTTGATGTGTCGCGAATGCGGGAATGCCCGGGACCGCCGGATCGGTCAGGACCTGTTGCGCCAGGCCGCTCGGGCGGGTGATCACCGCGCGCAACAGGAACTGGGGCTGATCGAAGACTGAGCTGTCCAAGACCGGACCTCTTGGTTAACCTTCAGGCTTTATCCGAATGGCAGGAGTGGCTATGGCAATGGACTTGACCAGCTTATTGCTGGGTCTGGCAGGGGCTGGGTTGCCATTGCTGGTATTGGCCTGGCAACTGCAACGTCGGGCCAGCACCACGCAAGCCGATGTCGCGCTGCTGCAAGAACGCCTGGCCATGGCGCAACTGGCGCAGGACGGATTGAACGCCCAGCTCGAGTCCAGCCGCGATGAAGCGGCTGATCTGACCCAGGCCAACGCCGCCAAACAGGCTGATCTGGCTGCGCTGCGTCGTGAAGTCGAGCTGTTGCAGATCGAGCGCGACGACGCCCGGGACGCCGCCCATGCGTGGAATATCGAACGCGCCGGCAAAGAAGCCGAGTTGCGCCGCCTGGACGCCCAGGCCGCGTCGCTCAACGCCGAATTGCGCGAGCAACAGGACAGTCATCAGCAGCGCCTCAACGATCTGCAAGGTTCGCGGGACGAGTTGCGCGCGCAATTCGCCGAGCTGGCGGGGAAAATTTTCGATGAGCGCGAGCAGCGCTTTGCCGAGACCAGCCAGCAGCGCCTGGGGCAGTTGCTCGATCCGCTCAAGGAACGCATCCAGTCCTTCGAAAAACGTGTCGAGGAAAGCTATCAGAACGAGGCCCGTGAGCGTTTCTCCCTGGCCAAGGAGTTGGAGCGCCTGCAACAGCTGAATTTGCGCCTGAGCGATGAGGCCACCAACCTGACTCGCGCCTTGAAAGGGCAGAAGACCCAAGGCAATTGGGGCGAGCTGATTCTTGAGCGCGTGCTCGAGCATGCGGGGCTGGAGAAGGGCCGCGAGTACCAGACCCAGGTCAATCTCAAGGGACCGGACGGCGAGCGCTTCCAGCCGGACGTGATCATTTATCTGCCGGGCGACAAGCAGGTGGTGGTCGACTCCAAGGTCAGCCTGACGGCCTATCAGCAATACGTCGCGGCTGAAGACGAGGCTATCGGCCAGATCGCGATCAAGCAGCACGTGCTGTCGTTGCGCAATCACGTCAAAGGCCTGGCCGGCAAGGATTACAAGCGCCTCGATGGCTTGCACAGCCTGGATTTCGTGTTGCTCTTCGTGCCGATCGAGGCGGCGTTTTCGGCCGCGCTGCAGGCTGAACCGACGCTGTTCCAGGAGGCATTCGACCGCAACATCGTGATCGTCAGCCCCACCACCTTGCTGGCGACCCTGCGGGTCATCGACAGCCTGTGGAAGCAGGAGCGCCAGAGCCAGAATGCCCGGGAAATCGCCGAGCGGGCCGGGTGGCTGTACGACAAGTTCGTGCTGTTTATCCAGGATCTGGACGAGGTCGGCAATCGCTTGCAGCAACTGGACAAGGCCTACAGTTCGGCACGCAACAAGCTGACAGAGGGACGCGGCAACCTGGTCAGCCGCAGTGAACAGCTCAAGCTGTTGGGCGCGCGGGCGAGCAAGAGCTTGCCGGCGGATTTGCTGGAGCGGGCGATGACCGATGTCGATGGGTTGGTCGAGTTGCCGGAATAAACCGGCAGCGAAACATTAACCATTGTGGCGAGCTGATCCTCGCTACAACGGTATGTACCGGCTCAACAACGCGCGCAACGCCGCCGGCTTCACCGGTTTGGCCAGGTAATCCAGCCCTGCGGCATGCACCAGGTCGACCGTCTCCGGCCGGCCATCGGCGCTGATCACCACCCCCGGAACCGGCTCGCCCATCTGCGTGCGCAACCAGGCCATCAAATCGGTTCCGGTCTCGCCATGATCGAGGTGGTAATCCACCAGGGCCAATTGCGGACGCATGCCTTCGCCAAGCAACACGGCACATTCCTCGCGATTGCGCGCGGTCCAGACCTGGCAACCCCAGCGGCTGAGCAGGCTGTTCATGCCGATCAGGATGCTGTCCTCGTTGTCGATACACAGCACCTGCGCGCCATTGAGCAACTTGCCGTTGAGCTCGGCGACCTTGAGCGGCGCTGCGGTTTGCGCTCGGGCCAGCGGCACGCTGACGCTGAACACGCTACCGCGTCCCGGCCAGGAGCGTACGCGCAAGGTATGACCGAGCACGCGACATAGCCCGTCGGCAATCGCCAGCCCCAGGCCGAGGCCTTTTTCGGCCTGGGTCTGGTGGCTGTCGAGGCGCTTGAACTCTTCGAAAATCACCTGCAGCTTATCTTCCGGGATGCCTGGCCCTCGGTCCCAGACTTCCAGGCTCAGGTGCTCCTTGTGTCGGCGAACCCCCAGCAGCACCGGCCCTTTGCCGTAGCGGAAAGCGTTAGTCAGGAAGTTCTGCAAGATCCGCCGCAGCAGTTTGATGTCGCTGTCGACCCGCAACGTGCTGGCGCGAACCCGGAACTCCAGTTTTTGTTCTCGCGCCAGCGCCTTGAACTCTGTACCGAGGGTATCGAACAGTTCGTTGAGGGCGAATGGCTGGCGATTGGGGTTGATCTTGCCGTTTTCCAGGCGGGAAATGTCCAGCAGGTCGCTGATCAAGTCCTCGGCCGAGCGCAGCGAACTGTCCAGGTGCTCGACCAGTTTCTGTGCTTCGCCAGACAGACTATCGCCCTGATGGGAGAGGGCGGCGGAGAACAGCCGCGCCGCATTCAAGGGTTGCATCAAGTCATGGCTGACGGCCGCGAGGAAACGGGTCTTGGACTGATTGGCGGCCTCGGCGGTGCCCTTGGCCTCGGTCAGGGCAATGTTGAGTTGTGACAATTCGTGGGTCCGTTCGGTGACCCGTCGCTCCAGCCCTTCGTTGGCTTCGGTCAGCGCTTGCTCGGCTTCGCGGAACGCGGTGATGTCGGTGAAGCTCATGACGAATCCACCGCCCGGCATCGGGTTGCCGATCAGCTCGATCACCCGGCCGTTGGGGAACAGGCGCTCGGAGGTGTGCGCGCGGCCCTGGCGCATCCAGTGCAGGCGACGCGCGACGTGCACTTCGGCTTCGCCCGGGCCGCACAGGCCGCGCTCGGCATTGTGGCGAATGATGTCGGCGATGGGCCGGCCAACTCTGATCAGGCCATCCGGGTAGTTGAACAAATCCAGGTATCGACGGTTCCAGGCCACCAGTTTCAGTGACTGGTCGACCACACTGATGCCCTGGGTGATGTTCTCGATCGCGCCTTGCAGCAAGGCACGGTTGAACTGCAGCACCTCCGAGGCTTCGTCGGCGATGCGCACGACGTCCTCCAGTTGCATCTCGCGGCCTTCAATGGCGGCTTTTACCACCGCGCGGGTCGAGGAAGCGCCGAGCACACCGGCCAGCAAGCGTTCGGTATGGGCGATCCATTCATTGTCAGCGTTCTGGTTCGGGTTGAAGCCCTTGCCCTGGCGATAGGCAAAACGGATGAAGCTTTGACGGGCACGTTCTTCGCCGACGAAGCGCGCCGCCAGTTGCAGCAGGTCGTCGATCTGCACCGCCAGCATCGAACGTGCGCTGGGGCGGGCGCTGATTTCCTGGCCGATGAAGCGGCCTGCCTGCCAGTGCTCGGACACACGGGTGCGCGACAGTACCGAAACCCAGGCGAACAGCGTGAAGTTGCCTGCCAGCGACAGCACCACGCCTTGGGTCAGCGGGGTGATCGGCAGGTTCAGTGGGTTGCTGTGCAACCAGGCCAGCCCCGGGAAGGTGCTTAAGGACAGGCCGAGGCTGAGGGCGGCAATCGGCAGGACCAAGGTGTAGAACCACAGGAAGGTGCCTGCGGCGAGGCCGGCGAAAACGCCGCGGCGGTTGGCCTGTTTCCAGTACAGCGCACCGAGCATGGCGGGGGCCAGTTGGGTCACGGCGGCGAAGGCGATCTGGCCGATGGTCGCCAGGCTGGCGGTCGAGCCCAGCAGGCGATAACTGACGTAGGCCAGCAGCAGAATCACCACGATGCTGACGCGGCGTACCGACAGCATCCACTGGCGGAACACTTCGAACGGGCGCTCGGCGTTGTTGCGCCGCAGCAGCCAGGGCAGCAGCATGTCGTTGGAGACCATGGTCGACAGCGCCACGCTGGCCACGATCACCATGCCGGTGGCCGCCGATGCGCCACCGATAAACGCCAGCAGGGCCAGCGCCGGATGCGCCTGGGCCAGGGGCAGGCTGATGACGAACGAGTCCGGCAGCACCGAGCTGGGCAGCATCATCTGGCCGGCCAGGGCGATCGGCACGACAAACAAGGCGGCGAGGGCGAGGTAGGCCGGGAACACCCACTTGGCCAGGCGCAGATCCTGAGGGTCGATGTTCTCGACAACGGTCACGTGGAACTGCCGTGGCAGGCAAATGATCGCCATCATCGCCACACCGGTCTGCACCACCATCGACGGCCAGTTGATGGTTTCCTTCCAGTACTGCTCCAGGCGCGGCGCGAGCATGGCCTGGTCGAACAGGTCGTCGAATCCGTCGTACAGGCCGTAGGTCACGAAGGCGCCGACAGCGAGGAACGCGAACAGCTTCACCAATGATTCGAAGGCAATCGCAAGCACCATGCCGCGGTGGTGCTCCGTGGCGTCGAGGTTGCGGGTGCCGAAGACGATGGTGAACAGCGCCAGCACCAGCGATACGATCAACGCGGTGTCCTGGGCGCGAGTGCCCATGGCGTCGGCACCGGCGCCGATCAGCAGGTTCACGCCGAGCACGATGCCTTTGAGCTGCAGTGCGATATAGGGCAACACACCGACCAGGCAAATCAGCGCCACCACCACCGCCAGCGACTGGGATTTGCCATAGCGTGCGGCGATGAAGTCGGCGATCGAGGTGATGTTTTCCTGTTTGCTGATCATCACCATTTTTTGCAGGACCCACGGCGCGCCGACCAGCAACAGGATCGGCCCGAGGTAGATCGGCAGGAACGACCAGAGCTGTTCGGCGGCCTGGCCCACGGCACCGAAGAAGGTCCAGCTGGTGCAGTAGACCGCCAGCGACAGGCTGTACACCCAGGCGCGCACACGCGGCGGCAAGGGCGCGCTGCGACGGTCGCCATAGAAGGCGATAGCGAACATGATGGCCATATAGGCCAGGGCGACGACGGCAATCAGCCCGGTGGACAGCGACATGGGGACTCCAGACAAAAGACATCCGGACCTCCCGCCCGGACAGACAGTCTCGCACGACCGCCAGCGTTAGTCAGTGTCGACCAAGGTCGTGGCGTGGCGGGGTGTCGCAGGAGGATTTTCAGTGTCTGGACCGGCCCCATCGCGAGCAGGCTCGCTCCCACAATTGGCCTGCCGCACACATTCCCTGTGGGAGCGAGCCTGCTCGCGAATGGGTTTCACTGATTCAATGCGATCTCGATCAATCGGTGCAATTGCTCAACCTCAAGCGGCGCCTCGGCAAACAGGATGCGAAACACCGTCGGCGCCGCGATCAGGTTGATCAGGCGGTCGACACTGGGCTTGGGTTGATCCGGATAGCGATCCAGAATCGTCTGCAGTTGCCCGCCAATGATGGTCGCGCAATAACTTGGCTTCAATGCTGCCTGCACGTCGTACAGCATGTTGCGGCCAGGTTCGGAGCTCATCTCGTCCAGGTACTGCTCGGCCCAGGCCCGCACGTCGCCGTGAAGGCTGCCGGTGTTGGCCGGCTCGTTGTCGGGCTGCATGCGGGCGAGGGCGACGTCGGCCAGCAGCGCCGACACATCGCCCCAGCGTCGATAGATGGTGGACGGTGTGACACCCGCGCGCGCCGCAATTTGCGGCACCGTCACGCTGGCGCGGTCCTGCTCCTCAAGGAGTTGGCGCACGGCCGAATGAATCGACTCTTGTACCCGGGCGCTGCGGCCGCCGGGGCGTAATGTGGGAGCGGTCATCTTGTGTTTCCTGTATTGCACCGGGTCTTGCGGCAGGCACCCGGTCCTGAAAGCCATGCATCGGACCTTAACACAAAGAATTTGCTTTAAGAGAGATCCAGTAGCACACTCCGCAAAAGCAAATAATTAGCTTTTGTGGAGTGTGTCCATGCCCGGTTCTTCTTCAAATCGCGCCAGCCTGTGGTTTCTGGCAATTACCTTGCTTAGCTTCCTGGCGGCTTCCACTGCGCCGACGCCGCTGTATCACCTGTATCAGGAGCAGATGCAGTTTTCGGCCGCGACCCTGACCCTTATTTTCGGCGTTTACGCCCTCAGCCTGTTGGCGGCGTTGCTGACGGTCGGCTCGATGTCGGATTACCTGGGACGCAAACCGGTGATCTTTACGGCGGTGCTGCTGAACACCCTGGCGATGTTGCTGTTTATCTACGCCGACAGCGTTGCGTGGCTGATCAGTGCCCGGGTCCTGCAGGGGTTTGCCACCGGCATGGCAACTGCCGTGTTGAGTGCAACCTTGCTGGACACCGATCGCCAGCATGGCCCACTGGTCAATAGCGTCGCGCCCTTGATCGGCATGGCTCTGGGTGGAATGGGCTGCGGTTTGCTGGCCGAATTTGCTCCGGCGCCGTTACACCTGACCTATTGGCTGCTACTTGTCCTGTTCGTGATGCAGGCTGTATGGGTCTGGCGTTTGCCGGAGAGCGTCACGCGCCAGTCCGGGGCTTGGGCATCATTGCGACCGACCCTGCATGTGCCGGTCCAGGCGCGTGCGACGTTATGGCGTGTTTTACCGCTTAACACGGCGACCTGGGCGCTCGGCGGTTTTTACGCGTCGCTGGCACCTTCATTGGTGCGCACGGCAACCGGTTCAACGTCGAACCTGATTGGCGGGGCGACCGTCGCCGCATTGACGGTGACCGGTGCCCTGATGATTTACACACTACGCAATCAGGCGGCGACCAAGGCGCTGCAATTGGGTGCCTGTTCGCTGCCGACGGGCGTCGCACTGATTCTACTGGGCGTGCACAGCGCCAGTTTGCCGCTGTTTTTCCTCGGCACGCTGGTCGCCGGTTGTGGCTTCGGCGCCGGTTTCCTCGGGGCGGTGCGCAGTCTGGTGCCGCTGGCCTTGCCCCATGAGCGCGCCGGGTTGATGTCGGCGTATTACGTGCTGAGTTATCTGGCGTTTTGCCTGCCGGCGCTGCTGGCCGGGAACCTGGCGCGGACCTTTGGTCTGGTGGCAACCACCGATGGCTATGGTGCGGTGCTGATGGTGCTGGCCCTCAGTGCAATGGCGGGTTTACTGCGATCACGTTCGGCCAGGGCCTGCGAGGCCAACCGGTAAAATTGAGTTAGCCTTGGCACCCACTCAGCTCACTCGAAGGATCGGACCATGAAGATCATCCGCAGCAAATCATTCACTGGCGAGCGTGCCTGGGCCGCGCTGGACATCGCCAGCATGAACGGCATCACCACGCGCCTGCACTGGACTGATCAACCCTACAAGTGGCACGTCAACGATGGCGAGGAAGTGTTCGTGGTGCTCGATGGCCAGGTGCGGATGCGTTATCGCGAAGAGGGGCTGGAGCGGGAGGCCTTGCTGGAGGTCGGTGACATTTTCCATGCCTCGGTTGGCACTGAGCATGTGGCACATCCGCTAGGACCGGCCCGGATATTGGTGATCGAATCGGAAGGGAGTGTCTGACTATATAAGTGATATCGATAAGATATAGAGATATTACCCGTTATATAGATATTCTATTCGGATCTAACATGGGCTCTACCTCACGAGAGGACAGGAGTTCGCCATGACATGCGCCAATAGCATCAAGCCCGGAATGAAACCTTTCAGTCACTTGCAGCATCCCCGCGAGGTGATCCGCCAGTTCACCCCCAACTGGTTCGCGGCCACTATGGGCACCGGCGTGCTGGCGTTGGCACTGGCGCAATTGCCGGTCGCCACACCTGCCTTACACGCCTTTGCCGAAGCCCTCTGGCTGTTCAATATCGCTCTGTTCCTGCTGTTTACCGCGCTATACACGGCGCGTTGGGTGCTGTTTTTCGACGAAGCGCGACGTATTTTCGGCCACTCCACGGTTTCGATGTTTTTCGGCACCATTCCCATGGGCCTGGCGACCATCATCAATGGCTTCCTGGTGTTTGGCCTGCCGCGCTGGGGCGAAGGGGTGATTCACCTCGCCGAGGTGCTGTGGTGGCTGGATGTGGCGATGTCGCTGGCCTGTGGCGTGCTGATTCCCTACATGATGTTCACCCGTCAGGAGCACAGCATTGACCAGATGACTGCAGTCTGGTTGTTGCCGGTGGTCGCGGCTGAAGTGGCGGCCGTCAGCGGGGGGTTGTTGGCGCCGCACTTGGCCGACGCTCATTCGCAACTGGCGGTGCTGGTGACCAGCTACGTGCTCTGGGCTTTTTCCCTGCCGGTGGCCTTCAGCATCCTGACCATTCTGATGCTGCGCATGGCCCTGCATAAACTGCCCCACGAAAACATGGCCGCTTCGAGCTGGCTGGCCCTTGGCCCGATCGGCACCGGTGCGCTGGGCATGCTGGTACTGGGCGGCGACGCACCGTTGATTTTCGCGGCCAACGGTATGCCGGGAGTCGGTGAGATTGCCTCTGGATTGGGTCTGGTGGCCGGCATCACCCTGTGGGGCTTCGGTCTGTGGTGGATGCTGATGGCGTTGCTGATCACTGTGCGCTACCTGCGGGCCGGCATTCCTTTCAATCTCGGCTGGTGGGGTTTCACTTTCCCGTTGGGCGTCTATTCTCTGGCGACGTTGAAGCTGGCCAGTACCTTGAACCTGACATTCTTCGGTGTCTTTGGCTGTGTGCTGGTGGCATTG
Organism: Pseudomonas sp. IT-P4; assembly: GCF_949767755.1. Lineage (NCBI taxonomy): Bacteria > Pseudomonadati > Pseudomonadota > Gammaproteobacteria > Pseudomonadales > Pseudomonadaceae > Pseudomonas > Pseudomonas sp. IT-P4. Next base: position 59,673 of record NZ_CATKPX010000028.1, on the reverse strand, counting down.
CTGGCGGTGATGTGGCTGATCGTCGGCAAGCGCACGGTGCTGGGCGCCTGGCGTGGCGAGCTGTTTGTCTCGCCGTGCATTGCCGGATTGAAGAAATAACCGGCAAAGAATTAGGTAAGGTGTGGCCTGGATCGACTTTTGATAATCCAATAAGAATCCAGGCCACTCGTTACCTATCATCAGGGACACATGGAAGATGAGTCACCCCTCACAGTTCACCTTGCTACGCACCCGGCGCTTCCTGCCGTTCTTCGTCACCCAGTCCCTCGGGGCGTTCAACGACAACGTGTTCAAGCAGTCGTTGATCCTGGCCATTTTGTACAAGCTGACCATCGAGGGTGACCGCTCGATATGGGTCAACCTGTGTGCGCTGCTGTTTATCCTGCCGTTCTTCCTGTTCTCGGCCCTGGCCGGGCAATTCGGGGAAAAGTTCGCCAAGGACGCGTTGATCCGCCTGATCAAGCTTGGGGAAATCGCCATCATGGCGGTCGGTGCCGTCGGCTTCATGTTCGATCACTTGTCGTTGATGCTGCTGGCGCTGTTCGCCATGGGCACCCACTCGGCGTTGTTCGGGCCGGTGAAGTACTCGATCCTGCCGCAAGCCCTGCATGAAGATGAGCTGGTAGGCGGCAACGGCCTGGTGGAAATGGGCACCTTCCTGGCGATCCTTGCCGGCACCATTGGTGCCGGGATCATGATGTCTTCGGCGCATTACGCACCGGTGGTGTCCGTGGCAATCATCGGCACTGCCGTGCTCGGCTACCTGGCCAGTCGCAGCATTCCCCGGGCGGCGGCCGCCACGCCGCAAATGCGCCTGAACTGGAACATCTTCAGCCAGTCCTGGGCCACGTTGAAGCTGGGCCTGGGGCAAACGCCGGCGGTGTCACGCTCGATTGTCGGCAACTCGTGGTTCTGGTTTGTCGGGGCGATTTACCTGACGCAGATCCCGGCCTATGCCAAGGAGTGGATGCACGGCGACGAAACCGTGGTGACGCTGATTCTGACGGTGTTCTCGGTCGGCATCGCATTGGGTTCGCTGCTGTGCGAGAAGCTCTCCGGGCGCAAAGTCGAGATCGGACTGGTGCCGTTCGGATCGTTCGGCCTGACCGTTTTTGGTCTGCTGCTGTGGTGGCATTCTGGTGGAATCCCGGACAGCGCCACTGGCCATGGCTGGATCGAGATCCTCGGTTTCGGCCACACCTGGCTGGTGTTGCTCGACATCCTCGGCCTGGGCGTCTTTGGCGGTTTCTACATCGTGCCGCTGTACGCGCTGATCCAGTCACGTACGGCGGAGAACGAACGGGCGCGGGTGATTGCCGCCAACAATATCCTCAATGCCTTGTTCATGGTGGTGTCGGCGATTGTCTCGATCATCTTGCTGAGTGTGGCCGAGCTGTCGATCCCGCAGCTGTTCCTGGTGGTGTCGTTGCTGAACATCGGCGTCAACGCCTACATCTTCAAGATCGTCCCCGAGTTCACCATGCGTTTCATGATCTGGCTGCTCAGCCATTCCATGTACCGCGTCGAGCATCGCAATCTGGATTTGATCCCCGATGAAGGCGCGGCGTTGCTGGTGTGCAATCACGTGTCATTCGTCGACGCCTTGCTGATTGGCGGCGCGGTGCGTCGGCCGATTCGCTTTGTCATGTACTACAAGATCTACAACCTGCCGGTGCTGAACTTCATCTTCCGTACCGCGGGGACGATTCCGATTGCAGGGCGCCAGGAAGACATCCAGATATATGAACAAGCCTTCACGCGCATTGCCCGGTACCTGAAGGACGGTGAGCTGGTGTGCATCTTCCCCGAGGGTAAATTGACCGCCGATGGCCAGATCAATGAATTCAAGGGCGGGTTGACGCGGATTCTCGAAGAGACGCCAGTACCGGTGATTCCGCTGGCCTTGCAGGGGTTGTGGGGGAGTTTCTTCAGCCGCGATCCGGGCAAGGGACTGTTTCATCGCCTGTGGTCGCGAGTGACATTGGTGGCGGGGCCGGCGGTGGCGGTTGAAGTGGCGGAGCCGGCGAAGTTGCAGGCGTTGGTGGGGGAGTTGCGCGGGGCTGTCAGATAATGGTTGTTTGAACGGGCCTCATCGTCGGATCTCCGGGCGGCGATCCGACGATGGCGGTCTGAAAGTTAAGCGCTGACCTTCAGGCCAACAAGCCCGGAAATAATCAACGCCACACTCGCTAACCGCACCAGCGCCATGGATTCGCCAAACAGGATGATCCCGGCGATCACCGTGCCAACGGCGCCGACACCGGTCCAGATCGCATAGGCCGTACCCAGCGGCAATTCTTTCATTGCAAGGCCGAGCAAGCCAAGGCTGATCGCCATGGCCGCGACGGTCAACACGGTGGGGAGCGGGCGGGTGAAGCCGTCGGTGTACTTGAGGCCGACGGCCCAGCCGACTTCGAACAGGCCGGCGAAAAACAGAATGATCCAGGACATGAAGACCTCCATCGTCTGACGGGGTCGTCCCCTGATTAATGACTCGATCGAGCCGCGAGGTCGTCCTCGCGTTGCGCAATATAGTGCCCAGCATTAACCCGGGGATCAAGTTTTCAACTCAGTCACTGACCTGTTGCGCCGCCAATTCCCGGTCCTGTTTCTCGCTCATGCGGCGGAAATACGTGGAGAGCAATGCCCCGGAAATGTTGTGCCACACACTGAACAGTGCACTTGGCACTGCCGCCAACGGCGAGAAGTGTGCGCTCGCCAACGCGGCGCCCAACCCGGAGTTCTGCATGCCGACTTCCAGGGCCAGGGACTTGCGCTGGGCCAGAGGCAGCTTGAACAGGCGCCCGGTGAAGTAACCCAGCAGGTAGCCGAAGCTGTTGTGCAGCATGACCACGGCCATGATCAACAGACCGGACTCTGCGATCTTCGCCTGGCTGGCGGCGACGACTGCCGTGACGATGATCACAATGCTGACCACCGATACCAGCGGCAATACGTCCACGGCGTGGCAAACCTTGTCGCCGAGCACTCGTTGGGCAACCACGCCCAGCACGATCGGCAACAGCACCACCTGCAGGATCGACCAGAACAACTCCATGAACGACACCGGCAACCAGGCCGAGGCCAGCAGCCAGATCAACGCCGGGGTCAGCAGCGGGGCGAGGAGGGTGGTGACGGCGGCGATGGCCACCGACAGCGCCAGGTCGCCACGGGCCAGCCAGGTCATCACGTTCGACGAGGTGCCGCTCGGGCAGCAGCCGACCAGAATCACGCCGACGGCGATTTCCGGTGGCAAGTGGAACGCCTGGCAGAGCAACCACGCCACGCCCGGCATGATCACGAAATGGGCCACCACGCCCAGGGCCACGCGCCATGGATGCCGAGCGACTTCGGCGAAGTCTTCGAGTTTGAGGGTCAGGCCCATGCCGAACATCACCAGCCCCAGCAAGGGCACGATGGCGCCCTTGAGGCCGATGAACCATGCCGGCTGCAGAAACGCCACGACAGCGAAAATCAGTACCCAGTAAGCGAAGGTGTTGCCGACAAAACGACTCAATGCAGCCAGTGCGCGCATGGCTTGATCCTTTTTTATTCAGTAGCACCACAAAACCAAATGTGGGAGCGGGCTTGCTCGCGAAAGCGGAGTATCAGTCAGTATCAATGTCGACCGACGCTCCGCTTTCGCGAGCAAGCCCGCTCCCACAGTTTGAGATCACAAGCTTTTAGATTCCCTGCGGAGTCTCTTCACCACCCAGCGCTTCAACCAGCGCCGGCAGGAAGTCGCCGAAGGTCAGCATCATCAGGGTGAAGCTGGCGTCCAGTTGGCCCAGGGCTTCGTCGCCGCCGTCCTGTTCCGCCTGGTCTTGCAGCAGGTCTTCGAACTTCAGGCGCTTGACCACCATTTTGTCGTCGAGGACGAACGACAGTTTGTCCTGCCAGGCCAGGGACAGTTGAGTGACCACTTTGCCGGTGCTCAGGTGCAGCTGGATTTCTTCGCTGGTCAGGTCCTGGCGCTTGCAACGCACGATGCCGCCGTCTTCGTGGGTGTCGCGCAGTTCGCACTCGTCCAGCACAAAGAAATCGTCCGCGGCTTTCTGGGTGGTGACCCACTCGGTCATGGTCGCGGTCGGGGACATCTTCACGGTCAACGGGCGCACCGGCAAGGTGCCGATCACTTCGCGCAGGGTGGACAGCAAGTCTTCGGCGCGTTTCGGGCTGGCCGAGTTGACCAGGATCAGACCCTGTTTCGGCGCGATGGCGGCGAAGGTCGACGAGCGGCGGATAAAGGCGCGGGGCAGGAAGGCCTGGATGATTTCATCCTTGATCTGATCGCGTTCCTTCTTATAGACCTTGCGCATTTGCTCGGCTTCGATCTCTTCGACCTTTTCCTTGACCGCGTCACGCACGACGCTACCCGGCAAAATACGTTCTTCCTTGCGCGCGGACACCAGCAGGAAGTCACCGCTGACGTGCACCAGTGGCGCATCTTCGCCTTTGCCGAACGGCGCGACGAAACCGTAGGTGGTCAACTCCTGGCTTGCACATGGGCGCGCCAGTTTGGTGGCCAGTGCAGTTTCCAACGCCTCGGCATCAACAGGCAGATCTTGGGTCAGGCGATAGATAAGCAGGTTTTTGAACCACATGGGGTGAGTCTCTCCTTTATACAAAGGGGGGCATTATTGTCTTCGCCGTGCCATAGGCCAACCTTTCTCTAAGCCTTTGGAAGGGCTGAGAAAATTATTTTAAAAAGTGCTTGCCAGAGGTTGGGTCGCTCCGTAGAATGCGCGCCACACCGAAGCGAAGGGTGATTAGCTCAGCTGGGAGAGCGTCTGCCTTACAAGCAGAATGTCGGCGGTTCGATCCCGTCATCACCCACCATTCGTTTCAAGTGTTACGCGCAGCGGTAGTTCAGTCGGTTAGAATACCGGCCTGTCACGCCGGGGGTCGCGGGTTCGAGTCCCGTCCGCTGCGCCATATTCGGTAACCTGGAGCACTGAACGCCAGGTCACCACGGAAAAAGCCCGCTTAGGCGGGTTTTTTTCTGCCTCAAGTTTGTCTGTTGTTCCTGTGGGTTGCATCGTTTCACCGGTTTGTAGATTTTTTGAAAAAAAACTTCAAATAAATCAACACTTTATAAAAACCTGTGGCATAATGTGCCCCGCAACGAAGGTAAAGGGTGATTAGCTCAGCTGGGAGAGCGTCTGCCTTACAAGCAGAATGTCGGCGGTTCGATCCCGTCATCACCCACCACTTACTTTCAACGCTACGCGCAGCGGTAGTTCAGTCGGTTAGAATACCGGCCTGTCACGCCGGGGGTCGCGGGTTCGAGTCCCGTCCGCTGCGCCATATTCGGTAACCTGGAACACTGAACGCCAGGTCACCACAGAAAGCCCGCCTAGTGCGGGCTTTTTGCTGTCTGGCGTTTGGCCAGACCATAAAGCGATCCGAGGATCGTTTTTTTTGTGCCTGCTCGATTATTGCTCGGCGTTGCGACTGTGTCGGTAGTCGCTGACGGCTTCATACACGGCCTTGCGCAGGCGATTGATCCCGCCGATGGGGCGGTGCGCCTCGACGCCGAACCAGGGATTGAACGACTGGTTGTCGCATTGCAGGTTTAGCGCCGGCGTATCGAAGTCCTGCGCCGGCACCTTGATCCGTGCCACCGTCTCGAAGGGCGCATCGCTCTCGCGCCACTCAATGCTGGTGTCTTCGATCGGCATGTACTGGTTGGCGTCCTGTCGCTGGATTTGCAAGGCGAAACACACGGGCACCCGGTCGGTCGACAGCTGTTGGTTCAGCGCATTGCGCAGGAAGTTCGGCAACTTGCGATTCTGTTCCGGCAGGTTGTAGGCCGGGCAGTTATCCGGATCGGGCATGACCCGGAATTTCGCATTGGCTTCACCGAATTTGTAGGGTGAAACCGAAAAGTACGTCGTCTGGGTCGGGCTCGACGGGGCAGGGGCCAGTGTCGCCAGGGCAATGAACAGGTGGCGAACCTGCCAGGCGCGTGGATCCCGACCGGGGAAGAAGGCCATCAGCTTTTTACCGTCGGCCTGGGCGGCGACGTTCTGACGGTATTCGGCGACATCACTGACAAAGAAGTTCGGGTGGCTGAACATCACAAAGTCCTGTTCGCCTCGCCCCTGCCGGTCGCTCAACAGTTGCTTGCCCGGCACATCGAACAGTTTGATCGCCATGCCCCGGGCGTCGCGGATGCTATCGAACTGCGGGTAGGCATTGCCGTTGGACAGGCGCATCGTCGCTTGCCAGGTTTTGCCCGGCTCGCTGAATACGCCCTGACGCAGTTCGCCTGGCAGTTCCGGCAGCACCTGAACCTCGGCCTTCACACAGCCGTGGGCCTTGGCATGGGCGTCGCGCAGGTAGCGGGTGCTTTCACGGTGCTGATCGACGATGCGCACGGCAGTCTGGATGATGTCCCGGGTCATCGCGGCTTCGTCGTCCGCCATCAACTCCTGCGCCGAAACCGGCCCGCGATGCTGCCAGGCAAACCAGGCGCCGGCCAGGGCCCAGCCCAGCACGCCGAGACCCAGCAACCACAGCAACAGGCTGGCGAGGACGGCGCCCAGGCGCAGCCAGAGAGTTATCAGCATGGGAACGTCCTTTTAACTGCGGTTGTGGTCATGGCAATTGCGCTTCCAGCGGGCCGCCCAGCACTTTCAGATATTCCAGCAGTGCCCAGCGTTCTTGTGGCTGCAATCCGCGGCCGATCACACCATTGCCGAGTTTGCCGGCCCGGAATTCATGGCCGCTGTTGTGGTTGCCGGTGATTCGTGTGTCGAACAGGAACCCGTTGGTAAAGGCTTCGGTGCGGTAACCCAGGTGTCCCGGGTCGTATTCGAACGTGCCTCTATAGAAGGTGGTCGCACGCTCATCCTGAGGCGACAGCAATTGATAAAGGCTCGGGACCGAACCGTTGTGCAGGTACGGCGCTGTCGCCCATACACCCGCCAATGGCCTGGCCTTGTACGAACGCAATTCGCGCACACCGATCGGCAGGCCGAAACCGTCCATGTCAGGGCGCTCGGCAGGGGTGACGTTGGCGTCTTGATAGGCGCGGTCCTGGACAAAAGCGGTGACATAGGCCAGCCCCTTGGCCACGGACATTTTGCTCAGGTCCAGTGGTTCGGTGGGCTTTGGCTCGACATCGAGTTTTTCCAGTTCCGCCTGCTTCCATTGCAAAGCTGTGAGGTCGAAGCGGTGGTCGGCGATGTTGTTGGCCGCGCCGGGGTCTGTGCCGATGTAATCCACCGGGAGCATTTTCAGGTGCTGGACGTATCGTCCCTCGCTCTGGCTGGTGCGCGGCACATGGCAACCTGCGCAGTTTTCGGCGAACAAGGCACGGCCCTTGGCTGCCAGGGTTTTGTCGACCTGGCCAAACAGTTCTTCAGGCCAGGCCGGAGGTGAAAGTCGTTGCAGGGTTTGTTCGATCAGGTGCAGATCGCGCACGCGGACGCTGGAGGGGTAGCGGGCATCACCCGTCAGCGGCTGGCCGCTCTTGTCGAAGAAGTTCAGCGTGGCGCCCACGCCCAGCGCCTCGCCGATGTTGCGAGCCATCGGTTGTTTCGCCGAGCCGTTCCACTGCACCCATTCGAACGTCCACATGTCCCACAACTGCGGATAATCGACCGGGGCATTGGCCATGCGGTAGTTGTCGGGGGATATCGCATCACCGAAGCTGGCGTTGGCGATGCGCCCGAAGGCGTCTGTGCGCCCCGGGCCTTCCTCGGTCGGATAGAGCCCGCGATGGGTGTCGTTCCAGGCCACTTTGAGGAAGGTATCCAGTGAAGATTTGAAATCTTTACGCAACTGTTGGTGGCGCGTTTCGTAGTCCTGGCCGAGCACGTTGCGTGCGAAGCGCTCGAATTTCCAAGGGTTGTAGTAAGTGGAGGCGAGGCTGGCCACCAGGGCCTGTCCGAAACTGCCGCCTTTGAGTGTAGGAACACTGGATGGCAGTACATGTTGCGCCGAGCCGCCATCGATACGCACGGCCTGGCCCTTGAATCGCAGTTCACCGGTGTGGCAGGCCGCGCAGGTGATATCCAGAAACATATCCGTGCTCCCCGCATTCTGGTGCCGCGTAAAGCCTGCGGGGAGGTTGCCGGGGTTGTTCGGTGTCGGCTTCTGGCCGGGGTCCACCAGGAAACCGAAGCGGGCGAGGTATTCGGGGGCGGCGAAGCGTTGTCGGGAGAAGGGCAGTTCGAGGGCGGTGAACCAGTCGTAGCGCAAGCCTTTGACCTGAGTGCCCTGGGGAGTGAAGTAATAGGTCTCGCGATCGGCGGCGCTCCATTGCTCCAGGTAATGCACTTGTTGCGCAGGCGACCAGGCCGGCAATTTCGGGTCGGCAACGTAGTAAAGCACCACGGCCATGACCAGTCCGAGCAGTACTGCGACGAGAGCCAGCAAGCGAAAGAAGAGGCGCAAGATAAACTTCCTTGTCGAATTATCATGCGGTTATGCCCGAGTACGCAGGGTGCGGCAAGAGGCCATTACGCCAGATGTTGTAGTTCCGGAATCAGCCTGCGTCGGCGCAAAGTGAAAGAAGCTTCATCAGCCGAATAGTGAAAAGCGTTTAAACACCTGAACTTATCAATTGTTTCCGGCTCTCATGCCGGTAGCCATTGGTCGTGGCGGCCTGATAAGCTCGCGGCTTTACTCGATTGCCCTTTAGGCGCATGAACAAGGAAATAGCATGAAACAGCATCGGTTGGCGGCGGCGGTAGCCCTGGTTGGCCTGGTACTTGCGGGTTGTGATTCGCAGACCAGCGTAGAGCTGAAAACTCCGGCGCAAAAAGCTTCCTACGGCATTGGCCTGAACATGGGCAAGAGCCTGGCTCAGGAAGGCATGGATGACCTGGATTCCAAGGCTGTAGCCCAGGGCATCGAAGACGCCGTCGGCAAGAAAGAGCAGAAGCTCAAAGACGAAGAACTGGTCGAGGCATTCGCCGCGCTGCAAAAGCGTGCCGAAGAGCGCATGGCCAAGATGAGCGAAGAGTCGGCCGCTGCCGGCAAGAAATTCCTCGAGGAAAACGCCAAGAAACCTGGCGTGACCACCACCGCTTCGGGCTTGCAGTACGAAGTCGTGCAGAAAGCCGATGGCCCTCAGCCAAAGCCGACTGATGTAGTGACCGTTCACTACACCGGCAAGCTGACCAATGGCACCGTATTCGACAGCTCCGTCGAGCGCGGCAGCCCGATCGATCTGCCGGTCAGCGGTGTGATCCCGGGTTGGGTCGAAGGCTTGCAACTGATGCACGTTGGCGAGAAGTACAAGCTGTACATCCCTGCTGACCTGGCTTACGGCGCTCAAAGCCCAAGCCCGGCGATTCCAGCCAACTCGGTGCTGGTATTCGACCTGGAACTGCTGGCCATCAAGGATCCGGCAAAAGAAGACGCCGCTGCCAAGTAACCAGCGCCTGCTTCGATAACAACGCCTCGCTCATGCGGGGCGTTGTTGCATCTGGCGTTCGGCAGGGGTAAACAAATCGAACAGACGCTCTAGGCCGGAGTCTCAGGCATAGTGGTGTTGGCGGTAGTCGCACAAGGCCGCCAAGTCAATGAAATTATGGGTTTTTTTTGATGAGTAAAAAACGCCCGATCTGAACGCAGGCCTTGTAACACGGGGCTTACAGCGGCGAAAAGCTGCTCTGTTCACAAGGTTATCCACAATTTGTGTGGATAACATTTCAACGGGAGGAATGATGAAAGCACCCTGGAATTTCGCTCGTTTCCTGCCACTGGCCGGACGCCTGCTGGCACGGGGTCGATTGCCGAGCCTATTGTTCGCGGTCGCCAGCAAAGGCGTAAGCCAGGGCAACCGTTTGGGCAAGATCAAGGACGACTTGAAGCTGTTGCAGGCACTCTGCCTGGCCTACTGGCGTGGTGAGTATCGCGCTATCAGCCCCAAGGCGCTGGTTTCGGTGGTCGCGGGCCTGATGTACTTCCTCAGCCCGGTGGATGCGATTCCGGATTTCATTCCATTGTTTGGCATGTTCGATGACATCGCAGTACTGGCATGGCTGATGAAAGTGCTCGACGACGAGCTCAATGCCTTCCGCACCTGGCGCAAGCGGCAGGTGCCGGAGAAGCTCGCGGTGGTTGAGCGTCTGCCTGCTACCCCCGAGCAACTTCAACTTCAAGGCCCGAAAAAACACTGAGTCGATTTCGGCCTGTTCACAGATTGATGTCCCCCGCGACCTTGGCCGCTGTTAGGATTACACTTCTAGGGAAAAGTACTGACTCGCTAAGTGTTGTTGTCCTACGGGGTAGTGATGGATATTCAGATAATTACACGCGAAGGCGAGCCCGAATATGCGGTTCTGCCATGGGCTCAGTATCAGGCGTTACTGAAAGCAGCGGGTATCAGGGAGCAAGCGTCGCCTCAAGCCACGAAGCCTCAGGCGGCAACACCAGACACGATTCTTCCGGGTCTGGATCAACTACGCAGTTTGCGCGAGGGGAAGGGCATCGCCATCGAGGCGTTGGCCCGCACGGTAGGCATCAGCCCGTCTTACCTGGCCATGATCGAAAGCGGCGAGCGTCTGCCCGACGCTGCGATTCGCCGCAGCCTGGCCTGGGAATTGACGGTGCCAGGGTGGAGGGATGAATCGTGAGCGTACGCATCAGTCGTCAACATTGGGACGGGTTGCTCGGCGAACTGGATCAGGCGCGTCGCCAGCGCCATCTGTTGACGTATCGAGCATTGCTGGAGCGTTTGCAGCTGCCGACCCCGGCCATGCAAACCCTGACGGCGGCCCTTGAGCATCTGGCGGCCCTGGATGCCAGGGCGGAGCAGCCATTGCGCAGTTCACTGGTGATCAGTCAGGGTGCCAGCCGCTTGCCGCGCACCGGATTCTTTGAATGTGTCGAGCGTCTCGGGCGTTTCTCCGGGCCGTCGGACGGCGTTGCCGCCGCGTCCTGGCATGCTTCGGAAGTGGTGCGGGTGTTCGAGTATGAATACCCGGAATCGGCCGAGGCCTGAGTGTTCTTGCAACTCAAGGCGCGGGCCGGTTACTGGCTCGCGCGCCGATTGTTTCACTGGTCATGGTTTGTCCGTCAGCCACGAGGCTGGCGCTGGCTCGAAGGTCAGTTCGCACGCATGGCCAACCTGGGCAATGTCGGCGCCCAGAGCTTCTATGGGCACATCCTGGCGTTTCGCGGCGTCGGCCTCGGTGCTCGTGAGGAGGGCGTGCGTTTGTTGCGCCTGGCGGCGTTGGCGGGCGATGCCAAGGCGGCGTATCAAGTGGGCGTGATCACCTTGGCCGGGACAGCGAGCAAGGCTCCGGATCCGGTTGAGGCCGCACGGTTCTGGGAGATAGCGGCGAAGGCCGGGCATCCGTTGGCGCCGATCAAGCTCGAAGAGCTGAAGTCTTCCTCGGCGCCTCGTTGATTGGACTGATGCCGGAAAGCTCCCTTATCGATGCCCGGAAACCACCAGGCTATCAATCACATGCACGCTATAGCCCTGCACGTTCTTCGCATGGTGCTTGGCCTGTGATGCCATTTCCGCCAGCTGGCTCGCATCGAGTTGTCCACAGGCCTGTGGATGCAAATGCACCACGCCGATCGACAGTGACAACAACGCAAACTCCTGGCGCTGACCCTGGCGATTGGGTGCGATGAAGCAGCCGGCTTCCAGGTGTTCGCTGCGGTAGAAGCGCCGACACTGGCTCTGGAAGTCGTCGAGCAACTGGTTCAAGCGTTTGCGCCAGTCTTGCGGACCGAGCACCAGCAGGAAATCATCGCCGCCGATGTGGCCGACGAAGTCGCGGGACGGATCGACGCGGTCGTTCAGGCATTGCGCCAGGCACAGCAGGACTTCGTCGCCGCGACCATAGCCGTAGATGTCGTTGAAGGGCTTGAAGCTATCAATGTCCACGTAGCAGATCACCGATTCCCGTCGCTGTTGCAGCAGCCGCGTCAGGCATTGCTGGATCGGCACGTTGCCCGGAAGCAAGGTCAGCGGGTTGGCGTAGCGGGCCTGCTGGATCTTCAGTTCCGTGATCAGCTTGAGCACGTCGATCACCCGGCCCAGGCCCAGATAACCGCCGTTGAGGGTGATGATGAAATCTTCTTCGATGCGCTGGCGGGCACGGCTGGTGATCAGGCGGCTGACCTGTTGCAGGGACTGGCTCAGTTCGACGGCGAGGAAGTCATCATTCATCAACCGGCTGATGGGTTTGCGGGCAAACAGGTCGGTGGCAAAGGGCTTGAGCAGGGCGTCGGAGAGCGAATGACGATGGACAATGCCACAGGGTTGACCCTGTTCATCCAGGACCGCCAGCGAGTTCAGGTTGGCCTGGCGACGAAAGGCTTCGAGCACTGTGGCGGTCGGGGTGTCCCGGTTCACTGCGGGTAGTTCGTTGAGCAGGGCGCTGAGGTCGCTGGCGTCTTCGCTCAGTACAACGGCGGTGCTGTCCTGTCGGGGCATCAATGCCCGGGTATCCCGTGGCGGGTGTTCCTGGGGGCGGCAGAGCAGATAGCCCTGTACCAGGTCTACGCCCATTTCGGTCAGCACCGTGAGTTCTTCGGCCAGCTCGATACCTTCGGCGATGACTTGTGCACGCGAGGCCTTGGCGATTTGCAGGATCGAGCCGACGAACTCGCGCTTGAGCGCATCCTGATGAATGCCATCAATGAAATGCCGGTCGATTTTCACGTAATCGGGCCGCAGCTCGGACCACAGGCGCAAACTTGAATAGCCCGCTCCCAGATCATCCAGCGCAATCGAAAACCCCATCGCCCGATAGTGATGCAGGGCGGTTTGCAGCAACTGGAAATCGTCGGTCGGCGTCTGTTCCGTGAGCTCGATGACCACCTGGCTCGGCGGGATGCCGAAGTCCTGCAGCAATTGCAGGGTACGCCCGGGTTGATGGGCCGCTTCGAGCAGGGACTCCGGGGACACGTTCAGGAACAACATGCCAGGCAGTTGTTGCTCATTGAAGCGTCGGCAAGCGCTTTGGCGGCAGGCAATTTCCAGCTCGCTCAGGCGTCCGGTCTGGCGGGCGACGGCGAACAGGGCGACAGGGGAGTGCAGAGGGCTGTTGGAGGGGCCGCGACTGAGGGCTTCGTAACCGAGGATGCGTCGCTCAGAGAGGCTGATGATCGGTTGGAACAGACTGTGTAAACCGCTTTGACTCAGGATCGAGTTCAAGGCACTCAGCTGTTCGGTTGTGGTCATGGCGGTCTCTGGCAATAAAAAAAGGACCGGGCGTGCCCTTGGTAAAAAGAGCACGCCCGGTCCTTTATTTCACGACAGAATGATGACTGTTTGATGACCCCGTAGGGGCGTCAGTATTAAATTGCCATCATTTGTTTGTACAAACTCAGTGCTTGGCCACTGCCGTGTTGAGTTTCAGGTAGTCCAGCAGAATCCGCCCGGTTTCGCTGAGGTAGGCGTCGTCTTCCGGTTTGGTCTTGTCATCCTCGGCCGCAATGGCGTCCTCGTCTTCTTTCTTCAGCTCTTTGAGCGGTTCTTCGCCCTTGGCCTTGCGACGGATGTTTTCCATGGCCAGCTGTTTGGCTTCGATGTCGGCGTGCTGGGCACGACGGTCGACTTCATTGAGGCTGACGGTTTTCTCGGCCATCAGTTTCTGCGCCAGGGCCAGCTTGTCGCGGATGAACACGAACTCTGCATCTTTGGCCGTACGCACGTCATGCTCGGACTGGAGTTGAGAAATGTACGGCTTGAACGGGTCGAGCGCAGGCTTGATCGCCGCCTTGATGGTGTCCCACGGCATGGCTTCCGGCAGGGCGCTTTCACCGATTTCCTTGGTGTCGATGATCGACGGGTAATCGATGTCCGGCAAGACGCCCTGATGCTGGGTGCTCTGCCCGGAAACCCGGTAGAACTTGGCCAGGGTCAGTTTCAGTTCGCCATGGTTGAGCGGCTGAATGGTCTGCACGGTGCCTTTGCCGAAGGTCTGGCCGCCGATGATCAGCGCGCGGTGGTAGTCCTGCATGGCGCCGGCAAAAATCTCCGAAGCCGAGGCCGACAGGCGGTTGACCAGCAACGCCATCGGGCCCTTGTAGAATGCACCCGGGTTTTCATCTTCCAGTACATCGACCCGGCCATCGGCGTTACGCACGAGCACGGTCGGACCTTTGTCGATGAACAGGCTGGTCAGCTCGGTGGCCTCTTGCAAGGAGCCGCCGCCGTTGTTGCGCAGGTCGATGACCACGCCGTCGACTTTCTCTTTCTGCAGTTCGGTCAGCAGTTTCTTGACGTCACGGGTGGTGCTCTTGTAATCCGGGTCGCCGGCACGGAAGGCCTTGAAGTCCAGATAGAACGCCGGGATCTCGATGACGCCGAGCTTGTAGTCCTTGCCGTCCTGCTTGAGGTTCAAGACCGATTTCTTTACGGCCTGATCTTCAAGCTTCACCGCTTCACGGGTGATCGGCACGATCTTGGTGGTCTGGTCGTTCGGCGCATTGCTGGCCGGGATGACTTCCAGGCGCACCACGGTGCCCTTCGGACCACGGATCAGCTTGACCACTTCGTCCAGGCGCCAGCCCACGACGTCGACCATTTCCTTGTTGCCTTGGGCAACGCCGATGATCTTGTCGGCCGGTGCAACCTGCTTGGTCTTGTCCGCCGGACCTGCCGGCACCAGGCGCACGACTTTCACCTGGTCGTTATCGCTCTGCAACACGGCACCGATACCCTCGAGGGACAGGCTCATGTTGATGTCGAAGTTCTCCGCGTTATCCGGCGACAGATAGTTGGTGTGCGGGTCGTAGGACATGGCGAAGGTGTTGATGTACGCCTGGAAGATGTCTTCCGCGCGGGTCTGGTCCAGGCGCGCCAACTGGTTCTTGTAGCGCTTGGTCAGGGTTTCCTGGATCTGCTTGGAATCCTTGCCGGCGATCTTCTGGCGCAGGACTTCGTCCTTGACGCGTTTGCGCCACAGGTCGTCGAGTTCTGCGGTGGATTTGAGCCAAGGGGCGTCCTTGCGGTCGATCAGCAAGGTTTCCTTGGCGGTGAAGTCGATCTTGTCGACGCCCTTGTTCAACTCGGCAAGGGCGAAGTCCAGACGCGCCTTTACGCGGTCCAGATAGCGCTTGTAGATGGTGAACCCGGCGTTCAGGTCGCCGCTCTTGAGGAAATCGTCGAACTGCGTTTTCCACTTGTCGAATTCGGCAATGTCGCTGGCCATGAAGTAGCTGCGCGACGGATCCAGCAGCTTGAGGTAGCTGTCGTAGATGATCACCGAGCGTGCGTCATCGAGTGGCGGCTTGCTGTAGTGGTGGCGCTTGAGCAACTCCACGACGTTCAGGCTGGCGATCACTTCGTCACGATCGGGTTGAAGCTTGTCCCAGCTATTGGCTGCGAATGTATTGCTCGACATCGGCAGCAAGCCGATACCGATGAACAAGGCGAGGGCAGTGCTGGGGAACAGATGCTTCATGCTGATTCGACGCGGGGACAATTGATAACGCATATTAGGCCGTCTTTGAAGTCGCCGGTTCTTTGGGAGCCGGTCGCATAATGCAAAAAGCCCGGCGCTATAGCTTCGGGCTCAGTCCAGACTCACTATGGAGGCACTGTGAAAGCATTGCAAGGCGTTGACGGTCAAGTGGTGTGGGTTGATGAGCCGAGTCCTACATGCGATGTAGGGCAAGTTCGCATCCGAGTGTCGGCAGCAGGTCTCAATCGCGCCGATTTATTGCAGAAAGCCGGCCTTTACCCGCCGCCACCGGGGGCCAGTCAAGTGCTCGGTCTAGAGTGCTCGGGGGTCATCAGCGAGGTTGGCGCAGGGTCCTCCTGGCAGGTTGGCGATCGGGTTTGCGCCTTGCTGGCCGGGGGCGGGATGGCTGAAGAGGTGGTTGTCGACGGGCGGCATGTGCTGCCGGTTCCCGACGGAATGTCACTGGTCGAAGCAGCTGCATTGCCCGAAGTTTATGCAACAGTCTGGCTGAATTTGTTTCAACTGGCTGCGCTCAAACCGGGTCAGAAAGTGCTTCTGCATGCCGGGGCAAGTGGAATCGGTTCAGCGGCCATTCAGCTGTGCAAGGCGTTCGGTAATCCGTGCTGGGTCAGCGTCGGCTCCGCCGAGCGACTGGCGTATTGCGAAGCGCTCGGTGCCCAGGGCGGCGTGGTGCGTAATGGCGATCTGGAGAGCCTGCGGGATCTGGGGCCGTTCGACGTGATTCTCGACCCGGTGGGCGGTAATTACGCGGCTTTGAACCTCAAGCTGCTGGCCCAGGATGGCCGTTGGGTGTTGATCGGTCTGATGGGTGGCCGTGAGGCCAAGCTGGATCTGGCTCAGGTATTGGCCAAGCGTGTGCAGTTGCTGGGTTCGACACTGCGCAGTCGTGATGATCAGTTCAAGGCAGATCTGTTCAGTGATCTACGCCTGCATGTGTGGCCGTTGTTTGCCGAGGGGCGCTTGAGCCCGCAATTGGCCAAAGCTTTTCCGATCAAGGATGCCGAGGCCGCGTTTGCCGAGTTGGCGAGCAATACCGTGGCGGGGAAGGTGGTGTTGGTGATTGACGAGAGCCTGAGCTGATATCGGGTTGGCTTTGAAAAGATCGCAGCCTGCGGCAGCTCCTACATGGGAATGCAATCTCCTGTAGGAGCTGCCGCAGGCTGCGATCTTTTCGGTTACTTCCAGAGATGTATCGGCCAGCCAGCCTTTTCGGCCTGCTCGCGCAGCACTGGATCCGGATTCACCACATGCGGGAAGTCCACTTTCAGTAACAACGGCAGGTCGTTGCGTGAGTCGGAATAGAAACTCGCGCCTTCGAGGTTTTCCTCTTCCGCATCCAGCCACTCCAGCAAGCGGGTGATCTTGCCTTCGCGGTAGGTCAGGGTGCCAACGGTATGGCCGCTGTAAACGCCATGAGCCACTTCCAGTTCGATGCCGAGAATCTCGTCGATGCCCAGGCGCTCGGCAATGGGGCCGACCAGGTGGGTGCCCGAGGCCGAGATCACCAGGATCCGGTCGCCGGCCTTGCGATGGGCGGCGATGGTCTTGGTGGCGTCACTGAAAATGATCGGCTCGATGCAGTCTTCCACCCATGGGCCAACCAGGTGCGCGACCTCTTCAGGTGTACGACCAATCAAGGGTTCCAGGCTGAAGGCCATGTAGTCTTCCATGGCCAGATGGCCCCTTCCGTAGGCATCCATCAACTCCTTGTCGCGACGCAGGAACGATTCGCCATCGACCCAGCCGAGGCGGACCATTTGCTCGCTCCACAGTGAGGCGCAGTCGCCGTGGATCAGGGTTTCGTCCAGATCAAAAATTGCCAGGGCCATCAGTGCAGTTCTCTCTTCAGCGTCAGCAAAGGCATCAGGCTACCTCACACAGGGCCGTCGGATCGATGGAAAGCGCCAGGCGCTGACCATCGGGATGCAGGTCGGCCGCCGAGCGGTTCAGCACATCCACCACCAATTCCACGCCCCGGGCCTCGACCCGGTAGCGAATCACGTTGCCCAGCAAGCTGTGGCTGCGTACCTGCGCGTCCAGTTCGCCATTGAGGCTCAGTTCGATGGCTTCCGGGCGAATGGCGATGCGCTTGCTGATCGGACGCTGCAGCAGCTTCGAGGCGCTGTCGGCATCCAGCAGGTTGTAGTTGCCGATGAAACCGGCGGCGAACACATCCACCGGTGCGGTGTAGAGGGTTTCGGCGTCGCCGCTTTGTACGATTTTTCCCTGATTCATCAGGAAAATCCGGTCAGACATGGTCAGGGCTTCTTCCTGATCGTGTGTGACGAAAATCGTGGTCAGGCCCAGTTCGCGCTGGATCTGGCGAATCTGTTCACGTAGATGCTTGCGAATGCGCGCGTCCAGGGCCGACAACGGCTCGTCGAGCAGCAACAGGCGTGGCCGGGTCACCAGGGAGCGGGCGAGGGCAACGCGCTGGCACTGCCCTCCCGAGAGCTGATGCGGGTAACGCGCGGCAAAGTCATTGAGCTCCACCAGTTTCAGCACTTCGGCGACGCGTTTGCCGCTGTCATCGGCATTGACCTTTTGCATGCGCAGGCCGAAGGCGACGTTTTGTTCCACGGTCATGTTGGGGAACAGCGCATAACTCTGGAACACCATGCCGATCCCGCGTTTCTGCGGGCTCGCCGGCACGATGTCCTGTCCGTCGAGCAGGATTTTGCCACCATCCACGGAGGTCAGGCCGGCGATGCAGCGCAGCAGGGTGGATTTGCCGCAACCGGACGGGCCGAGAAGGGTGACGAACTCGCCTTTCTGGATTTCGCAATTGATGTCGCTGAACACCGTGGTTCCGGCGAAGCTTTTCTGAAGATGTTGGACGCTGACATAGCTCATTCGCTTTTGTCCCTGTTCAAGATATTGGCAATCCAGGTCAGAACCAGCACAAAGAAGAAGTAGGAAATCACCAGCGCACTGGTGAAATGACCGCTGCTGTTGCGCATGTTGTTGAGATAGACCTGCAGGGTTTCGTAGCGGGTACCAACCAGGATGTTGGCGAACACGAACTCACCGAACAGGAACGAGAACGACAGCAGCAACGCCACCATCAGGCCCTTGCGCAGGTTCGGCAGTACCACCAGGAGCGCCGCTTGAAAGGTGCTGGCGCCGAGCAACTGGGCGGCGTCCATCAGGTCGCGCAGGTTGATCGCCTGCAGGTTGTTGGTGATGGCCCGGTACATGAACGGCAGCGCCACGGTGAAGTAGCAACCGATCAGGATCCACGGCGTCCCGACCATGGCGAACGGTCCGGAGCCGTAGAGCTGCAACAGCCCCACCGACGACACCACCGGTGGCACGGCGAAGGGCAGCAGGATCAGGATGTTCATCAGCGCGTCGAGTTTCGGGAAGTGGTAATGCACCACGAACAGCAGCGGCAGAATCAGCACGACCGAAAGAATCAACGAACCGACGCAGACCAGCAACGATTGCCCGAACGCATTCAGGAAGCGCGGATCGCTCCACAACTGGATGTACCACTTGAGGGTGAAACCGCTGGGCAGAATGGTCGCCGACCAACTGCTGGCGATCGAGTAGATCAGCGTGCCGGCCAGCGGCAACAGCAGGATGGCAAACAGCAGGTACACCACGACGCGGTGGTAGACACCGACGGGCCCCAGTTCAACGCGAGACATGGTAGCTCCTCTTCAGCAGCAACTGATGCACGATGGTCACCAGGGTCATCAAGGCCACCAGCACTACGGCCAGGGCGCTGGCCAGGTTCGGGTCCAGGGAAATGTCACCGGACACCATTGCCGCGATGCGGATCGGCAGCACGTTGAAATTGCCGGTGGTCAGGGCGTACACCGTGGCGTAGGCACCGAGGGCGTTTGCCAGCAGGATCACGAAGGTGCCCAGCAGTGCCGGCGTCAACACCGGCAGGCCGATGTGCCGCCAGTACTGCCAACCGTCGGCGCCGAGCAGTGAAGCCGACTCGCGCCAGTCTTCGCGCAGCGCATCGAAGGCCGGGTACAGCAGCAGCACGCCGAGGGGAATCTGGAAGTAGGTGTAGAGAATGATCAACCCGGTTTTCGAGTACAGGTTGAAATCCTGAATGATGCCGGCTTGCTTGAGCATGATGGTGAAGCTGCCGTTGAAGCCGAGCAAAATGATGAATGCGAAGGCCAGGGGGACACCGGCGAAGTTGCTGGTCATGTTGGCGAAGGCGTTGACGAAGTTGCGCAGTTTCGAATCGACCCGGCGCAGGGAGTAGGCGCCCAGTATGGCGATGATGATCCCGAACACGCTGGACCAGAAGCTGATCTCAAGGCTGTACTGGATGGCTTGCAGG
The DNA here is from genome assembly GCF_949767755.1 of Pseudomonas sp. IT-P4. Classification (NCBI taxonomy): domain Bacteria; kingdom Pseudomonadati; phylum Pseudomonadota; class Gammaproteobacteria; order Pseudomonadales; family Pseudomonadaceae; genus Pseudomonas; species Pseudomonas sp. IT-P4. The sequence goes on along the minus strand of NZ_CATKPX010000028.1, from coordinate 39,960 downwards.
TAAAACTTCGAGCTGAAGATTTTGCTGAAGTTGGCCAGGCCCCAGCCGAATTCTTCCGATTGCAGGCTGTTGATCATCACCCAGGTCAGCGGTGCGATCTCGAATACGATGAAGAACAGCGCGAACGGGACCAGGCATAAGGCTGCCAGCCATTTACTGCGGGTCATGGCATTCACTTCAACAGCTCCCGGCAGACCGGTTTGTCGTGGGGGACGCCGAGCAACTCACAGACAATGCCGCAGATTTCGGTCTGTTTCGGCGCGGCACCGGCGTCGAGGCTGAATGCGTCACCGAGCACGAACAGCGGCACCTCACGTTCTTCCGGCAGCAGGCCGTTGTGGGAGCGGTCGTTGTTCATGCCGTGGTCCGCGGTGACCAGCACCTGGTAGCCGGCATCGAGCCAGCCTTGCAGGTAGTCGGCCAGGATGATGTCGGCCGAGCGGGCGCTGTTGCGGTACTGCGGGGTGTCGAGGCCGTGCTTGTGCCCGGCATCGTCGATGTTCATCGGGTGGATCAACAGGAAGTTCGGCGCATGACGCAGGCGCAGGTTTTCGGCGTCGGCGAACAGGTGCGAATCCGGATAGTGATCGTTCCAGTAGAAATGCCCGTGCTGGATCGGCAGTTGCGGGTCATCGGTGTGACGGTCCCGGGCCGCGACGAAGGGCGAACGGTTGTACAGCTCGCTGACCCAGTGATAGGCCGCCGCAGCAGTGACAAGGCCTGCGTCGGTGGCGTAGTGATAGATGCTGCGCTGGTTGGACAGGCGCGAGACATTGTTATGGACGATGCCGCTGTCGATGGGCGCAACGCCGGTCAGGATGCATTCGTACAGCGGGCGGGACAGGGACGGCAACTCGCACTCCAGTCTGTAGAGTGCGGCGCGTCCGGCGCCGACGTACGCCTGCAGGTGCCCCATGGCGTGGCGGGCAACCTTGTAGTTGAGGCCGTCGAGCACGACAAGGATGACGTTGTGTTTCATAGGGGCGATGACTCCGAAATCAAATCTGATCAGATCGTCGTAGGAGCTGGCGAAGCCTGCGATCTTTGGACCTTGCCTATGAAAAGCAAAATCAAAAGATCGCAGCCTGCGGCAGCTCCTACAGATGCAGCATTACTGCATATTGATGATGACTTCTTCCTGCCACTTCTGAGGAAGGGCCTTGGAGGTCTTTTCCCAGGCGTCCGCGTCCTTGATCGGCGTAACCTTCTTGTACTGCTCGTTAGGCAGCAGCTTGGCCTGCACCTCGGCTGGCAGGGTCAGGTGGTCGGCGCGGATCGGCCGAGCGTTGCCCTTGGCCAGGTTGATCTGGCCCGCGTCGCTGAAGATGTATTCGCGGGTCAGCTTGGCGGCGTTCGGGTTTTTCGCGTACTTGTTGATGATGGTGGTGTAGCCGGAGATCACCGAGCCGTCGGACGGGATCAGCACCACGTAGTCATCTGGATTGGCCATCTTGGCCTTGTAGCTCAGGCCGTTGAAGTCCCAGACCACGCCGACTTCGATTTCGCCTTTTTCCATGGCACCAATGACCGGGTTGGACATCGACAGGCGACCCTGCTTGGCGATGTCGGCGAACAGATCCAGGGCAGGCTTGAGGTTTTTCTCGTCGCCACCATTGGCCAGAGCCGCGGCCAGTACGCCGTTCGCAGCCTGGGCAGCAGTGCTCACGTCGCCGATGGAAACCTTGTACTTGCCGGTCTTGAGGTCAGCCCACTTGGTCGGCACTTCGGAACCGTGCAGCAACTTCTTGTTGACGATGAAAGCGATGGTGCCGGTGTAAGCCAGTGCCCAGTTGCCGTCCTTGTCCTTAGCCCAGGCTGGAATCTGATCCCAGGTCGAAGGCTTGTAAGGCTGGACCACGCCTTGCTTGACCGCGATCGGGCCGAACGCTGCACCGACGTCGCCGATGTCGGCGCTGGCGTTGTCTTTTTCCGCGGCGAACTTGGCGATTTCCTGGGCCGAGCTCATGTCGGTGTCGATGTGCTTGAGGCCGTACTTGTCGCTCAGGTCTTTCCAGGTGCCGGCCCAGTTGGCCCAGTCATTGGGCATGCCGACGCTGTTGACGGCGCCTTCCGCTTTTGCGGCGGCTTCGAGGGTTTTCAAATCGGTGTCGGCCGCCATGGCGGCGGTGCACATAGCGATGGTCGAGCCTAACAGTGATGCCAGGAAAAGCTTTTTCATTCCGAAGCTCCTTGGGTCGTGTTCTACGCTGCGATTGCGGTTGTGTTGGTCTAGGTCAGCAATACCTGAGCCAATTTAAGGGGACTGGATGACACTTTGATGTCGTTCGTCGCCCGGAATGTCTTTTTGTTCAGCGGTATCGCGACTGGCCTGCTAAGCGTAGACCATGGTCAAGGCCCCGGAGGGAAAGGGGCTTGGCCGATGAATTGCAGGTTGTTGAGGCCAGAGAATGGCGACCGTTGGGCGGCTTTGTCACATCTTGGTCATCTGCGCTGCCTACGCTTGCAGGACTATTGAATGAGCCGGTTTACGCTGTGGTTCAGCCCTGAAATGGTGCTGGTCTAGTCCAGAAAGGAAACGTTGATGCGTGAAGAGGCAACAAAAGCGGTAACAGCCATCGGCCAGGTGCTTCAGGAGCAGATCGACCATGGACTGTTGACCCCGGGCAGCAAATTGCCGGCCGAGCGCAAGCTCAGTGAATTGTTCGGTACCACGCGGATCACTTTGCGTGAAGCGTTGTTGCAGTTGGAGTCACAGGGGCAGATTTATCGCGAGGAGCGTCGCGGCTGGTTCGTCTCGCCGCCGCGCCTGGCCTACAACCTCATGCAGCGCAGCCACTTTCACGCGATGGTCAGCGCCCAGGGGCGGGTGCCGTCCACCGAGGTGATTTCGGCGCGATTGCAACCGGCATCGGCGGCGGTGTGTGCCTGGCTGCAATTGCCGGCGCTGTCGAGCGTGATTCAGATCTGCCGCGCACGGCGGATCGACGGGCGACTGGTGCTGTATGTGGAGCACTATCTGAACCCGCGGTACTTTCCCGGGATCCTCGATTTCGATTTGAATCAGTCGATCACCGAGTTGTATGCGCGGCATTACGATTTGCACTACGGACGGGTGCGCTTCGAGATTGTGCCCACGGCGTTGTCGGTGGATGCGGCGGCAGCGTTAAAGGTGTCAACAGGCAGCCCGGGCTTGCGGATTGCCCGGGTCAACTATGACCAGCATGAGCGGCTGATCGATTGTGATCTGGAGTTCTGGCGGCATGATGCGATTCATGTCGGGGTGGATGTTGTCTGACGCTGCCTTTGTAGGAGCTGCCGCAGGCTGCATCCTTTAAAGGCCAAAATCAAAAGATCGCAGCCTGCGGCAGCTCCTACTCCTGCGGGCCACCACCGGCGGTAATCACCTGAATGCTCATCCGCGGTGTCGCCAGATCCAGTCCGGCTTCATCCATGTGTCGCTTGAGTGACAGGTTGAACGCTCGCGACACTTCCCACTGCTTGATCGGCGCAGTCTTGAACCGGGCGCGCAGGATGGCGTTGCCCGACTCGAAGCTTTCCACCCCCTGGAACTCCAGCGGCGACCAGATATTGCGTCGTTGTAGCGGATCGGTGCGCATTTTCTGGCCGACTTCGCGCATCAGTTTGATGGCGTTGTCGATGTCCATGTTGGCCGGCACCGCTACCCGGAAGATGGCGTAGCCGAATTCACGGGAGTAGTTCTTGATGCTTTTGATTTCACTGAACGGAATGGTGTGGACGATGCCGTCGATGTCCCGCAGGCGCACGGTGCGGATGGTCAGCCCTTCGACCGTACCGAGGTGGCCGCCGACATCCACGTAGTCGTCGATGGCCAGGGAGTCTTCGATGATGATGAACAACCCGGTAATCAGGTCGGCTACCAGCGACTGCGCACCAAAACCGATGGCCAGGCCGATCACGCCGGCACCGGCCAGCAGGGGGGTGACGTTCATGCCCATGTTCGCCAGGGCGACAATCAGCGCGATGATAAAAATCGCTATGAACAGCACATTGCGGATCAGCGGCATCATCGTCTGCGCGCGGGCATTGGCCAGGCCTTTGCGCGAGCGGGTCAGCGCGTGATGCACCGCGGTATCGCTGAGAATCCAGATCAGCCAGGCGAACAGCAATGTGCCGGCGAGGCTGAACAGTTTGACACTGACTTCGTGGCCGTCGCCTTCGGTAAAGCGGATCAATGACATGCCCCAGACCCGCAGGCCAAGTTCGATAAAGGCCAGCCACACCAACAGGTGAACAATGGTGTAGAAGAAGTTTTTCAGCCGTTCCGAATACACCGCGTAGCGCCGGATACCGCGTTGGGGTTTGAGGCCTTGGCGGCGTACCAGGCCGTTGATGACCATGCACAACACCAGCAAGACGGTGCAGATCAGCGACTGGCGCAGGGCGGTGCTGGTGTCGCCGGCGGAAATGAACGTCGCGAACAGGGAGATTGCCACCAGTACCAGTGCCGGTACGTACCAGAAGGTGCCAAGAATCGACAGGGTGTCGTTGAGCGCACGGCGGGTCAGGCGCCGGGACAGCGGCTGGTTGCGGATCAGGTGGGCGATCGGCCGGCGGAAGCGCAGGATGAAGCGCCCCGTGGAAAGCGCGGCCAGGACATTGGCAACAGTCGCGGCAGTATGGGCCAGATGGCTGCCGAGGCTGGCGACCAGCTGCGGATCGCTCAGGGCTTCGCCAAATGCGGCGAAGCTGCCGATCAGCCACAGCGGCCGAAACGCCTGGTGCCGCAGTATGTACAGGGCGCGGTGGCGGTGTGGGCCATCGAGCAGGGAAAAGGCAATCACGCAGATGGCCGAGAAGCAGGTGCCGACCACCAGTGCATAGGCCAGCACCATCGCCAGGCTCTTGCCCAGGGACGAGGGCAGGGCGTAGCTCATGTAGACCGTGATCACCAGGGCAATCAGCCATGGCCCGAGTTTGCGCAGGGCAAAACGCAGCATGTCCAGGGCCCGGGGGTGCTGTGGCAGTTCTTCGGTCAGGCCGAAACGCATCCGCACGCGGTGGCTGATCCAGATCAGCGCGGCGGCCAGCAGGCTCCAGACCATCAGGATCATGGCGAAGGCGAACAGCATGGGCAGCCATTCATTGGCCGGCAGCGCCAGCGCCGCCAGTTCTTCCCTGGCCTGATCGAGCTCACTGGACCAGCGCGTGAGCGGACTGTCGTCGCCGGTAAATTTCTTCTCGATAGTGGTCAGGGTTCCGCCAATCAGGCCCAGCACGCCTTCTTCGGTAATCGGCTGGGCCTGTTTGGTGGTGTCGCGGAGCTTTTTCAGGTCGGCCAGCAGCTTGCTGCGTTGCTGGTCGTTTTCCAGCGACTTGATCACTTCGTCCAGGGATTGCCCCAGCGGTTCCTGTGCTTCGGGCTGGGCCTTGGCCTGGTTGGTGAGCAGGCCCGGCAGGCCGGCGGCCTGGGCAGGCGCCACTGACAGCAGTGTCATCAGGCAGACAAGGAAAAAACAAGGGAGGGCAAAAAGACGAGCGAACACTAGGCGGTCAACCTCGCAGGGAGCGGATCGACCGAGTGTACGAGCCCGTCAAAATCAATGCGAGCCAGGGACGATGAATTATTCGTTGAGTTTGGCGAGGATCTTGATCACCACGGTCGCGAGAATGGTCAGCATGCCGATCCACATGGCAAACACGCCGGCATTTTTATCGCGAAAGTTGAAACCGACGGCCAGCAGGAGCATCCCGGCAAGAATCGGAATCAGCATGGCGTGGAAGGTAGACATCGAAATCATGGAGACAGCCTTGTCGTAGGGATACTTGAAGTCTAGGCCGCTTTTGATGCGGCTGGTGTGATGTGTGTAGGAGCTGCCGAAGGCTGCGATCCTTTGATCTTCGGCGACAATCATGGCGTCAAAATCAGAATCAAAAGATCGCAGCCTGCGGCAGCTCCTACCGGCGTTACGGCAATTCGCGGCAGGCGTAGAACGCGCTCAGCACCTTGACCAGATGCGCCAGGTCATGGCTGCCGCACAGCTCGCGGATCGAGTGCATGGCGAACGTCGGCAGGCCGATGTCCACGGTGCGCACGCCCAGGTGGCTGGCGGTGATCGGGCCGATGGTCGAACCACAGCCCATGTCGCTGCGCACCACGAAGCTCTGCACCGGCACTTCTTCAGCCATGCACAGGTGGCGGAAGAACCCGGCGGTTTCGCTGTTGGTGGCGTAGCGCTGGTTGCTGTTGACCTTGATCACCGGGCCGGCGTTGAGTTTCGGGCCGTGGTTGGCATCGTGCTTGTCGGCGTAGTTCGGATGCACGCCGTGGGCGTTGTCAGCCGAAACCAGCAGGGATTTCTGGATGGTGCGTACGAATTCATCACCTTCAGGCAACAGGCGTCGCAAGGTTTGCTCAAGCATCGGGCCGTCGGCACCACAGGCCGAGCAGGAACCGACTTCTTCGTGGTCGTTGCAAACCAGCACGCAGGTTTCGTCGGTGTCGGTCGTCAGCAGCGCTTGCAGGCCGGCGTAGCACGACAGCAGGTTGTCCAGACGCGCGCCGGCGATGAAATCGCCATGCAGGCCAATGACCGCCGCGCTTTGGGTGTCGTAGAAACTCAGCTCGTAATCGAGCACCACGTCGGCATTCAGGCCGTGTTCGCGGGCGAGCTGGTCGGTGAGTACTGCGCGGAAGTCCACGCGCTCGTCACCGGCAAATTGCGCGAGGATCGGCGGCAGTTCGGTCTGGGCGTTGATGGCCCAGCCCATGTTGGCTTCACGATTGAGGTGAATCGCCAGGTTCGGAATGATCGCGACCGGTGCCTTGAAGTCGATCAACTGGCTTTCGACCTTGCCATCTCGACGGAAGGTTACGCGCCCCGCCAGGGACAGGTCACGGTCGAACCACGGCGCCAGCAGCGCGCCGCCATAGACTTCGACGCCCAGTTGCCAGAAGCCCTGGCGTTGCAGCTCCGGTTGCGGCTTGACGCGCAGGCACGGGCTGTCGGTGTGGGCACCGACCAGGCGAATGCCACCGTGCAGCGGTGAATGACGGCCCATCTTGATCGCGACAATCGAAGAGTCGTTGCGGGTGACGTAGTAGCGACCGTTGGCTTCGGTATTCCAGGGCTCACGCTCGTCGAGGCGTTGATAGCCCGCCGCTTCCAGACGCTGGACAAGGCTGGCGGTGGCATGGAACGGGGTAGGGGAGGCCTTGAGGAAATCGATCAGGCCTTGGTTCAACTCTTCGCGCATAAAGTAGCTCCAGACAGCAGTGGCGCCAGTTTAACGTATTGGCCATGGAATTGGCGGTGGGCTGATGTTGGAGTGGATAGCGAAGATGAATGTGAAGGAGCACCCTGTGGGAGCGGGCTTGCTCCCACATTTTCAGAATGGTGCCGGGCACTCGAAGCGCAGGCGCTCGCCACTTTGCGGGTGGGTGAAGCTGAGCATGCTCGCGTGCAGGCACAATCGCGGCCAGGCCGCCAGCGCCTGCTCGTGGGCATAGAGCCCGTCACCCAGCAACGGATGGCCAATCGAGAGCATGTGCACGCGCAACTGGTGGGAACGGCCGGTGATCGGTGTCAGCTCGACGCGGCACCAGTCGCCGCAACGCTCGAGCACGCGCCAGAAAGTCAGCGCATGTTTGCCAAACTCATGGTCGACCACATGCCGAGGCTTTGTCGGCGGGTCGTAGCGCAACGGCAGGTCGATGCTGCCGCTGTCCAGTTCCGGCTGACCCCAGCACAGGGCGGTGTAGGCCTTTTCGGTTTCGCGGTCGTGAAATTGCCGGGACAGTTCGCGATGGGTATCCGGGTCGCGGGCCAGCAGGATGATGCCGGACGTCTCCCAGTCCAGCCGGTGGACGATTCGCGCTTCCGGGTAGCCGTTTTCCTGCAGGCGGGTAATCAGGCAGTCCTTGTTGTCATCGGCCCGGCCAGGGACAGAGAGCAACAGGGTCGGCTTGTTCACCACCAGTACGGCGGCATCCTGATGGATGATGTGGATATTGGACAACGGCATTAAAACAGCCTCGTAACAAACGCCAACGGCGGCTCAGGTCCCTTCCGGTTGCAGAAGGGGCCTGAGCCGCCGTGGCTCCTGGCGGATCGACTCAGCGATCTGGCAGGGTGATATTGAGTTCCAGAATCGAGCAGCTGCCCTGGCTTTCCAGTGCGACATGCACGTCATCGGACCCGATATTGACGTACTTGCGGATCACCTCGACCAGTTCCTTCTGCAAGGCTGGCAGGTAGTCCGGGGTACTGCGTTGGCCGCGTTCGTGCGCCACGATGATCTGTAGACGCTCTTTCGCTACCGACGCGGTGCTTTGCTTTTTGTTGGCACGAAAGAAGTCAAAAAGGTTCATTGCTTAGTTGCCTCCAAACAGGCGCTCGAAGAATCCCTTCTTCTGTACATCAAGGAATCGATGATCCACGGTCTTGCCCAGCAGGCGGTCAACGGTATCGCTGTAGGCCTGGCCGGCATCGCTCTGGTCGTCGAGAATCACCGGAACACCCTGGTTGGATGCCTTGAGCACCGCCTGGGATTCAGGGATCACGCCGAGCAGGGTCACCGAAAGGATCTCCTTGACGTCTTCTACGCCGAGCATTTCGCCTTTGCTCACACGTTCCGGGTGATAACGGGTAATCAGCAGGTGTTCCTTGATCGGGTCTTCGCCACGCTCGGCGCGACGGGACTTGCTGGCCAGCAGGCCAAGCATGCGGTCGGAGTCACGTACCGAGGAGACTTCCGGGTTGGTCACGACGATCGCTTCATCGGCGAAGTACATGGCCAGGTGGGCGCCTTTCTCGATGCCCGCCGGGGAGTCGCAGACCACGAACTCAAAGTCTTCCTTGAGTTGCATCAGGACTTTTTCCACGCCTTCGACGGTCAGCGCGTCTTTGTCGCGGGTCTGGCTGGCGGCCAGCACGTAGAGGTTTTCCAGGCGCTTGTCTTTGATCAGGGCCTGTTGCAGATTGGCTTCGCCGTTGACCACGTTGACGAAGTCATACACCACGCGACGCTCGCAACCCATGATCAGGTCGAGGTTACGCAGGCCCACGTCGAAGTCGACGATCACTGTTTTGTGGCCGCGCAGAGCGAGGCCGGTACCGATAGCGGCGCTGGTGGTGGTCTTACCCACACCACCCTTGCCGGATGTAACCACGAGAATCTTGGCCAAGGTGTTTCACCCCTAAGGAAGAAGGACTTTTCAGTCCCTGAAAAACATCTCCTGAAAAACTACTGCAGTCGGACAGCCTTGGCTGGAATCCGGTTTTGAGCGGCGTTTACCCCCGGTAAACACTGCTTTCGGCCTTTTTCCTACTTCGTTTGAGCCGTTTTCGCTACGTTTTAGAGATGCTTGGAAAATGCGGCAGTATCCGTTAAAGCCGAATGATGTTCAACACGTCGCCGGACAGGCTGACCTGCACACCCGAACCCCATAGAGGGTCGCGGCGCAGATCTTCGGAAACCTTGTAATGCCCGGCGATGGAAATCAGTTCAGCACTCATTTGCTGACAGAAAATCCGCGCCTTGGTGTCGCCCTTGACGCCGGCCAACACGCGACCACGCATCGGGCCGTATACATGGATGTTGCCATCGGCGAGAAGTTCCGCCCCCGGGCTCACCGAGGAGATCACCACCAGATCGCTGCCCTGGGCATAAATCTGCTGGCCACCACGTACTGGCGAGGTGATGATTTTCGTCGGCTTGATGGTCGGCTCGGGCGGTTTTTCCGGTTTTTTCTTCGGTTCGCCTTCGGTCAGGTCCAGTGGACGCTCCCGGGCGCCGGACGGTGGCAGCACCGGCAGGTCGACCGCGATGGCGGCGGCAATGTCTTCGATACGGCTGGCACGGATCGCCAGGGTACGCAGGCCATGCTGGCGGCAGACGCGCATCAGCCCTGGCAGATCGACCGCGCCTTCGTTGGCCGGGAGTTTGTCCAGGGCCAGTACCAGCGGCGCGTTGCTGAAGAAGTTCGGCGCCAGGGCGACCTTGGCGGCCAGTTGCCGATCAAGGCTTTCGAGGTCGTTACGGGCCAGCTCCAGCACCGTAATGGCCAGCATGCTGCCCTTCAACTGGAACACGGGATCTTGGTCTAGCGGTTCGGTTTGGCTCATGGTCGGCATACAACGACTTGTCACTAAAAGTGCCGAGACTTATAACGAGAACGCCCGCGGGCCGCAAGCCGGGTCGAACGATGTAGAATGCGCGGCCATTGTCATTCCGGAAGCATTAATGGACCGCCCGCGTTTTCGAAAAGCATTTCTATCTCCACGTTTCTGGCCGTTGTGGTGTGGCCTGGGGCTGTTGTGGCTGATCGTCCAGCTGCCGTATCCGGCACTGCTGTGGATCGGTCGTGTCCTGGGTGCCTTGATGTATCGGGTCGCCGGCGACAGACGGCGCATTGCCAAGCGCAACCTGGAACTGTGTTTTCCTGAAAAGACCGCCGCCGAACGCAAACGCCTGCTCAAGGAAAACTTCGCCTCCACCGGCATCGCTTTCTTTGAGATGGCGATGAGCTGGTGGTGGTCGCGCAAGCGCCTGGCGAGTCTCGCTCATATCGAAGGGCTGGAGCATTTGCAGCAGGCCCAGCGCGAAGGCAAGGGCGTGATCCTGATGGCCCTGCACTTCACGACGCTGGAAATCGGCGCGGCGTTGCTCGGTCAGCAGCACACCATCGACGGCATGTACCGCGAGCACAAGAATCCGCTGTTCGACTACATCCAGCGCCAGGGCCGCGAGCGGCACAACCTCGATTCGCTGGCGGTGGAACGCGAAGACGTGCGCGGCATGCTCAAGTTGCTGCGCTCGGGCCGGGCGATCTGGTACGCACCGGATCAGGACTACGGCGCCAAGCAAAGCATCTTCGTGCCGCTGTTCGGTATTCAGGCCGCGACCGTCACCGCCACGAGCAAGTTTGCGCGGCTGGGCAAGGCGCTGGTGGTGCCGTTCACCCAGGAGCGTCTGGCGGACGGCAGCGGTTATCACCTGGTGATCCATGCGCCGCTCGAAGGCTTCCCCGGCGAAACCGAAGAAGAGGATTGCCTGCGCATCAACCAATGGATCGAAAGCGTTCTGCGAGAGCATCCCGAGCAATACCTGTGGGCCCACCGCCGCTTCAAGAGCCGTCCACCGGGCGAGGCGAAGTTGTACGCCAAGCGCGGTTGAGTAACCGTTTTCCCAAGCACCATGGAGTGTTGCGATGAGTCCAGTTGAGCCGGTAACAGGGTTGATTCTTTCCGGTGGCGGGGCTCGGGCGGCCTATCAGGTCGGGGTGCTGGCGGCGATTGCCGAATTGCTGCCACCGGGGGCCCGCAATCCGTTTCCGGTGATTGTCGGCACCTCGGCGGGCGCGATCAACGCCGTCAGCCTCGCCAGCGGGGCAATGGACTTTCGTAACGCCATCGAACGCCTGACGGCCTTCTGGCAGGGCTTTCGCAGTCATCTGGTGTTGCGCAGCGACTGGCCCGGGGTGATCCGCCAGGCCAGTCGCTTTGTCAGCCACAGTTTGCTCGGTATTGGTGCCCAGGTGCCGGTGGCGCTGCTCAACAGTTCTCCGTTGCGCGATCTGCTCAACGACAAGCTGCATATGGGTGGCATCGCCGAAGCGATCGCGCAGAAGCAATTGCATGCGGTGGCGGTCACAGCTTTCGGCTATGAGTCCGGCCAGGCAGTCACCTTCTATGAGGGCGGCGGCAAGATCGATGCCTGGTTGCGCCATCGACGCATCGGCATTCCCACGCGGTTGTCCGTTGAACACCTGCTCGCCAGTTCGGCTATTCCGCTGCTGTTCGCCCCGGTGAAAATCGACGAAGAGTATTTCGGTGATGGCGCGGTGCGTCAGTCGGCGCCGATCAGTCCGGCGCTGCATCTGGGCGCCAGTCGGGTGCTGGTGGTGGGCGTCAGTGGCAACCCCCGCGGAGTGGACCCGCAACAACCCTTGTTGCGTAGCTACACCGGTCAGCAGCCGACCCTGGCGCAGATCGGCGGGCACATGCTCAACAGTACGTTCATTGACAGCCTGGAAAGCGATATCGAGCTGTTGCAGCGCCTGAACCAGTTCAGTCACCTGATGCCCGACGGCACGCCGACCCGTGCATTGGGCGTGGCACCGGTGGACGTATTGGTGATTTCACCGAGTCAGCCGATCGACGAGATTGCCGCGCGCCATCGCCAGGAATTGCCGGCGGCATTGCGCCTGTTTCTGCGCGGGCCGGGTGCGACCAAGACCAGCGGGGCGGGGGTGCTGAGTTACCTGCTGTTCGAGGCGGGGTATTGCAGCGAGTTGATCGAACTGGGGCGACGGGATGCGTTGGCCAAGCGCGGGGAATTGTGCCGGTTTCTGGGGTTGGAAGAGCCCGTGCTTTCGGTTTGAGACTTGTAGTAAGGCTTTCGTGAGCAGGCTCGCTCCCACGGGGATTTTCGTCGTATACAAAGTTTGTGTTCGACAAGGTTCCACTGTGAGCGAGCCTGCTCGCGAAGCTTCTTAAATCAGAAGTGAACCTTGACCAGGAAACTGGTCACACTCTGATCAGTCTTGAAGCCCTGGCTGTCTTCAATCCCGTACTTGTTTTTCCAGTAGTCATACTCGACACCGACGTACAGCTGCTTGGCACCCAGATTCAGCGCCTTGCCCAGGTCGTATTTGACCTGCGGGTTGAAGTGCAGGTTGGCGTGGTACTCGCCTTTGCTGTTGACGTCGTTGTCGACCACCCAATCCATGAAGCCGTCGATCAGCACGTCCGAGCCACCCACCGGAATGGTGTAGGACCAGACCGGCGAGACCTGCCAGATGTTGTCGCCCGGGCGGTCGCCTTCAGTGTGGCGGTTGTAGAAGTTCAGCTGGAAGTAATCGAAGCCCGGGATGGCCAGGTCGAAACCAGGGCCGATCAGGTAGGACTCGGTATCGTCTTCACCGAACTCGTAGGTCATGGCCAGCAGCACGTCCTTGATCGGGCCGAATTCGAACTTCTGGTCGAAGATTTTGTTGAACGACAGGCGCGGGCTGAGTTCGCCGTAATGGGTGTTCTCGCCCGCGAAGTGGTCTTCCTTGCCGTTGTAGAAGATTTTGTCGATGAAGAAGAAGTTGTCGCCGTACTTCCAGCCATCGGCGTGTTCGAAGGTCACCGTCTGCTGGATGCGCGGGTTGACCTGGAAGTCTTTGCCATAGAGGTAGGTCAGGCTGTTGGTCTGCCACTGCAGCAAATCGCCGGCCATGGCCTGGCCCCCGGCCAGCATCGATCCCGCCAGCATCAGGCTAGTGCACGTACGTTTCATTCGGTTGCTCCCAAAAAGTAGGTGGTTCCACGTTATTTTTTTAAGGTCGGCGCTCTGGTGTGGCGCCTTTTTCTGTAGCGGTAAAAAATCATCCATTCGGTCAGCTTTGATGCTGTTAGCAAGAGCTGGGCCAAGGCTTTCAGAAAGCAAAAAAACTCCCGCTCGGCGGCTCAAGAGCGGTCGATTGAGAGGGGTTTTGGAGTGCCTTGGTGCCTGCCAGAGCCGGGATAAGTTGGCTTTTTGGTCAGGTTTTAAATCCGGGCTTTTTTTTAAACCGGATTCGGGCGGCCGCGGAGAATACTGACTCCTCGGCCAGGTCTCAAGTGCTCCGCAACGGCGCACCGACGACAGGCTTGGGGCACGGTTGCGGGGCAGCATCAGAAATGCACCTTCACCAGCAGGCTGGTGGTGTTTTCGTTGGTGTCGAAGTTGGAGCTGTTTTCGATGCCGTACTTGTCTTTCCAGTAGCTGTATTCGACGCCGACGTATACCTGTTTTTCCCGCCAGCCCATGGCCTTGCCCAGGTCGTACTTGATTTGCGGGTTGAAGTGCAGGTTGGCGTGATAAGTGCCGTGCGAGTTCTGGTCGTTATCTACGACCCAGTCCATGTAGCCGTCGATCAGCAGGTTCGAGTTGCCCAATGGAAGGGTGTAGGACCAGGCCGGCGTGATCTGCCAGACGTCATCGCCGGGGCGCGAGCCTTCGGTCTGGCGGTAATAAAAGTTCAAGGTGAAGAAGTTGAAGCCTGGAACCGCGAGGTCGAAACCGGGCCCGATCAGGTAGGCCTCGGTGTCGTCTTCGCCGTTCTCGTAGGTCATGGCCAGCAACACGTCCTTGATCGGGCCGAATTCGAAACGGCGGTCGAGGATCTTGCCGAAAGACAGGCGCGGACTGAGCTCGCCGTAATAGGCATGAACGCCTTTGTTTCGGTCCTGCTCGCCGTTGTAGTAGGTGCTGTCGATGAACATGAAGTTGTCGCCGTATTTCCAGCGGTCGGCGTGCTCGAAAGTTATCGTCTGCTGGATGCGCGGGTTGACCACGAAATCCTTGCCATACAGGTAGCTCAGGCTGTTGGTCTGCCACAGCAGTAGATCGCCGGCCATGGCCTGGCTCGCGGCCAGCAGGCCAGCGCTCAACAGCAGGTTGGTTTGTGTCCGAATCATCTGTTGCTCCCTCTTGTTTTTATTTTTGAGGCGCAGGTTGTGGCCAGGGGGCTGGCCACAGGCAGGCCCCCTTGGTTATCCGTCAGATCAATGGGTGTGAGCGTGGCAGTCGTTGATGGCCGCGCGTTCGGCGCCACCAAGGATGTTGAATAGCAAGTTCAGCGTCAGCGCGCTGAGGGTGGCCATGGCGATGCCGCTGTGGGTGATCGGGCTCATCCACACGGGCAGGTGGGCGAAAAACTCCGGGCGTACAACCGGGATCAGCCCCATGCCGATGCTCACCGCCACCAGCAGTTGGTTGCGGCGGTCACCGATGTCGGCTTCCTGGAGAATCTTGATCCCGGTGGCGGCGACCATGCCGAACATCGCAATTGCTGCGCCGCCCAGTACTGCCGGAGGAATCGACGCCACCAAAAACGCGGCTTTGGGCAGCAGGCTCAACACGATCAGCAACCCGCCGGCAACGATGGTCACCGAACGGCAGCGCACGCCGGTCATTTGCACCAGGCCGATGTTCTGGGCGAAGGAGGAGTGGGTGAAGGTGTTGAAGAAACCGGCGAAGAACGAGGCGCCGGCATCGCACAGCAAGCCGCGACGCAACATCCGTGGGCAGACTTCCTGGCCGGTGATCTTGCCCAGCGCCAGAAACATCCCGGTGGACTCGACGAAAATGATCACCACCACCAGGCACATGGACAGGATCGGCGCGAGTTCGAATTTCGGCATGCCGAAGTGTAGCGGTGTGACGAATTGCAGCCATGGCGCCTGGGCCATGCCACTGAGGTCAACCATGCCGATCAGGCCGCAGAGCACGTAGCCCAGGCACATGCCGATCAGGACAGAGATGTTGACCCAGAAACCCCGCATGAAGCGATGCACCAACAAAATGGTACCCAGCACCAGTGCGGCGATGGCCAGATAGATCGGTGAACCGAATTGAGCGGCGCTGGCACCGCCGCCGGCCCAGTTCACGGCCACGGGGAACAGCGACAAACCGATCGAGGTGATGACCGTGCCGGTCACCAACGGCGGGAAGAAGCGCACGACCTTGGACATGAACGGGGCGATGAGCATGCCGAAGAACCCGGCGGCGATGGTCGCGCCGAAGATCCCTTGCAGGCCGATACCGGGCATGCCGGCCATGGCGACCATGCTGCCGACGGCGGCGAAGCTGGCGCCCATCATCACCGGCATGCGAATGCCCATGGGGCCGATGCCGAGGGACTGGACGATAGTGGCAATACCCGCCACCAGCAGATCGGCGTTGATCAGGAAGGCGATTTCTTCACGACTCAGGCCAGCGGCCTGTCCGATGATCAGCGGTACCGCGATGGCACCACCGTACATCAGCAGAACATGCTGCAAACCGACCAGGATCAGTTGCAAGAGGGGCAAACGCTGAATGGCGGGTGCGTCGGGGATGCGCGCTGCGGATAGCTCGGACATGCAACACCTCAGATCTTTTTATTCTTGTGATTTACAGCTGCAGTGCTACCGGCAGCTGTATTCGAATCAGGTGGATCTGTGGCGAGGGAGCTTGCTCCCGCTGGGGCGCGAAGCGGCCCCGCTCTTTACCTTAAGAGCAGGGGACTGCTGCGCAGTCCAGCGGGAGCAAGTTCCCTCGCCACAAAAGCCCGCTAGACACAGGCTTTTGTGTTGCTTAGTTGGTCTGGGCTCCCTGCACAATCCAGGCACCGATCAGGTCACGTTCCTGCTGGGTCATCTGCGTGATGTTGCCCAGTGGCATGATCTGGCTGGTGACGGCTTGCGCCTGAATCCGCGGTGCGTTCTGGCGGATTTGCTCGGGAGTGTCCAGCATCACACCGGCCGGGGCCGCGCTGAACAGCGGGCTGGTCGGTTTGGCCGAATGGCAGACCGCGCAACGCTCCTGAATCACGCTGTGCACCTTGTCGAAACCCGGGCCGGCATTGGATGCCTGAGCCGGAGCGGCGGCTGGCGCTTGTGCAGGTTTGGCTTCAGCAGGTTTCAATCCACCGCCCACTGCGGTTTCCGGCAGCGGCTGGTATTCGATTGCAGCGGGTGCCTTGGCCACTTCAGGGGCACTGGACATCGGCTTCGGACCGGTCACATAAGCCAGGCAGATCATGCCCACCGCTGCCACCGGCAGGGTCCAGGCAAACTTGTGGCTGTCGTGACGGGTGTTGAAGTAGTGACGCACCAACACCGCCAGTACCGCGATCCCGGCCAGGATCAACCAGTTGTACTGGCTGCCGTAGGTGCTCGGGAAGTGGTTGCTGATCATGATGAACAGCACCGGCAAGGTGAAGTAGTTGTTGTGGCGCGAACGCAGCAGGCCTTTGGCCGGCAGCGCCGGATCCGGCGTGCGGTTCTCGGCAATCGCCGCTACCAGTGCGCGTTGCGCCGGCATGATGATGCGGAACACGTTGCCGACCATGATGGTGCCGATGATCGCGCCAACGTGCAGGTACGCACCCCGACCGCTGAACACTTTGCTGAAGCCGTAGGCCGCGGCGATGATCAGGACGAACAGGATTCCACCTAGCAGGGCAGGGCGTTTGCCCAGGGCCGAGTCGCACAGGAAGGAGTAGACGAACCAGCCGATGAACAGCGAGCCGATGCCCAACAGTACGCCTTCAGGACCGCTCAGGGAGCTGCCCGGAGCCAGCAGGTAAAGCGTCGGGTTGGAGTAGAACACCACGCACAGCAGCGCGATACCCGACATCCAGGTGAAGTAGGCTTCCCATTTGAACCAGTGCAGGTTGTCCGGCATGGTCGGTGGAGCCAGCTTGTATTTTTCCAGGTGGTAGATACCGCCACCGTGGATTGCCCACAAGTCGCCAGCCAGACCGCTTTTCGGGTTGACCCGGTTGAGGTTGTTTTCCAGCCATACGAAATAGAACGACGCACCGATCCAGGCCACGCCAGTAATCATGTGAACCCAGCGCACGCTCAGGTTCAGCCATTCCAACAGATGTGCTTCCACAGTCTTTACCTCTCGCCTGTCACTCTGTTGTCGAGTGATCAGACCTTCTCTTATTGGTGGGGGGCGAGGATCAAACGCTCATCCTCTTTGAAAAAATGCTCATCGCAGTTATTGCCTGTGCCACTGCGATCAACCACCAGGAAGTCATCCCGCTTTTCGATCGTCAGCACCGGGTGGTGCCAAACGCCGCGATGGTAATTAATGCCCTGCCTGCCGTTGGTGACGAAGGCGCGGACCAAGCCTGATACAGGTTCATCGCCAAGTGGCGCGACCACGATCAGAAAGGGGTTGCCGAGCAGCGGTATGAAAGCCTGGCTGCCCAGCGGATGGCGTTCCAGCATGCTCACGGTCAGCGGCATGTCCTGCGCGTCGGCGCGGAAGATGCTGATGATCGCGTTGTCCTCAGGCTTTGCGGTTTCGACCACAGCCAGTTTATGGAAGCGCATGGTCGAACCGTTGTTGATCATGAAGTGATCGCTGCCGTCGGTTTCGATCACGTCACCGAAAGGGGCGAAGGCTTCTTTGGTCAGCGGTTCAATCGTCAGTGTGCGCATGCTGTTCTTCTTTTCTTCAAATGTATGTTCGGTTTACCGCATTACCTGTAGGAGCTGGCGCAGCCTGCGATCTTTTGACTTTGCTTTGTAAGATCAAGATCAAAAGATCGCAGCCTACGGCAGCTCCTACAGGCTCAGCATTACTTCGCGACCTTGCCCAGTACACGCAGGCGGCTCACACCACCATCCGGGAACACGTTCAGGCGGATGTGGGTGATCGGGCCCAGCGCCTTGATCTGCTCGGCGAAGGTGTGCTCGGCGTGCATTTCCAGCTTCTGGCTTGGCAGCAGTTCGCGCCAGAACAGCGACTGGGTTTCGATCTGGCTGTCGGTGCCGCCCTTCACGAACGCGCCCTGGATCGAGCAAGTGTCCGGGTAGTTACCCTTGAAGTGCAGGGTGTCGACGATGATTTTCTCGATCTCGCCCGGGTGGCCCAACGCGACGATGACCCAGTCATTGCCCGGAGTACGACGACGTGCGGTTTCCCAGCCATCGCCCATGTTGATGCCACGGCCCGGGTTGAGGATGTTGCTCATGCGGCCGAAGTGTTCGTCGGAGCAGGCGAGGGCGCGGCCACCGTTGAGGGCAGCGGCCAGGTCGACTTGCTCGTTGTCGCCGACAGCGGACCAGTCGCGGAACGGAATGCCGTACACGCGCAGACGGGCAACACCACCGTCCGGATAGATGTTGAAACGCAGGTGGCTGAACGCCTGGTCGTTGTTGATTTCGTGGAAGTGGTGGCTGTTGCCTTGCAGCTCGACGGCGGACAGCACTTCAGTCCACTGGGTGTTGTCATCTGGCTCGCCCGAAGCCAGGAAGCAGGCTTCCAGGGACGCCGACGGCGGGAAGTTGCCGGTGAAGAATGAAGTGTCGATGTCGACGCCCTTGATCGAACCCGGTACGCCCAGGCGGATCACAGCGCTGTCGAAGCCTTCGAAGCGCTTGCGGCGCGATTCCCAGCCGTCCATCCACTTGCCGTTGTCATCGAACACGCCCTCCTTCCATACGGCCGGGGTCGGTTGGAACAGACGGTTGGCGTCTGCGAACCAGTCATCGGTGACCGAGATGATCTTGGTGCCCAGGCGGGCATCGGCCAGGTTGACGAACTTCTCGAAAGGTACGGCGTAAGCTTTCATTCTTCTTGTCTGCCTTTAAATAAGTGGCTTGGGATGCTTGCGAGGCCCTTGGCGGTTTCGGCGTTCTTGAATCCGCTCAGGCCAGGCTTGCTATAGGGTCAGTAATCGGAACAGGGCGATCTTGTTGATCTGCGCCAGCGCGCATTTGAATTCGGTCTCGACCGAGTTGTGGATGCGCGTTTCGAACGCTGCGAGGATCTGATGCCGGTTGCTGCCTTTTACCGCCATGATGAAGGGAAACTTGAACTTGGCTTTGTAGGCGTCGTTCAGCTCGGTGAAGCGAGAAAACTCTTCGGCCGTGCATTGGTGAATACCGGCGCCAGCCTGCTCATTAGTGCTGGCTTCGGTCAATTGTCCCTGGACGGCAGCTTTACCGGCCAGGTCCGGGTGAGCGTTGATCAAAGCCAGCTGGCTTTGGTGATCGGCGCTCAACAGGATGTCGCTCATGCGCTGGTGCAGGGTTTCGATCTCGTCGATCGAAGCGTCCTGGCCCAGGTCGAAGGCCTTCTCGGCCACCCATGGCGAATGTTCGTAGATGTCGGCGAAAGCGGCGACAAAGGCGTCGCGGCTCAGGCTCGAAGGTTTGACGGTTTGAAAGGTGCTCATTTGGCAGCCCCTGTGTACGGGTGGGTTTCTTGCCAGTGACGCGCGATGTCGACGCGACGGCTGAACCACACCTGTTCATGACTTTTAGCGTATTCGATAAAGCGCTTGAGCGAAGCCAGACGCGCCGGACGGCCGATCAGGCGGCAGTGCAGGCCGATCGAGAGCATTTTCGGTGCCTCCGCGCCTTCGGCGTAGAGCACATCGAACGCGTCTTTGAGGTATTCGAAGAAATCGTCGCCCTTGTTGAAGCCCTGGACCTGGGTGAAGCGCATGTCGTTGGTGTCCAGGGTGTACGGGATCACCAGGTGCGGCTTGCCGGTCGGGTTGTTCGGTTCCCAGTAGGGCAGGTCGTCGTCGTAGGTGTCGCAGTCGTAGAGGAAACCACCTTCTTCCATCACCAGGCGACGGGTGTTCGGGCCGGTGCGGCCGGTGTACCAGCCCAGTGGGCGTTCGCCGGTGATTTCGGTGAGGATGCGGATCGCTTCGAGCATGTGCTCGCGTTCCTGGGCTTCATCCATGTACTGGTAGTCGATCCAGCGATAGCCGTGGCTGCAGATCTCGTGGCCGGCATCGACCATGGCGCGGATCACGTCCGGGTGGCGCTGGGCGGCCATGGCCACGGCGAAGATGGTCAGCGGAATGTCGAATTCCTTGAACAGCTTCAGGATCCGCCACACGCCGGCACGGCTGCCATACTCGTAGAGGGATTCCATGCTCATGTTGCGCGCGCCTTGCAGCGGCTGGGCAGAAACCATTTCCGAGAGGAAGGCTTCGGATTCTTTGTCACCGTGCAGGATGTTGCGCTCGCCGCCTTCTTCGTAATTGAGTACGAACGACAGGGCAATGCGGGCATTGCCCGGCCAGTGGGGGTGAGGAGGGTTACTGCCGTAACCGACCAGGTCGCGTGGGTAGTCAGCGCTCACTGCAGGCTTCCTTCTTATTCGATGATGACGGTTGGTGTGACGCAGCTGAAAACTGGATGGCAGGCTGGCGTCACAGCGATGGGCTGATTGTATACAACTTTATGTTCGCTTTGTAAGCCTGATTTTTCGCATTTTTCACCGACTGTCATCTTTTACTGCTATTGGCGTGAGCCTGCAAGAAATCTGCCTGACTGGTCAATTATTGATTGAAGGGCTTATAGGTTGTGCGGTTCGGCGGGAAATCGACGGCAAATATGCAGATGGCGAGGGTGATGGGAAAAATGTCGTTTTTATTGTGTACAATTTTCTTTAAAAGTGTCTTAATCAGTCGCTCGCCGCAGCTTTTCGTGCTCCGAATCGGTGCGGTCTCCTTTTCAACTGACTTCGGGAGGCGCGAAGTCTGACTGCTCCACGCAGGCAGGCGCGCAGAATCAATGGGACGTTTGACTACACACGTTTTGGACGCAGCACACGGTTGCCCGGGCAGCTCGATCAAGGTCGAGTTGTACCGCGTTGAAGGATCGCAGCTGGAATTGGTCGCCACTGCCGTCACCAACAGCGATGGCCGTGTCGATGCGCCGCTGCTGCAAGGCGATGACTACCGCACCGGGGTCTATCAGGTCCAGTTTCATGCGGGCGATTACTACCGCGCCCGTGGCGTCAAGCTGCCGGAGCCTGCATTTCTTGATGTGGTGGTGCTGCGTTTTGGCATCTCCGCCGAGCAGGATCACTACCATGTGCCGTTGTTGATTTCGCCTTACAGCTACTCCACCTACCGCGGCAGCTGATCCCCCAGGCAGCAGCTGCACCCTGGAAGCGACTGCGCATATAGCTTCTTTGGTCTTTCGCCCGCTCACACTGCGGGCTTTTTTTCGTCTGTGAAAAAGTCAAAAGATCGCAGCCTTCGACAGCTCCTACATATCCCGCGTAGGAGCTGCCGAAGGCTGCGATCTTTTGATCTTGCTGTTTAGCGGCTCAGCAGGGACGCTGCACCCGCGCCACTGAACAACCCTGCACTGATCCGGTTAAACCAGCTCTGCCCCTTGCCACTGCGCAGATATCGCGCCGCACCATGGGCGCCGAGGCCATAAGCCAACTTGCAGGCCAGATCCAGCAGTGTCCAAGTGACAATCATCACCAGCAACTGCGGCAGGAACGGCTGTTCGGCACTCAGGAACTGCGGCAGGAAAGCGGCGAAGAACAGGATGTCTTTCGGGTTGCTTGCGCCCAGCATGAACGCACGCCCGAACAGTGCGCGAAAGCGTGGCACCGGCGCGGCTTGTGGCACTTCAGCGCCGTGGGAAGGCTGGCGCGATTGCTGCCAGCTCTGCCAGGCGAGGTAGAACAGGTAAAGGGCGCCAAGTATCTTCAGGGCACTGAACAGCTGTTCCGACGCCAGCAACAACGCACCCAGGCCCAGCGCCGATGCACTGAGCAGGCAGATCGAGGCCGATACGCCGCCCAGAAAGGCCGGGTAAGAGCGGCGCAGGCCGTAATTCAGACTGTTGCTGATCATCAGCAACGACAGCGGCCCCGGGATCAGGATCACTATCAGCGCAGCGCCGCTGAACAGCAGCCAGGTTTCCAGACTCATCACTTTTCTCCATTTGCACAAAAGCCCCACCCGACGGGGTGAGGCTGTTTTCAAGCGTGTACCGCGTGTGGCTTACAAGAAGATGAACTTGGCGATGAAGATCGCGCAGAGCACCCACAGGCTCACGGAAATTTCCTTGTACTTGCCGGTACCGGCCTTCAGCGCCACGTAGGTGATGAAGCCCAGTGCGATACCGTCGGCGACCGAGAAGGTCAGCGGCATCATGATTGCGGTGACAATCGCCGGAATGCTGTCGGTGGCTTCGTCCCATTCGATATGGGCCATGCCGCCCATCATCAGCATCGCTACATAAATCAGTGCACCCGCGGTTGCATAGGCAGGAATCATCCCGGCCAGGGGGGCGAAGAACATGGCTGCAATAAATAGCACACCTACGGTCACTGCGGTAAGACCAGTCCGACCACCCGCAGCTACACCAGCGGCACTTTCCACGTAGCTGGTGACCGGCGGAACGCCGACTACCGCGCCGAATACGCTTGAAGCACTATCAGCTTTCATGGCGCGGGAGAGGTTTTCGATGCGGCCGTCAGCACCGACCAGGTTGGCGCGCTGGGCAACCCCCATCAAGGTACCAGCGGTGTCGAACATATGTACGAAGAGGAACGCCAGGACCACGCTGATCATGCTGACGTTGAACACGCCGGCGACGTTCATGGCCATGAAGGTGGGTGCGAGGCTCGGTGGAGCCGACATGATGCCCTCGTAGTGCACCAGGCCCAGACCCCAGCCAGCGAGGGTCACGGTGATGATGCTGATGAGGATCGCGCCGAACACCTTGTGATAGCTGAGGATGGAGATCATCAGGAAGCACACGGCGGCGAGCAGCGGGCCAGGTTCGCGCAGGGAGCCGAGCTTGATCAGTGTGGCCGGGCTATCGACGACGATACCCGCGGTTTTCAGGCCGATCAGCCCCAGGAATAGACCCACGCCGGCGCCCATGGCGAAGCGCAGGCTGACCGGGATGCTGTTGAGCAGCCATTCGCGGATCCGCGAGAAGGTCAGGATCATGAACAACACACCGGACACAAACACCGCGCCGAGGGCGGTTTCCCAGTTGTAGCCCATGGTGCCGACCACGGTGTAGGTGAAGAAGGCGTTCAACCCCATGCCCGGTGCCAGGCCGACCGGCCAGTTGGCGTACAGGCCCATCAACAGGCAACCCAGGGCCGCGGCGATGCAGGTGGCGACGAACGCCGCACCGTGATCGATCCCGGCGTCGGCCATGATGTTGGGGTTGACGAAAATGATGTAAGCCATGGTGATGAAGGTTGTCAGACCGGCGATCAGCTCGGTCTTCACCGTGGTGCCGTGCAAGCTGAGTTTGAACAGACGTTCCAGCAAGCCATTGCGTAATGGCGGCGAGAGATCCAGCGTCGATGCTTCGGATTTGCGGCTTTCCACAGCGAATACTCCTCAAGAGTTTTATTGTTATTTCCAGGGCCGGACCCATGAGGGTGGCAGCGGCCCTTTGAGGCACTTGCGAATTTGTTGACCTCTTGGTCAGGAACTCGCACGAAGTGGATTATGCTTTTGTATACAAAGAAAGCAAATAATGTTTTTGATTTTGTTTACGAAAAGTTTGGCTTTAGGGATATATCGCCTGTTCCGACGCCTTCGCGAGCAAGCCCGCTCCCACAGGAAGCGGCGGATCTGCGCATATTTTTTGACCGAATCGAAACCTGTGGGAGCGGGCTTGCTCGCGAAGAGGCCGGATCAGTCAGCATCAAAATCAGCAGGCAGAATGATTCAGTCGGTATGCGCCTGGCTTTCCCCCAACGCCAGATTCACCGCCAGCCACCCATTCACCGCCGTCTCCCCGGCCTCGGCAAACACCCGCTCCAGCAATTTCACCTGCTCGCGCCGCAGCATCTGTTCAAACCGCGCGCCTTCGGCGGTCAACTCCAGCAGGCGCTTACGCTTGTCGGTTTCGGGTGCGACGCTCTCGACCAGATGCATCTCCAGCAATTGCCGCAACGGCATGTTCAACGCCTGCTTGCTCACGCCGAGCAACGCCAGCAGTTCCTTGACGCTCAGGTTCGGATAGCGGGCGATGAAAAACACGATGCGCTGATGCACCCGGCTCAGGCCGCGACGTTCGAGCATTTCATCGGCCTTGGCGGTGAAGGCCTGGTAGCCGAAGAAAAACGCTTCCATGGCCTGCTGCTGGGAAAGCGGGTTTTTAAGGTCAAGCATATTGACGTATCCGTTCGGGGAGGCGTAATTTCAGTCAACAAGTTTGACTCATTTTTCACATGCCTCGCTACCGGTGATCCCCATGGCTTTTTCCGAACGTGTCTCGCGCCTTAAAAGTTCTTTGATCCGTGAAATCCTCGCCGCGGCCCAACGTCCGCAGATGATGTCGTTTGCCGGCGGCCTGCCGGCCGAAGCCATGTTGCCGAAGGTCGATTGGGCCCGGATGCCGGTTTCCATGGGCCAATACGGCATGAGCGAAGGCGAGCCGGCGCTGCGTGAAGCGCTGGCCGCCGAGGCGCGAGCGTTGGGAGTGCCGTGCGAGGCAAGCCAGGTGCTGGTGGTCAGCGGCTCACAGCAAACCCTCGACCTGGCGGCCAAGCTGTACATCGACAAGGGCACCGAAATCCTGCTCGAGGCGCCGACTTATCTGGCGGCGTTGCAGATTTTCCAGCTGTTCGGCGCCGATTGCCTGACCGTGCCTCTGGAGGCCGACGGGCCGAACCTGACGGAGCTACGCGCTCGGCTGGAGCAACACCGTCCGGCCTTCATCTACCTGATCCCGACCTTCCAGAATCCATCGGCGGTGCGTTACAGCGAAGCCAAGCGCGACGCGGTGGCGGCGTTGCTCGATGAATTCGGCGTGACACTGATTGAAGACGAGCCTTACCGCGAACTGACCTTCGACGGTGGCAGCGCCACCCCGATTGTCAGCCGCTTGAAGAAGGCCAGCTGGATCTATACCGGGACCGTATCGAAAACCCTGTTGCCGGGTTTGCGCGTCGGCTACCTGATCGCCAGCCCGGACTTGTTTCCCCATTTGTTGAAACTCAAGCAGTCGGCGGATTTGCACACCAATCGGGTCGGCCAGTGGCAGGCGTTGCAATGGATTGGCACCGAGAAATACCAGCAACACCGTAGTGGGTTGCGCGACTTTTATCGGGGGCGTCGGGATGCATTTCAGGCTGCGCTGGAAACGCACTTCTCGGATCTGGCGGACTGGAACGTGCCGCAGGGCGGGCTGTTTTTCTGGTTGAAACTCAAGCAGCCGCACGACACCCGCACCTTGCTCAATGCCGCGCTGGCCAACGACGTGGCGTTCATGCCGGGCGAACCGTTCTTCCCCGAGCCGGATAATCATCCGGGGTATCTGCGGTTGAACTTCAGCCACATTGATCCGGCGCGGCTGGATGAAGGGATCGAGCGGTTGGCGGCGGTGGTGCGTGCTGCCCAGGCCGCAAAAGCAGCGTGAAAACAAATAAACCGGCGCGAGGGCCGGTTTATTTTTGTCCGGGATTTGCGGTGCCTGTGCGGGCTTGCTCCGGGCGGCGTTCCGACGAAGGCGTCAGTCAGATCACCACAAAAACATCAGGCCGCCGCGAAACGCTTGTCCAGATAATCAATGATCACCTTGGACTCATACATCCAGGTGGTCTGGCCATTATCTTCAATGCGCAGGCACGGCACCTTGATCTTGCCGCCTTGCTCGAGCAGGGTCTGGCGATCCTGTTCGTTGTTCTTCGCATCACGCAGTGCCACCGGCACATTCAGGCGGCGCAAGGTGCGGCGGGTCTTCACGCAGAACGGGCAGGCGTGGAATTGATACAGCGTCAGGCCCTTGGCAGCCGAGTTGACCTGTGCCTGAACTTCCGCCGGACGCTGCTTCTTGCCTGGGCGGGTGATGAAGTCGATGAAGATGATCAGTTGGCCAAGGCCGACACGAAGCGCTTTTACGAACACGTTGAAAGCCTCACGGTGCGAATGAAGAAGGGCGCGCAGCTTACCTGATTTTTTGCAGGCGAAAAAAAACCGGCGATGAATGCCGGTTTTCTTCGTGCCGCGAATTACTTGATGAGGCTGAGGAATTCGCTGCGAGTGGCGGCGTTTTCACGGAACTCTCCGAGCATCACCGAGGTGATCATCGTCGAATTCTGCTTTTCCACACCGCGCATCATCATGCACATGTGCTTGGCCTCGATCACCACCGCGACGCCCAAGGCACCGGTAACCTGCTGGACCGCGTCGGCGATCTGGCGGCTGAGGTTTTCCTGGATCTGCAGGCGACGGGCGTACATGTCGACGATCCGCGCCACTTTCGACAGGCCCAGGACCTTGCCGCTCGGGATGTAGGCGACGTGAGCCTTGCCGATGAACGGCAGCAGGTGGTGTTCGCACAACGAGTACAACTCGATGTCCTTGACCAGCACCATTTCACTGTTGTCGGAGCTGAACAGGGCACCGTTGGTGACCTCTTCCAGTGTCTGTTCATAGCCGCGGCAGAGGTACTGCATGGCTTTGGCGGCACGTTTTGGCGTGTCGAGCAGGCCTTCGCGGGAAACGTCCTCGCCGAGCTGGCCGAGGATCGCCGTGTAATTCTGTTCCAGGGACATGAAACTACCTGTGGGATTTTACGCAAAGGGCAAGGGTACGGTGACGGACACGACGCTGCAAGCGTGACGCGTCAGCTTTACTCGTCGCGACCTTCCATCATGGTACGTTTGAGCATCACATAAACCGCGCCGGCACCACCGTGTTTGGCCTGGCACGAGGTGAAGCCGAGCACCTGTGGATGCTGGCGCAGCCAGGTGTTGACGTGGCTTTTGATCATCGGCCG
Source organism: Pseudomonas sp. IT-P4 (assembly GCF_949767755.1). Classification (NCBI taxonomy): domain Bacteria; kingdom Pseudomonadati; phylum Pseudomonadota; class Gammaproteobacteria; order Pseudomonadales; family Pseudomonadaceae; genus Pseudomonas; species Pseudomonas sp. IT-P4. Next base: position 12,967 of record NZ_CATKPX010000028.1, on the reverse strand, counting down.
CTTGCCGTCCAGTCGCACGGCCTTGCCATGGGTGACGCGCACGCAGCGGATTTCGAATCTGGTGGCTTCGGCCAGGAACGCCCAGAGGGTTTCCCGGGCCTTTTCCACGCTCATGCCGTGCAGGTCGAGGCTGCCTTCGAACGGAATCTGCCCGACCTTGAGCTTGCGCATCTGGCTTTCCTGCACGCCATCGCGGGCCCACATCAGCTCGTCTTCAGGGCCGACGTCGATGACGAACTGATCGGACAGCCCGTCGACGGTGGTGGATTCGGTGCGTACGGTCGCCGCTTGACGCAGCTTGGCAATCTGCGCGCGGTCAGCCTTGGGTTTGCCGGTTTCGGCGCGATCGTGCTTGATCGGCTTGACGCCTTGGATCGCGCTTTTGAACAGGGAAAAATCGTCGTTTTGCATGTCAGCCTCCGCGAAGGGCGGCCAGTTTACCCAACTCGAAGCGAATCGGGCGCGACAAAAACGCGCGCGACGCCAGGCTCAGTCGTGTTTTTTCATCAGGTGCGGGGACATGGCCAGTTCCCGCGACTGCCGCGAGCGACGACGGCAACGGCGCCATAACCAGACACCGAGGTACAGCACGAACAGGCCGATCGCCAGGATCACGGCGGCACCGGTGCGGCTGGTGTTCAATTCACCCAGGGCGGGTGCGTGGCCGAGCAGGCTGGCGGCACCGGCCATGGCGAGCAATACGCCACACATCGCCAGCAACGCTGCGAACGTCGCGCCGATTCGAAATCGCCAGTTGCTTTGGCCTTTGGGCCGCAAGCGGCGAGCGTCAAAACCATCGGATAACTTCATTCCGACCTTCCTCAATGGGTATCGGCCCTTCGACCGGGAGTTGACCGGGATGTTCCTGAGGCTAAGACAATTACGGCAAATGGGAGGCTTTTGCGGATGAGCGGCGTTCCATGCCGCTCATTGAGCGTCGATCAGATCAGTTCACGGGTCAGCGCGAGGGTGGCGAAGTTGTCGCCCATGATCGCCATTTCCGTCTGATGAACGTGTGCGGCACTGAGCACGCCGCCCTTGTAAGGCAGGTCGCGGGTGGCGCAGGCGTCTTCCACCAGGGTGCAGCGAAAGCCCAGGTTCTTGGCGGCACGCACCGTGGTGCTGACGCTGGAGTGGCTCATGAAGCCGCAGACGATCAGGTCAAGGGCGCCGAGGTCTTCCAGGCGTTGTGCCAGTTCGGTGCCGTGAAACGCGCTTGGCAGCAATTTGCCGATGACGGTTTCATCGCTCTGTGGCTCCAGGCCCGGAATGAACTCACCACCTACGCCCTGGGGGTTGAACAACCCGCCGAGCGTACCGAGGTGGCGGACATGCACGATCGGCCGGCCGGCGGCGCGGGCAGCGGCAAGCAATTGCTTGATGTTCGCGACAGCTTCATCCATGCCGCTCAGGGCCAGGGGACCGCTGAGGTATTCTTTCTGGGCATCGATGATGACCAGCGTGGCATGGCTCAGATTGGCCGCTGCATAACCGCGGCCACTGAGTTGAAACATCGTTTTTGGAACAGACATTCTGGGGCTCCTTGGAGTGGGGCTTTTGCGCCATTGTCCTCTGGCTGAGCGGTTCTGTGAATGGCTACGATCACAGGTGCCGTCGTTGCTGGCCTGTAGCCTTGTCAATAGTCGCGTTTTGTTCAATAGCCTGGCGAAAAAATGGATAACTCCTACATTTGAATCGGTGGTTTCCCGCGTCGTCGTGACGTCGTTTGACTGGTAGAATCCCCCGTCGATTTTTCTGGAGTTTGCCGTCGTGATCACTTCCCGCCTTCGCACCCTGCGTGACCATATCCGTTGGGCCGTCAGCCGCTTCCATGGGGAGGATCTGTTTTTCGGCCACGGTACCGACAATGCCTGGGACGAAGCCCGGCAATTGGTGTTGGGCGCGCTGCACCTGCCGTGGGAAATCGCCGATAGCTATCTCGACTGCAATCTGGAAGAAGACGAAGTGGTTCACCTGCAGCTTTTGCTCAAGCGCCGCATCGAAGATCGGGTGCCGACCGCTTACCTGCTGGGTGAGGCCTGGTTCTGCGGCATGTCGTTCATCGTCGATGAGCGCGTGCTGATCCCGCGTTCACCCATTGGCGAGCTGATCGAAAATCGTTTTACCCCGTGGCTGGCCAACGAGCCGGCGCGAATTCTCGACCTGTGCACCGGCTCCGGCTGCATCGGCATCGCTTGCGCCTACGAGTTCCAGCATGCCGAAGTGGTGCTGGCCGACCTGTCGTTCGAAGCGCTGGAAGTGGCCAACCAGAACATCGAGCGCCATGGTGTCGATGAGCGTGTGTACACGGTGCAGGGCGACGGCTTCGAAGGCTTGCCGGGTCAGCGTTTCGACCTGATCGTGTCGAACCCGCCCTATGTCGACGCAGAAGATTTCGCCGACATGCCGGACGAATACCAGCACGAACCGGAGCTGGGCCTGGCCTGCGGTGATGACGGTTTGAACCTGGTGCGACGCATGCTCGCCGAGGCGGCGGATCATCTGACCGAGAAGGGCTTGCTGATTGTCGAAGTGGGCAACAGCCAGGTGCACGTCGAGGCGCTGTACCCGGAAGTGGACTTCGCCTGGCTGGAGTTCGAGCGTGGCGGCCATGGTGTGTTCATGCTCAGCGCGCAGCAGTGCCGGGAGCATCAGGCGTTGTTCGTTTCTCGCGTCTGACCTTTAAACGCAAAAGATCGCTGCCGAAGGCTGCGATCTTTTGATTTACCGGTGCGTGGCAATCCAGATCAACAACCCGGCCTGAAACACCGCAAACGCCACCAGGCAGGTGATGGTGAATCGCAGCCCGGCGTCTTCGCGTTTGTACTTGCTGACTTTCTCTTCGTGTTTCTTGAGTTTGACTTCCTGCTCGGCCAGGTTCTGCTCGGCTTGCTGGAGCATCTGCGCCGCCTCGAGAATTTCCACGACCTGCAGTTTTTCGCTGTTCCACTCGCCAGAGAGGTCGCCGACCTTGACCGCCTTGACGCTGCCTTTCAAATGCTGGGCATCGGCATACACCACGTCGAACCCATGCACGCGCAAAAAATGATCGCGACGCAAGCGGGTGTCTTCGTTCAGTGCATCCTTGTTGTTCAGGTCAAAGCCGTCGACGGTGTAGGTCGGCCAGCGCTTCTTTGCCCAGTTGATGCCCTGGGCCGCCATGTAGCGGCCAATGCCACGGTTCAGCGGTTCAATCTGCAATCCGCTTTCCGGTCCGAAATTCACGCGTTTTTCGGCGTGATCGACCCACACGTCCAGATGATTCTGCTCCTTGCGTACGCGCTGGCCGGGCAGGGTGATGCTCATGCGCATCAGGCTGTGCGCCTTGTCGTTGCGCTCGGCATAGCCTAATTCGACAAAGCGCAACGGGCGCCCGCCAGTGTTGCGGTCAGTCTGCAGCGGCGCCAGACGGAGCATCTTGTGGTGCTCGACGTGGACGTCCGCCCAAGGTAGCTCGACCGCTGGCGGTGCGTCTTTTTCAGCGCTGGTGTCGGGTGAAGTCTGGGTGTCAGTCATAACGGCGAGATCCTGTCCAAGCTCAGCTTGTCGCCAACCAATGTGTTGGCGACAAAGGCTTATCGGCCGTTTTTTTCAAGACTGGAGGTTAACTGGCGCGAAGTCCGTCAATAAAACCGAGGATTCGCGTGCCCAGTTCCGCCGCCAGGGGTAACTGCGGGTCTTTATAGGAGGCCATCTGGCGTTTGACGTCGTTGGGCACGATGCGCATGACGTGGTTCATGCCCTCGATCAGCGCCAGTTCGGCGTCCGGTTTGGCCGCCTTGAGCAGCCTTGCGTCATTGACGCCGACCTGGATGTCGTTGCTGCCCTGGATGATCAGTGCTGGCATCTTCAGCTTGGCAAATGCGGTGGCCGGGTCCTGGCGGAACAGGGAAATCAGGTAAGGCTGCACGCTCGGGCGGAAAATCGCCTGCAAGGGTGGCGGCACATTGTCGTCGGGTTTCCCGGCCTTGAGGCTGTCGAGCAATTCATTGCTGCGCAGCATCAACGGTGGTGGCAGGCGATTGCCCAGTTGCTCGCGAATGACCTGATCCACTGGCCTTGCGCTGCCCGAGACAGAAATCACCGCGTCGGCATCGATGTCCGGCGCAGCGAGGCTGGCGATCAAGGCGCCTTCGCTGTGACCCAGCACGATCAACTGGCCGAAACGCGGATCGGTCTTGAGCTTGCGGCCCCAGGCCTGAGCGTCGGCCACATAGGCGTCCACCGTCAGATTGCGTTCATCCGGGGTTGCCGCCAGGCTTGCGGCCACGCCGCGCTTGTCGTAGCGCACGCTGGCGATGTTGTGTTTGGCCAGCACCCAGGCCAGACGCTTGAGGCTGTCATTGCGCCCGCCGTCGGTGTTGTTTCCGTCACGGTCCGTAGGGCCGGAACCGGAAATGATCAGCACAACCGGCACTCGATTGTCGGATTTTGGCAGTAACAGCGAGCCGAAAAGCTCGCCGGTGCCGGTATCCAGGGTGATCGGTCGTTGCAGGACAGTCGCCTGGGCGAAGCCGGAAATCATTGTAAGGCTCAAGGCTAGAACTCGCAGCATCATCGCGCCATCATCCAGAAGATGCCGGTTGGACTCACAGGCACCCATAAGGTTCGAGGATGAACTACTTGGGTAGCCTGCGTATACTGGCGCGCATTACGTATTCAGGTTCATTTCACGGAGCGTCCTGCATGTCCGGCAATACCTACGGCAAGCTGTTCACTGTCACCACCGCGGGCGAAAGCCATGGCCCGGCGTTGGTCGCCATTGTCGATGGCTGCCCGCCGGGGCTGGAGATATCCCTTGAGGATCTGCAGCGTGACCTGGACCGCCGCAAGCCCGGCACCAGCCGCCACACGACCCAGCGCCAGGAAGCCGACGAAGTCGAAATCCTCTCCGGCGTGTTCGAAGGCCGCACCACCGGTTGCGCCATCGGCCTGTTGATCCGCAACACCGACCAGAAGTCCAAGGACTACTCGGCGATCAAGGATCTGTTCCGCCCGGCCCATGCCGACTACACCTACCACCACAAGTACGGCGAGCGTGATTATCGCGGCGGCGGCCGCAGTTCGGCCCGCGAAACCGCGATGCGCGTCGCGGCCGGTGCGATTGCGAAAAAATACCTGGCCAGCCAGGGCATCGTCATTCGCGGCTACATGAGCCAGCTGGGGCCGATTGAAATCCCGTTCAAGACCTGGGAATCGGTCGAGCAGAACGCCTTCTTCAGCCCGGACCCGGACAAGGTGCCGGAACTGGAAGCCTACATGGACCAGTTGCGCCGGGACCAGGACTCGGTCGGCGCGAAGATTACAGTGGTCGCCGAAGGCGTGATGCCGGGCCTGGGCGAGCCGATCTTCGACCGTCTCGACGCCGAACTGGCCCATGCGCTGATGAGCATCAACGCGGTCAAGGGCGTGGAAATCGGCGCCGGTTTCGCCAGTGTCGCCCAGCGTGGCACCGAGCACCGCGATGAAATGACCCCGGAAGGTTTCCTCAGCAACAATGCGGGCGGTATTCTCGGCGGTATTTCCTCCGGTCAGCCCATCGTTGCGCACCTGGCGCTGAAGCCGACATCGAGCATCACCACACCGGGCCGTTCCATCGACATCCATGGCAACCCGGTGGAAGTGATCACCAAGGGCCGTCACGATCCGTGCGTGGGCATCCGCGCCACGCCGATTGCCGAGGCGATGATGGCCATCGTGCTGATGGATCACCTGCTGCGCCACCGTGGGCAGAACGCCGATGTGCGTGTGAGCACGCCGGTGCTGGGTCAGCTGTAAATGGCTGACATCATGGTCGCAGCCGTCTGATGGCGACTGCGGCGCTCCCGTACTGGCGGCTCTCCAGTTTCTATCTGTTCTATTTTGCCTTGCTCGGTTCGACAGCGCCGTTTCTGGCGCTGTACTTCGATCACCTGGGGTTCAGCGCCGCGCGCATCGGCGAGTTGGTGGCGATCCCGATGCTGATGCGCTGCGTGGCGCCGAACATCTGGGGCTGGCTGGGCGACTACACCGGTCGGCGGCTGGCCATCGTGCGCTTCGGCGCGGTGTGCACGCTGCTGACCTTTTCGCTGATTTTCGTCAGCAAGACCTACGCCTGGCTGGCGATGGTCATGGCCTTGCATGCGTTCTTCTGGCACGCGGTGTTGCCGCAGTTCGAAGTCATCACCCTGGCGCACTTGCAGGGCCAGACCTCGCGCTACAGCCAGATTCGCCTGTGGGGCTCGATCGGTTTCATCATCACCGTGGTCGCGCTGGGCCGTTTGTTCGAATGGCTGAGCCTGGACATCTACCCGGCGGCGCTGGTGCTGATCCTGGTCGGCATCGTGGTCAGCAGTCTGTGGGTGCCTAACGCGCAACCGATTCAGGGTGAACGGTTGACCGGGGAGGGATTCCTCCAGCAACTGCGCAACCCCGGTGTGTTGGCGTTTTACGGCTGCGTGGCGCTGATGCAGATGAGCCACGGGCCTTATTACACGTTCTTGACGCTGCATCTTGAGCACCTGGGTTACAGCCGGGGCGTGATCGGTATGCTCTGGGCGGTTGGCGTCGTCGCTGAAGTTTTGATGTTCTTGGCCATGAGCAAGATCCTCGCGCGGTTTTCCTTGCGCCGGGTGCTGATGGCGAGTTTTCTGCTGGCGGCGTTACGCTGGTTGCTGCTCGGGTCGTTGGCCGAATTCCTTTGGGTGCTGCTGTTTGCCCAGGTACTGCACGCGGCGACATTCGGCAGCTTTCACGCCGCTGCCATTTCATTCGTGCAACGTAGCTTCGGCGCGCGCCAGCAAGGCCAGGGCCAGGCGCTGTATGCCGCGTTGGCCGGCACCGGCGGTGCGTTGGGCGCTTTGTATTCCGGCTACAGCTGGAATGCCCTCGGCGCGGCATGGACCTTTAGTATTGCCAGTCTCGCAGCCGTCGCGGCTGCCGTTATCATTGCCACACGTATGCAAGAGGACAGGCCATGAGCCTTACCCGTGAACAACTCGCCCAGGAAATCATCGACGCCGGGCGTTTTCTGTATGGCCGCGGCTGGTCGCCGGCCACCAGCAGCAATTACTCGACCCGCCTGTCGCCGACCGAAGCCTTGCTGACCGTCTCCGGCAAGCACAAGGGGCAACTGGGCATGGACGATGTGCTGGCCACCGACCTGTCGGGCAACAGCCTGGAGCCGGGCAAGAAACCGTCCGCCGAAACCCTGCTGCACACCCAACTCTACAGCTGGCGCCCGGAGATCGGTGCGGTGCTGCACACCCACTCGGTGAACGCCACCGTGCTGTCGCGCCTGACGTCGCAAGACTTCATCGAGTTCGAAGACTACGAACTGCAAAAGGCCTTCAGCGGTGTGACGACCCACGAATCCCGGGTGCACGTGCCGATTTTCGACAACGACCAGGACATTGCGCGCCTGGCCGCCAAGGTGCAGCCTTGGCTCGACGCCCATCCCGATTGCGTCGGTTACCTGATTCGCGGCCATGGCCTGTACACCTGGGGCGCGCGCATGAGCGATGCCCTGCGGCAGATCGAGGCCTTTGAATTTTTGTTCGAGTGCGAGTTGAAGATGCGCTCGCTCTTTAAAGCATGAACCGTTAAGGAGTTGCCCAGATGAGCAGCCTGTCCGTCTATCACGTTTCCAGTCCCGAAATCCCCAACAAGGTGCTGACCCATTTCGAAGACATCGCCTCGACCCTGGCCGAGCAGGGCGTTCGTTTCGACCGCTGGCAAGCGGCGGCGAAGATCCAGCCGGGCGCCAGCCAGGAAGAAGTGATCGCCGCCTACCAGGAGCAGATCGACAAGCTGATGACCGAGCACGGTTACGTCACTGTCGACGTGATCAGCCTCAACAGCGATCACCCGCAAAAAGCCGAACTGCGTGCCAAGTTCCTCGACGAACATCGCCATGGCGAAGATGAAGTACGATTTTTCGTCGCTGGCCGTGGCCTGTTTACCCTGCACATCGACGATTACGTCTACGCGGTGCTGTGTGAGAAAAACGACCTGATCTCGGTGCCAGCCGGAACCAAGCACTGGTTCGACATGGGCGAGCATCCGCATTTCGTCGCGATCCGTCTGTTCAACAACCCGGAAGGTTGGGTAGCCAATTTCACCGGCGAAGACATCGCCAGCCAATTCCCGCGCCTGGAGGACTGAGTCGATGCCGATCAAAGCGATTCTCACCGACATCGAAGGCACCACCAGCGCGGTGAGTTTTGTGTTCGACGTGCTGTTTCCCTACGCTGCCAAACACTTGCCGGCATTTGTCCGTCAGCACGCCGAACGCGCCGATGTAGCAGAGCAACTGGCTGCCGTGCGCCGCGACGGCAACGAACCGAACGCCGACGTCGAGCGGGTCATCGAGATCCTGTTGGGCTGGATCGCTGAAGACCGCAAGGCCACGCCGTTGAAGGCGTTGCAGGGCATGGTCTGGGAACAGGGCTATCAGGCCGGGCAGTTGAAGGGGCATGTGTACCCGGACGCCGTTGACGCACTCAAGCGCTGGCATCGGGACGGCTTTCAACTGTTTGTTTACTCGTCCGGCTCGATCCAGGCCCAGCGGTTGATCTTCGGCTGCTCGGAGGCAGGGGATCTGACGCCGCTGTTCAGCGGCTATTTCGATACCACTTCGGGCCCCAAGCGCGAGGCGCAGTCCTACGCCAACATCAGCCAGGCGATCAACCTTGAGGCGGGGCAGATCCTGTTTCTGTCGGACATCGTCGAAGAACTCGACGCGGCGCGCACGGCGGGGATGGCCACATGCGGGCTGGCCCGTGAGGGCGGAGAACTGGCAGGGCATGTCACCGTGGACAGCTTTGCGCGGATCGATCCTGCTAATTTCTAAACACCACAAAACCTGTGGGAGCGAGCAAGCCCGCTCCCACATTTTTTTACAGTGAGTGATAGGTCGGCAGCGCAAACCGTTGCTGGCTCTGCAGCATGGAAATCTGCGGCAGTTCACTGGCTTGTTCGGCGAGGTCGCGGCGAATCGCACTGATGACCCACGTCAGTTGGTCGCCATTGTGCAACTGCTGGTAGGAAATCGAACGCTTGAACACTTTGCCTTCGCCGCCGCTGAGGGTCAGCAGGATCCCACCGTCAGGGCGGGCCTGGGTGGTGACGTCGAAGTTGGAGAACAGGGACGAAAATTTTTCCTGAATCAGGTTCATGTCTTTCAGCTCCGTTAGCTCTTGAATGGCAAGCATACGGAGAGGGTTGCAGTGATTGTGCCAGCCTTGGTTTTCTATAAATTAATATATAAAACAACAAGTTAGTATCGTTGGTGATTTTTGCTTTCGTGCATTCTGCATGAACGGCCATCGTGCATCCTGCATTTTGCGCGGTCGCTCGGCGATTCGATGGAACCATTGCGTGTGCGAGGGTTCACGATTGGCCCTGTATCAACCGCGGATCAAGATCGCAGATCAAGATCGCGGATCAAGATCGCAGATACAAAACATTTCAAAAACCGCGTGTACAGCTCAAGAACCGTTGACGTATTTTCGGGCTCAGTCATCGCAGCCCGACAATAAAAAGATCGAACGGGAGCAACATGAGTCGCACGTCGAACGACACGATTACCTGGGGCATGATGCTCCGCAAGCTGCCTTCCATTGCCAAGGCCATCCCCCGGGTGGTGAAGGGCATGAAGGCCGCCAACGTCAAGGACCCGACCCAAGCGTGTGGTTTGGGCTGGAGTTTCGAGCAAGCCACGTTGCGTAACCCGGATGGCCCGGCGCTGTTGCAAGGCGACGTAACGCTCAGTTACTCCGAGGTCAACCAATGGGCCAATCGCATCGCCCATCACCTGATCGGCCAAGGCATCGGCAAGGGGGATGTGGTGGCGGTCTTCATCGAGAATCGCCCGGAACTGCTGGTGACCATACTGGCGGTGGCCAAGGTCGGCGCAATCAGTGCGCTGCTCAATACCTCCCAGACCCGCGACACCCTGGTGCACAGTGTGAATCTGGTGGCGCCGGCGGCGATCATTGTCGGTGAGGAGTTGGTCCCGGCGTACCTCGGAGTGCGTGACCGGGTGTCGATCAAGGCTGACCGAACCTGGTTCGTCGCCGATCAGGACACCTCGCGCCAACCGGGTATCGCGCCTGAAGGTTTCATCAACCTGATGACCGTCAGTCTCGACGATGGCAGCGACAACCCGGCCAGCAGCCGGCAGATTTTCTTTGATGATCCCTGCTTTTATATTTACACCTCGGGCACCACGGGGTTGCCCAAGGCGGGCGTGTTCAAGCACGGACGCTGGATGCGCAGTTCGGCGAGCTTCGGCATGATCGCCCTGGACATGCGCCCCGACGATGTCGTCTATTGCACTTTGCCGCTGTACCACGCCACGGGCCTTTGCGTGTGCTGGGGTTCGGCCGTCAGTGGTGCCAGCGGGTTCGCCATCCGCCGCAAATTCAGCGCCAGTCAGTTCTGGAACGATACGCGCAAGTACCGGGCGACCACCATCGGTTATGTCGGCGAATTGTGCCGCTACCTGGTCGATCAACCGTCCAGCGCCGACGACAGCCGGCACGATGTGAAGAAAATGATCGGCAACGGCTTGCGGCCCGGCGCCTGGAACGAGTTCAAGACCCGCTTTGCGGTCAATCACATCTGCGAGCTGTACGCCGCCAGCGACGGCAACATCGGTTTCACCAATATTCTCAATTTCGACAACACCATCGGTTTTTCCCTGATGTCCTGGGAGCTGGTTGCGTACGACCACGACAGCGGCGCGCCGATTCGTCAGGCCAATGGCCTGATGCGCAAGGTCGCCAAGGGCGAGCAGGGGTTGTTGCTGGCAAAAATCGACGACAAGGCACCCCTGGACGGCTACACCGATCCGCAGAAAACCGCCAAGGTTGTGCTTGAGGATGTGTTCGAAAAGGGCGACCGCTACTTCAACACCGGCGACCTGTTGCGCAACATCGGCTTTGGGCATGCGCAGTTTGTCGACCGCCTGGGCGACACCTACCGCTGGAAGGGCGAAAACGTCTCGACCACGGAGGTCGAAAACATCCTCCTGCAACACCCGCTTATTTCCGAAGCCGTGGCCTATGGCGTGGAAATCCGCAACACCAATGGCCGGGCCGGGATGGCGGCGATTACCCCGGCCGAATCCCTGGCAACCCTGGATTTCAGCGAGCTGCTGGCCTTCGCCCGCGAGCAAATGCCGGCCTATGCGGTGCCGTTGTTCCTGCGGGTGAAAGTGAAAATGGAAACCACCGGGACGTTCAAATATCAGAAGACCCGACTCAAGGACGAGGCCTTCGACCCGGGTAAAACCGGCGATGATCCGATCTATGCCTGGCTGCCGGGGACGCAGACTTACGTGCAGGTCACGGAGCAGTTGTTGTCCGACATTCACGACGGCAAGTACCGCTATTGAATCTGGCTATGGCGGCCCATGAGAAAAAACAAGTGACAGTGCCGGGGGCGCTCGGGAAACTGTCGGCTTTTACGAATGACAGAAAAGGGAGTGCCCAATGTCAGACAAAAGCCGCCAGATGACCCCCGAAGAAGCCGCCGAATTCACCGAACAGGTATTCAACAAGGCACGGGAGGGCGATGCGGCGATGATGGCCGCGCTGCTGACCAAGGGTTTACCGCCGAACCTGCGTAACCACAAGGGCGATACCTTGCTGATGCTGGCCGCGTATCACGGTCACGTGGACACGGTAAAAGTCCTGCTGGAGCATAAGGCCGACCCGGAGATCCGCAACGACAACGGCCAGAGCCCGATTGCCGGCGCCGCCTTCAAGGGCGACCTGGCGGTGATCAAGGCCTTGGTCGACGGCGGCGCCCAGGTGGAAGGCTCGTCCTTCGATGGCCGCACGGCGCTGATGATGGCGGCAATGTTCAACCGCGTCGAAGTGGTCGACTACCTGATCAGCAAGGGCGCCGACCCGAAAGCCAAGGACGCCAATGGCATCACCGCGCTGGAGGCGGCTAAAACCATGGGCGCTTCCGATACCGTTGCGCAGCTTGAGAAGCTGATTGGCTGATTGCTTTAAAAGATCGCAGCCTTCGGCAGCTCCTACGGGTGTACGCCACTCAATGTAGGAGCTGCCGAAGGCTGCGATCTTTTTTGGGCATTCGAATCTATCCTTGCGGTATCCTTCGCGCCCTCAAAATTCACCTCGCTACAGGATCCTCCCCATGAAAGCCGCACTCGTCGAACTCATCAGCAAAATCAGCTCCGGGTGCATGGGCGAAGACGAAATCCTCAAGGTTGCGGACGAAGCGGCCCAGGCATACGCCGATCAGGATGCTTTTCTGAGCGCCAATCCGGACATCAACTACGACGAAACCTTCCCGATCCCGCTGGGTGAATGGGTGGTGGTTGGCAGCCTACCGGAAACGGTACTGTTCCAGGCTGACACCTACATGGACCTGTTCGCCCAGATCGTCGCCTCATTCGGCCCAGGGGTGGAGTTCAATCTCAAGCCCAAGCAACTGGCCAAGACCGAAGCCCTGACCGCGCTCAACCGCATCCAGGTGCAGATGAGTAGCATGAACAAGGAAAATGGTGGCTACACGCTGATGAATTTCAGCCAGTTGCTCGATGACGAATTGCAGGTGGTCCTGGTCTACGGCAATGACGTGCCACGGGTGCTGGAATTGTGCGCAGAAGCGGGCATCGCAGCCGCGCCATCCCTGGAAGCCCTGAAAGTGGCGATCCACGTCTGACCCAGACACTGTCAATAAAAAGGAATCCTCGCGACGAGCGTCTATCCTGAGGGGGCATATCACTCTTTGGGAGCGTCACCATGGGTTCCACGTTCAACAGCCTGGTTGCCTTGATCATTTTTGTCCTGGACATCTGGGCCATCATCAACGTCTTCAAAAGCAGTGCCGAGACCGGGATGAAAATCCTCTGGGTACTGCTGATCGCGCTGTTGCCGGTACTGGGACTGATCATCTGGGCCATCGCCGGGCCGCGGGGCAACGTCAAACTCTGAGCAGGCGACACTGAACC
>NZ_CATKPX010000027.1:0-102095 GCF_949767755.1 Pseudomonas sp. IT-P4 | reverse complement strand
GGGTTTTTTTACTTCAAGACCGACGATCAGTCATCGCGGCCCATGATGCCGAACAGCTGCAACAGGCTGACGAACAGGTTGTAGATCGATACATACAGGCTGATGGTGGCCATGATGTAGTTACGCTCGCCGCCATGAATGATGGCGCTGGTCTGGAACAGAATGCAGACCGAGGAGAACAGCACGAAACCTGCGCTGATCGCCAGTTGCAGGCCGCTGATCTGGAAGAACAGGCTCGCCAGCGTCGCACCCAGCAGCACGAAGAAGCCTGCCGTGATGAAACCGCCGAGGAAGCTCATGTCCTTGCGGGTGATCAGCACATAGGCCGACAGGCCGCCGAACACCAGCGCCGTCATCGCGAACGCCGAGCTGACCACTTCAGCGCCGCCCTGCATTCCCAGGTAACGGTTGAGGATCGGGCCCAGCAGGAAACCCATGAAACCGGTCAGGGCAAATGCCGACACCAGGCCCCAGGCCGAATCACGGAGTTTGTTGGTGAGGAAGAAAAGACCGTAGAAGCCGATCAGCACCACGAAAATGTTCGGGTAGCCAACATGCATCTGCTGGGCAACGTAGGCTGTCACACCGCTGAATGCCAGGGTCAGGGCGAGCAAGCCGTATGTGTTGCGCAGGACGCGGCTAACCTCTAGCTGCTCAGCCTGCACGCTGTTATTAACTGCGTAATCCTGTTCGCGCATGGCGACACTCCTGTTGGTTTGAAACGTTCAGTCGCAAAGATCATAACAGACGCTCTGTAACAAGCTATGCAGAGAGTTTGACAGTGTGTTTCATTCAGGTATTATGGCGCCCGCAACGCAAACGGAGGTGTGGCCGAGTGGTTTAAGGCAACGGTCTTGAAAACCGTCGACTGTAACAGGTCCATGAGTTCGAATCCCATCGCCTCCGCCATCTTTATACGACAAAGCCCTGATTATTCAGGGCTTTGTCGTTTTCGGGGTTTGGCTTTCCCGGCCGTCACTCCCCTGATCGTTTCCGCATTTTTTCGACCAATTGCTTGCGCCCCGCCCTGAAATCTCCGACCCGACTATTACCGGGTCGTACTGCCGATCTGCAACACGCGTGCCTGCACGCAATCCAGTGTGTTGCATCGACCGGTTGAATCCATATCGCCTCAGATCAGCAGCCCCTGACAAAAAAGCGGTCGGTGAAACCGGGCCGTTACTCTCTCCATCAATGGAGCACTACACCCACCCAGCCAGGCGCTTGCCACCAAACCTGAGGAATATCCCCCACTCCCCCCTTCTCTGGCTTGAACCACTCAGAAACAGCCTGTTAATCGGATTGAATTTTTTCTTCGCCCCAGGCTAGTGGCTCATTAGTTGCACACCCTTCTGGTACCCGCAACAGCTGTCGTCCCGGCTATTGAGACGACGGGGCATCACGCGAGGGGTGAACAATGAAAAGCACGACACCACCACGCAGCTCCATCGCCTTGCTGCGCAGGTCAAGCCTGCCCTGTGCGATGTTCCTGGCCATGACCACCGTCAACGCCGTCCCGCTGGATGATTTCGGCCCGCCACCACCGACGGACCCCTCGGCGTTTACCAATCCCCCGGCCGACCCCAAGGCGGCGCTGGAAGCCATAGAGGCCATGCCACCCGCCAACACGGGCGCCTTCGCCCTGCCCAATGGCGTTTTTGGTACCCGCACCACGCCAACGGTCGACAACGTGCTGCCGCCAAACCTGCAGACATCCTTCAAAATCCCCACCAATGGCAAGCCCAGCCCATTGTTCGGGGCCCAGCCTTACACTCAGCAACTGCTGCTGTTCGAAGAGTTCGGCACGGAAAAACTCGACCCGACACTGCCGCCACCCGCCCTGACCTTCCCGGTGCCGATCGTCGGCCCGGCGCCCACCCAGGACCCGAACAACATCGCCCGCAGTGGTCCTTCGGCCGCGGCGCTGGAAGCCTTCATGCGCCAGCCGGGGCTGTATCCGTTTCCGTCGCAGTTTTCCAACGTGCTGGACCGCAACCCCTGGAAAGCGCAGATCGAAGCCTTCCTCAACCGCCATCCGGTCGGCTCGCCTGCCGAAGGTCGTCCGCCAGGAAAAGGCTGGTCGCACCAGCGCTGGAACGAGTTTTACCCGCAGGTCGCCTTCAAGACCGCTCAAGCGGGCGCCAAGCTCAACGGCGGCATGCGCGACCGTCGGCAGTTGCACAACTACGCCGTCGGTGAGTTCGGGCCTGGCGGGCTCTACAACCAGACCTCGGACAATCCGATCATCGTGGGCACCACCAAAGGCATCGACACCCGCTTTCACCCCAACATGCCGATTCAGAACCACAAGGCGCTCTGGACCTTCGACGGCACCTTCCCGCCAAAACTGCTGATGGTGCGGTACGGCCAAGCGGTGCTGATGCGTCACTACAACGCCCTGCCGATCGATCCGTCGGCCAACATGGGTTTCGGCCTGCACACACTCACCACCCACGAACACAACGGCCACTCCCCGGCCGAAAGCGACGGTTTTACCAATGCGTTTTTCTTTCCGGGGCAGTACTACGACTATCGCTGGCCGATACAACTGGCCGGTTACGACACCATCAACACCAGCGCCCAGGATCCGCGCGCGGCTTTCCCCTGCGCCCCGGGCGAAACCCTGTATGTCAACGATGCCACGCCGGGCCTGAAGACCTGCAACAACGGCAGCATCAAGATCCGTGGCGACTGGCGCGAAACCATGAGCAGCCACTGGTTCCACGACCACATGCTCGATTTCACCGCGCAGAACGTCTACAAGGGCAACGCGACGATGATGAACTACTACAGCGCCCTGGATCGTGGCAACGAAGCGCTGCAAGACGGCGTCAACCTGCGCCTGCCCAGCGGCTCGGCATTGCCCTGGGGCAACCGCGACTATGACGTCAACCTGACGGTGGCCGACAAGGCCTGGGATCAGAACGGCCAACTGTGGTTCAACCCGTTCAACACCGATGGCTTTCTCGGCGACCAGATCCTGGTCAACTGGCAGTACCAGCCGCGCCTGAACGTGCGGGCGCGCAGCTATCGTTTCCGCATTCTCAATGGCTCGGTGTCACGTTTCTTCAGGATCGCTCTGGTGCGTGAAATCATCGGCACCGGTGGCGAATTCCCCGGCCCGACAGGCTCTGGCCTGTCTTACACCCGCGTGCCGTTCCACATGATCGCCAACGACGGCAACCTAATGGAACACGCCGTGCCATTCGACGGCAGCATGGACCTGGACGCCGACGGCGACCTGCAGGACCACAACGCCATCCTGCCCTCCATGGGCATCGCCGAGCGTTACGACATCATCGTCAACTTCGCGAAAAACGGGATCAGCACCGGCGACAAGTTGTACTTCGTCAACCTGATGGAACACCACGACGGCAAGGGTCCGGAAAGTCTGCCGCTGAGCCTGGCCGATGTCCTGTCCGGCAAGTACAAGGCGGTGCTCAAGCTCGGTAGTAACGGCTTGCAATGGGAGAACGGCGACCCGGTGGTGGGCAAGTTCCTGCAGATGGTGGTCCAGCCTTATGCCGGCCAGGACGTGAGCATGAACCCTGCCGACTTCGAACCCGCCAAACCGGGCAAGCCGGTGGGTAAAACCATGCTGCCGCTGCCCCTCAACCGTGACGACCCGGCGGTGCAGGCCAAGCTCAACGCGGCGCGGCATCGCGAGTTCATCTTCGGTCGCTCCGACGGTACCGACGTAGAACCCTGGACCATCAAGACCGACGGCGGCCTGGGCTTCCAGATGGACCCTCGAATCATCAGTGCCGCTCCGCAACTGGCCACCGGCCCGACCCCTGCCGGGTTCTCCGGCGACGGCACCCTGGAGGTGTGGAAAATCAGGAACGGCGGCAACGGCTGGAGCCACCCGGTGCACGTGCACTTCGAAGAAGGCATTGTCCTCAACCGTGATGGCAAGGCCCCACCGGAATGGGAAAAATGGGCACGCAAGGACGTCTATCGCATCGGCGAAGGCATCGACAGCTCGGTGGACGTGGACATTGCGATCCGCTTCCGCGAGTTCGCCGGGACTTACCTGGAGCATTGCCACAACACCCAGCACGAGGACACCTCCATGCTGCTGCGCTGGGACGTCGAGCACCCCGGCCAGTTCCAGTTGATGCCAACGCCCCTGCCCGGCTGGGACGGCGTCACCTACGTCAATTCCGCTGCGCTGCCGACCTTCCGCACTGGCGATAGACGTCAAGAGGACGGTGATAACCAAAAACCGATTGCCAACCCCGACAGCGCCATCAGTAACACCGGTCAACCGGTGATCATCAACGTGCTGGCCAACGACACCGACCCTGACGGTAACGTGCCGCTCAAAGTGGTGGGTCTGGAGCAACCGGACTCCGGCAAGGGCGTGGTCAACACCGATGGCCTGCGCGTGACCTACACACCACCAGCCACCGTCCCCGCGCCGTTCACCGCGACCTTTTCCTATAGGGCCAGCGATGCCAGGAACGCGGAGTCGGCACCGGCGACGGTGTCCGTGGCGGTCTCGGCAGCGATCAACGAGAGCCTGATCGTCACCAGCGCCACCGTCACCGCCCGCAGCAACAGCCGCTGGTATTGGGTCCTGTCCGGCACCACCTCCCGAGGCACGGGCAATACCATCACGGCGACGGCCACGACCACAACCGGTACGGTGAACCTTGGCGCCGCCGTCCTGACGCTGACACCGACAGGCGCGCGCTGGAACATAGCGGTGACCACTGCCGGCAGTGGTCCGTCGCCTAACCCGACGGCGACCATCAAGTCGGCCTTCGGCAAAACCGTGACGGTGCCGATAAAGGCGAACTGAGCACAACAGGCATTAGCGATGCGGGCCTCCTTGAGGCCCTCTTGCTACACCGGCCTGGATTTTAAAGCGTGCAGACCCAACCTGCCCCCGGTCGCTTTAATGTCCGCGGATGTAGTGTTCCAGTTGCCGGATCAGTTCGGTCTGCTCGACGATGGCTTCCTTGACCAGATCACCAATCGACAACAGGCCGATCAACTGGTCGCCCTGCACCACCGGCAGATGGCGCAGATGGCTGTCGGTCATCACCGCCATGCAACGCTCAATGCTCTGCTGACTGTCTGCTGTCACGACGGGTGCGCTCATGATGGCCCGGACCGGCGTACCGACCGAAGAGCGCCCCTGTAGAACGACCTTGCGCGCATAGTCGCGTTCGCTGATCACGCCGACCACCTGCCCCTCCTCCATGACGGGCAGGGCACCGACATTTTTTTCCGCCATCATCTTCAATGCTTCAAGCACCGTCTGGTCTGGCGCGATGCTATGCACCCGCCGGTTCTGCACGGCCTTGAGTTTCAGCAGTTGTGCGGCTGTTTTCATACGAGCCTCCGATACTGTTTGTCATTGATCATCGACTCCGCCGGAACCTGGCACAGCCCCCGGCAAAATCCATCTGGTCAGGCCACCGCGACCTCAACCAGGCCTGCGTTCAGGCGCACCGGCCAGACCCGCAGGCGCTGCTGCGGGTACTCCAGGCAACTGCCGTCCTCAAGACGGAAATGCTGTTTGTAGAGTGGCGAGGCAATCACCAGGTCGCCCTTGATGCTGCCGATCAACCCGCGCCCGATGACATTTGCCCCGGATTGCGGGTCATGATTATCGACGGCATAAAGGGTCTTGCCCTCGGCAGCCGGCAGGTAGAACAGCGCCACTTGTGCACCGTCGAGCCAGACCACGACGCCGGAGTTACTCACCAGATCTTCCTGGCTGCACACCGCTTGCCAGGCATCGGGGTTGACCAGGGACGAACTGGAATAGGCTCGCTGGGTATCGGACTGGCTCATCAGGCAATCTCCTCGATGACAGGGATAAGGTGGAGTTCAGAGGCCATGATCGGCCGGCGCTGACCGCGTTCCTGGACAAAATGGATGTCCGGGTCCGGGCGTTGATCGTTGACGAAGGTGCGAAAACGCTTGAGTTTTTCCGGGTCTTTGAGGGCATTGGCCCATTCGCATTCGTAGCGGTTGACCACCAGTTGCATCTGCGATTCGAGCTCCGCGCCAAGCCCCAGGCTGTCGTTGATGATCACGTCCTTGAGGTAATCCAGGCCGCCCTCCAGGCTCTCGCGCCAGACCGAGGTGCGCTGCAATTTGTCGGCGGTGCGGATGTAGAACATCAGGAAGCGGTCGATGTAACGGATCAGGGTGGCGTCATCGAGGTCGGTGGCGAACAACTCGGCGTGGCGCGGGCGCATGCCGCCGTTACCGGCCACGTAGAGGTTCCAGCCTTTCTCGGTGGCGATCACGCCCACGTCCTTGCTCTGCGCCTCGGCGCACTCACGGGTGCAACCGGAGACCGCGAACTTGAGCTTGTGCGGCGAACGCAGCCCCTTGTAGCGATCCTCGAGGGTCAGGGCCATTTTCACGCTGTCCTGCACGCCATAACGGCACCAGGTACTGCCGACGCAGGACTTCACCGTGCGGGTCGATTTGCCGTAGGCATGCCCGGTTTCGAAACCGGCCTCGATCAACTCGGACCAGATGTCCGGCAACTGATGCAACTGTGCGCCGAACAGGTCGATGCGCTGCCCGCCGGTGATTTTGGTGTAGAGGTCGTATTTCTTCGCCACCACGCCAATCGCGATCAGCTTGTCCGCCGTGATCTCGCCCCCGGCGATGCGTGGCACCACCGAGTAGGTGCCGTTTTTCTGCATGTTGGCCATGAAGGTGTCGTTGGTGTCCTGCAACGGCACCAGCGACGTGTCCATGATCGGCTGGTTCCAGCACGAGGCGAGGATCGAGCCCACCGCCGGTTTGCAGACGTCGCAACCGGTGTGGCCACGGCCATGTTTGGCCAACAGTTCATCGAAGGTGATCACGCCCTCTACCCGTACCAGCGCATAAAGCTCCTGGCGGGTGTAGGCGAAGTGTTCGCACAGGCTCTTGTCGACACTGACGCCACGGGCAATCAGCTCATGCTCGAACACTTGCTTGAGCAACCCGGCGCATCCGCCGCAGCCGGTACAGGCCTTGGTCTGCGACTTGAGCTGGCCCAGGTCGGTGCAACCGCCGTCGATGGCCGAACAGATGGAGCCCTTGGTGACGTTATGACAGGAACACACCGTGGCCGACTCCGGCAGCGCACCCGGCCCCAGGGTCGGCGCGCCTTCGGAGGACGGCAGAATCAGACTGGCGGGTTCTGCTGGCAAGGCGATGCCGTTCTGCATGTATTGCAGCAAGGTGTCGTAATAGCTGTTGTCACCGACCAGCACTGCACCCAGGACGTGTTTGCCACTGGCATCCACCACCAGGCGGCGATAGCTGGCGCTGGTTTCGTCGATGAATTGATAGCTGCGTGCGCCCGGGGTGTTGCCGTGGGCGTCGCCGATGGAGCCGACATCCACCCCCAGCAGCTTGAGTTTGGTCGACATGTCGGCACCGGTGAACGGCTCGGCGACTTCGTTGCACAAACGGGCCGCGACGCTGCGCGCCATCTGGTAACCCGGCGCGACCAGGCCGAACAGGCTGCCGTTCCATGAGGCGCACTCACCGATGGCGTAGATGTTCGGGTCGCAACTCAGGCACGTGTCGTCGATCACCACGCCCCCGCGCGGACCGATCTGCAGTGCGCATTGACGGGCCAGCGCGTCTTGAGCGCGGATACCGGCGGAAAACACGATCAGGTCGGTTTCGAGGCATTCGTCATTGGCGAAATTCATGCGATAGCGGTACTGCTCGCCCGCGCTGATCGATTGAGTGGCGCGGGACAGGTGTACACCGACGCCCAGTCGCTCGATCTGCGCCTTGAGCGCCTGGCCACCGAGGTCATCGAGCTGTACCGGCATCAAGCGCGGAGCGAATTCCACCACGTGGGCTTCAAGCCCCAGGCTCTTCAACGCGTTCGCGGCTTCCAGCCCCAGCAAGCCACCGCCGACCACCACACCGCGCCGGGCATTGGCCGCCGCAGCCCGGATGGCATCGAGGTCTTCCAGGGTGCGATAGACCAGGCGCGATTCACCTTCGGCGCCTTCGATGGGCGGAACAAACGGATAAGAACCGGTGGCCAGGACCAATTTGTCATACGTGACGCCACCTTGCGCGGTGACCACCTGGCGACGGACGCGGTCGATCTCCAATACCGGCACACCCAGATGCAGCGTAACGCCGGGCGTCTGGTAGAGAGACACATCGGACAGCGCCAGCGACTCGGCATCACGACCTGCGAAGTACTCGGAAAGATGCACACGGTCATAGGCGCGCATCGGCTCTTCACTGAAGACGTGCAGCCGGTAATGCTCAAGCGCTCCCCGCTCGATCAACTGTTCGACACAATGATGTCCGACCATGCCATTACCGATCACGATCAGCGTTTGCATCTTGTTCAACGTGGCAACATTGGAATTCATAGAAAGCACCCAGCCCGAGCCAATCACGGTTTTAAAAGCAAAAAAAAACGCCTGAAACCTTTCGGTTCCAGGCGTCTTTGCCTGTTCTTTGGCGGTGTTGAAACCAGACGTCTATGCCTGATCCACCGATGTTGCCCACGACCTGCTCGGCCAATCGATCGTCGTTGACCGAGGGGGCTGTCCACACGAATGCTCTCCAGGTGGACCTGATGACAGCCTTGCAGCCTTTGTGCCAGCCTGCGACAGAGTGACTTCAACTATCTGGAAACACTGGTTTTTGAGCCTGGGGGGATTGTCACGACGCTGGAGCTGGCGCGGGCGAAAGCGCTTTGCGGCGCTTCCGACTGGTGCAAGTTGTTGTGCATGGCGCTTTATAAAAGTGCATGGACAGTTCGATTCCTCAGCTCGTTGGAGCGAAAGCCTGTTTCTGGCAGCGATCAGCTTTTCCTGTCAGCCCTGTCATGTCGTCGTCACATCCACCCATCACAATGGGATCAGCCAAAAGGATTTGGCCCATCTACAAAGAGCTTGGCCCATACCGGGCTTTTTCACTTGCTACGACATGCTTTTCACGAAACGATCACAAGATGGAGCGCAGATTGGAAGCACAAAAGGATTTGACCCCAAACAGAAGGCCCGCCATTGCGCGGGCCTTTTGCTGCCTGCATTGAGCGCGGGACGAAGCGATTTCAACCCTTCGCAAGGTGAAACTGGCGGCAAGAAGCAGAACTGACAGCGAACCCGGCCATTACCCAGTGGTCATAACAGCTGATGGCAGCGCAAACGATCAGTGGCCCAGAGTCCACTTCATTCAGGGGCGCAGCCTGCAATTCACACATTTCAGGGTGCGCCGGATAACCTCAGTGGGTTCGGTTCCTGCGTGACGCGGGCACTTGCCGCTGCTCTCATCCCCCTGCTCCCTCAGCGGAGTACGCAAATGACTCAATCAATACGGTTTTTCCTCTCGTTCTTCCTCGCGATTGCAACATTGGCATCGGCCGCATTACTGAACAATGCCGCAGCGGCCACCGCCGAGGATCTGAATGCCGACGCTCGACAGGCGTTGCAAACGCTCTACAAGAGCCATCCATTCTCCGAAACCATCTCGCACCAGGCCAAGGCGGTGCTGGTTTTCCCGAACATCATCAAGGCCGGTCTCGTGTTCGGCGGCAGCTATGGCGAAGGCGTACTGATGAAAGGCTCGAAAGTCGAGAACTACTACAACTCCGTCAGCGGTTCATGGGGGCTGCAGGCCGGCGCCCAGTCGTACGGCTATGCGGTTTTCCTGATGACCGATAAAGCCGTGGACTATGTTGCCAAAACCAAAGGCTGGGAAATCGGTGTGGGGCCAACGGTAGTCGTGGTGGATGAAGGGGTTGCAAAGAACCTGTCCAGCTCGACGCTGAAGGACGACGCCTACGCGTTCATCTTCGACCAGCAAGGATTAATGGCGGGCGTCAGTATCGAGGGAACGAAGATCTCACTGATCAAGCGCTGAAGTTCCCGTCTGACTGGCCATCGGGAGCGTGATGGCGGCCTGTGCCAAACCGGATGGGTTTTTCCGTTTAGGCTAGGCTGTCCTCACCCCTGGCGCACAGACGCACCTGATGATTGGGAAGCTATCTGGACGAGCAAGGCTGTTTCGACCATTCATTGATACAGGTCTAAACATTGAACGAGCGAATCCTGATAATGATTTTCCAGTTTTTTGGTAGGCCTTAAATGACTTCACAGCTCTTCCAGATTCACGGCCTCGTGAGTTTTACCCTCGCCATCCTCCTGCTTTTCCTCGGCAAGACCCTCGTCCAGCACAACGCCTTTCTGCGTCAATACTGCATCCCGGAGTCGGTAGTTGGCGGTTTCGTCTGTGCGGCGGTGACGTCCTTGCTGTACTTCGGCCTGAATATCCAGATCGAATTCGATCTGCAAGTTCGCGACACCCTGCTGCTCTATTTCTTTGCCGGCATAGGCTTGAAATCGGACATGCGCCAACTGCTCAAGGGTGGGCGCCCGCTGCTGATCCTGCTGTTGCTCGCCGCCGTGTTCATTCTGCTGCAGAACTCCCTGGGCATGGGTGTGGCCGAGGCGTTTGGGCTTGATCCCAAGGCGGGCTTGATGGTGGGCTCCATTTCCCTCACGGGTGGGGTGGGCACCACCCTGGCCTGGGCACCGCTTTTTGTCGAAAAACTGGGCATCAGCAACGCCCACGAATTGGGCATCGCCAGTAACACCGTGGGCCTGATTGCCGCTTGCGTCATCGGTGGCCCAATCGCCAACCAGTTGATTCGCCGTTATCAACTGACGCCGTCCAGGGATGCGGAGCTGGAAGTCGGCATTCTCGAGCAACAACCGGGCAAGGCGCTGGACTACTACGACGTGCTCTGGGCGTGGATGTGGCTCAACCTGACCCTGATGCTCGGCTATGGACTCAACCTGCTGCTGGTCGATGCCGGCATCACCCTGCCCAAGTTTGTCAGCTGCCTGTTCGCGGGCATCGTCATTCACCACCTCGTTCTGGCCTTTGTCGGTGACCAGCGACTGAAAACCTGGAGCGGTGCCAGCCTGGGCCTGTCGCTGATCTCCGATATCTGCCTGGGCATGTTCTTGACCATGGCCCTGATGGGGCTTCAGCTCTGGCAGCTCAGCGGCGCGTTGATGTTCATTCTGTGCGCGTTGACCCTGCAGATCCTGCTGACGGTCGCCTATACGTATTTTGTGGTTTTCCGCTTTATGGGGCGCAATTACGAAGCCAGCGTGATCGCTTCAGGATTCGGCGGGATTGCCCTCGGTTCCACGGCGACGGCCATCGTCAACATGTCGACCGTGACGCAAAAGTACGGTGCGGCGCACCAGGCCTTCCTGATCGTGCCGCTGGTGTGCGGCTTTTTCATTGACCTGGTTAATGCCGTGATCATCAGCATGTTCAGTGGCCTGTAGCGACCTCGGCCCGGCTCTCGGACGGCCAGACACGCTGTACGAAGGAAAGCGGACGAAAGGAGCAGCAGGATCGATGCCGCAAGGATAGGCTCAGAGAAAGAGTGTGCCCCGGCCCTGATCCGGCCAGGTACGGTCTCAAATGCGCCTCTTGCTGCAGGGGAACCGGGATGACGGGACACACTGCGCGACAATGCTCGTCATGGCTCCTGCTATCCCTGCTCGCCGTCGATCTGGCGCTGATCGCCGGCTGCTCAGGCAAAGCCAGCACGGCTCGCTATTCAGCCTCCAGCGTCGGCTCGGCCTGCTATGCAAAAGCCCTCCCCACTGTCGGCGAAGGCGGCCTCGCCTGGGGCGACACCCTGGACATGGCTCGGCAGAAATCCCTGAGTAATTGCATACGTTATGCCGGCCGATCCGGTGGCACGCCAAGTACCTGCAAAGTGGTGATGGCAGAATGTAAGCATTGATAGAGCGGTTTTTCATTTCTGCGCCGCTTTTGCATTTCTGTGCGACAGATCCCACTTCAGGGGCTCCCGTTTCACACGCTCGTGGTGTTAGTTTTGAAAAGTTTCTGATCGACTGATCAGATATTTCTTACAAACCGCCTGCAAAGGAATGCCCCCAGCAATGGATTTTTCCCTCAAGCACCTGGCTGCGACCACCCTCATGCTCGCCAGCCTTTCGTCGTTCACCACCGCTGCCCACGCCAATATCACCCCGCAACAGAGCGCGATCATCCTCAAGACCTTCAGTGATGCATCGGTCAAGGATTTCAGGCAGTTCCTGGCAAGCCTGGCCAACAGCGATATCGCCAGGACCGACAACCTCGGCCCAGCCATCCGTGCCTTCCTCGACAACAAGACGCTTAGCGCTGAACAGCAAAACGAAATCCATCGTTTGCTTGGCCTCTATGCCCGGGTGAAATACGGTAGCGCGGCCACCGAAACCCTGAAGGAGCTGGTGGCCATTGCGACCGTGCGCGTGGAAGGTGTCGACCAGCACGACAATCCCGAATTCATCAAGATTGCCGAGAAGATCAAGGGCCTGGCCCAGGCGTTCAACCTGAACTTTCGCAACATCGACAACCGCGTCTACGAGATCTCCCTCGAAGGCAGCGGCGATGAAGTCGTGGGCATCCACGCCCATGCCGATGTGGTACCGGTAACGCCGGAAAACTGGGTACTGCAGGACGGCACCCGCCTCGATCCGTTCAAGGTCACCCTGATCGGCGATCGCATGTATGGCCGCGGCACCGAGGATGACAAGAACGGCATCGTGGTGGCGCTGTACGCCATGAAGATCATCAAGGAAGAGAAGCTGCCGCTGGCCCGCAACTTCAAGCTGCTGGTGGACACCACCGAAGAGACCACGGGCGACGCCATCCCCTACTACTTCGAACGCAACCCGACGCCCAACTACAACCTGGCGCTGGATGGCGGCTACCCGGTGGTGATCGCCGAGAAAGGCTACGGCACGGTCATGGCCAGCTTCGCCAAGCGCACCGCACAAGGCAAGGGCGCAGAAATCACCTCGATGACCGGCGGCCTGGCCACCAACCAGATACCGTCGACTTCGGTCGCGACCCTGGTGACCGACAAGCCCGCCGAACTGGCCGCCAGCCTGCAAAAGGCCGGCACCGAATATGCCAAGCGCAACGGCGGCAATTTCGAGGTCGCCGCCAAGGTCGACGGCAAGGACGTCAAGCTGACGGTCACCGGCGTGTCCGCCCACTCCTCCGAGCCCGAGTCCGGCGTCAACCCGGTGGCCAGGATGCTCGACTTCATCAATGGCCTCGACGGCAAGGTCGCGCTCAAGCACAACCAGATCACCGACGCCGCCCGCTACGCCGCCGACAACTGGGGGCTGGATTACCTGGGTGGCAAGTTGGGGATCGGTTTTGCCGATGAGTTCATGGGCCCGCTGACCACCTCCCTGACCTATGTCGGGATGGACGACAAAGCCTTCAAGCTCGCGGTCAACCTGCGCGTGCCGAAGGGCAAGTCGCCGGACGTGCTCAAGTCCGAAATCGCCGCAAAGCTGGACGCCTGGAGTAAAAAGACCAGCATCGCGCCAGCCTTCGACCTGTCGATTGCCGAACCGATGTACCGCAACCCCGAGGGCGAATGGGTCAAGGCCCTGCTCGCGGTGGCCAGCGAAAACCTCGGCATGGAACACAAGTTCGGCACCTCCGCCGGCGCCACGTCCGTGCATGAACTGCCCAACGGCGTGCAATTCGGCCTGGCCATGCCGGACGTGAAGTACACCGGTCACAACGACAACGAGTTCAAGACCACCGAGCAGTTCCTGCTGGACTTGCAGATCGTGACCGAAATGATGGGCCGCATCGGGCAATTGCCGAAACTGTGATCCCCCTTCGGACCCGCCCTTCTGGCGGGTCTACTTCCAGAACTGCAGTAAAACCCCGGAAGATCGCAGCCTGCGGCAGCTCCTACGCATTAAGCGATCCCCGTAGGAGCTGCCGCAGGCTGCGATCTCTTGATCTTTTTTACCTTCAACCAGGCGGATCAATCTGATCCAGCACCCGGTTCGCCGTGATCTGCGCCAGCATCACGCTGTTGGAAATGCCCAGCAGCGCATCTTCAGCGTTTGGCGTAGTGGTGGACGCGCTGCGTTACAAGCGCTGAGTCGTCACATGCGGAATAGGCGGCTCCGTTGCTTCGCGTCATCCCGTCTCCCCCTCCCGGTAGTCTGAATCTCCCAGCCCGCCTGGGAGTATCGGCCGATGTATATCGTCCGGCGTTTATCCATAGTTGTGGCATGTACCAGAAAAAGGTCCACGGTCAGGCCTTGGTGTCTGCAACTGCTTTGGAGAAAATCATGGCTACTATCAAAAAAAATCTATCGTCAACGAACGATCCGATCGCTCTATTTACCCAGCCCCTCACCACTGACCTCAATAGCTCATTGGTGACAACATCGATTACCGCCAGCACTTTGGGCGTCGTGGCGACCGGCGAGAGCGTTACGCTGGACGAAACGGCGGGGTTGCAGAACAGCACCGCCACGCCAACCCCCGCGGGGGACGCTGACGACAACGACATTCTGCTGGCGTCCCTGCCCACGACCTTCACTACCCGTTTATCCGCACTGGGGGCCGGAACCGCAACGGGTGCGGCCTTGAGCGGCTATACCGGTGCCGCCGACAACAGCGGCAGCGATGCATTCACCATCACCGCCGCGCCCGGCGCAAGCATTACCGATATCAGCTTCACCGACAGCTCAGGCGCACCGCTCGATGGCCTGGACAGCGGACTCGATACCCTCGATGGCACCAGCATCCTTCTCTATACCGATACGAACGACAACAACATCGTTCTGGGTCGAGCCGGGGGCCCGGCCGGCGCGATCGTGTTTGCGGCCTACATTGAAGAAACCGGTTCGCCGGTCACGGGCGGCAAGCTCTGGACCGTGGAATACCAGCCGCTCAAGCATCCCGATGTGACGAACGCCGATGACTCGCTCAATCTGCTGGACAAGGTTTTCATCGGAACCAGTGAGGACCTGGAGTTCAGCCTGGCCAATGCGCCCTCCGGTCAGAACCTGTTCCTGATGTTCACGAAGGCAAACCCGAACGTTATCGATGACGGTGGTGTGTTGCGGATCACTGATCCCACGATCATCGCCACCGGCAAGGACCCCGCAGACCAGTCAAGCGGCGTCAACATAAACACTGGTGACACGATCAATACCAGCCAGGCGGGCGGCCCGACCACCTTCGGCACCAACAACCAGATGATTGTGGAGCAAGAGGGCATCCGCTTTTCGTTCGTCACCGGTGCCAGGCAGGATTTGACCGTTCCCAACCTGGACCAGAACGAAGCCGACCTTGAAGCCAACGTCGACTTTACCGACGTCTTCAATGCGAAATCGGCCAATTTCGACGTGGTGCAATTGCAAAGCGGCAAGAGCGCCGTGGTAAGGGTCAGCGCATTCAGCACCGCTGCTGAACCTGGTGTGAATTTCATCAATGGGTATGCCAATGATACGACGGTGGCCATCACCAATGTCCGCGTCGTCAACAATAGCACCGGGCTGGTGATCGAGAATTCAGACGGTTCGGTGAATGATCCGGCCATCACCATCAGCTTTACCGCTGCAGGCGTTGCAACCATCACCGGCGTTAAAGCCGGCTACCAGATTGAATACACCACAGCGTCGGATCACAACCGCGTGCTCGTGGAGAACGGGGCCGCCGTCAATGCCAAGGGCAATGACCACGCCGACTTTGATATCGGTGGTTTCACGCTGGTAAAAGCCTCTGTTACGACCACTGAAATCGGCTCCCGGATGGTCTTCGAAGACGACGGACCGAGCATCACCACCACCGGCACGGAGCCGACGCTGACGGTGGACGAAACGGTACTGACGACCGACGCCACCCAGAGCTTCGCCGCCAACTTCAACTCGGCGTTTGGCGCCGACGGGGCCGGTACCCTGACCTATGCGCTGGGCGTGGTGACCGGGGCTTCCGGGCTGATCGACACGGCCTCGGGCGAGGCGGTGAACCTGTCGCTCAATGGCACCGTGGTCGAAGGCCGCACGGCCAGCGGCAACCTGCTGGTGTTCACGGTCAGCGTGGCCGCCAATGGCAACGTCACGCTCGACCAGATCCGCGCCGTGGTGCATCCCGACGCCACCAATCCCGATGACTCGACGAGCCTGACCTCGGACAACCTGGTAACGCTGACGGCGACCATCACCGACGGGGACGGCGACAGCGCCCTGGCGACCCTCAACATCGGGCAGAACCTGGTGTTCAAGGACGACGGGCCGAGCATCACCACCACCGGCGTGGAGCCGACGCTGACAGTGGACG
The DNA here is from genome assembly GCF_949767755.1 of Pseudomonas sp. IT-P4. Taxonomy (NCBI): domain Bacteria; kingdom Pseudomonadati; phylum Pseudomonadota; class Gammaproteobacteria; order Pseudomonadales; family Pseudomonadaceae; genus Pseudomonas; species Pseudomonas sp. IT-P4. The sequence continues at coordinate 85,955 of NZ_CATKPX010000027.1, read as the reverse complement.
AAACGGTACTGGCGACCGCCGCCACCCAGAGCTTTGCCGCCAACTTCAATTCGGCATTTGGCGCCGATGGTGCCGGCACCCTGACCTATGCGCTGGGCGTGGTGGCCGGGGCCTCCGGGCTGATCGACACGGCCTCGGGCCAGGCGGTGAACCTGTCGCTCAACGGCACGGTGGTCGAAGGGCGTACGGCCCTCAGCGACCTGCTGGTGTTCACGGTCAGCGTGGCCGCCAATGGCAGCGTCACGCTCGACCAGATCCGCGCCGTGGTGCATCCCGACGCCACCAATCCCGATGACTCGACGAGCCTGACCTCGGACAACCTGGTGACGCTGACCGCGACCATCACCGACAAGGAGGGCGACAGTGCCTTGGCGACCCTCAACATCGGGCAGAACCTGGTGTTCAAGGACGACGGACCGAGCATCACCACCACCGGTGTGGAGCCGACGCTGACGGTGGACGAGACGGTACTGGCGACCAACGATACCCAGAGCTTCGCTGCCAACTTCAATTCGGCGTTTGGCGCCGATGGGGCCGGCACCCTGACCTACGCGCTGGGCGTGGTGGCCGGGGCCTCCGGGTTGATCGACACGGCCTCGGGCCAGGCGGTGAACCTGTCGCTCAACGGCACCGTGGTCGAAGGGCGTACAGCCCTCAATAACCTGCTGGTGTTCACGGTCAGCGTCGCCACCAATGGCAGCGTCACGCTCGACCAGGCCCGCGCCGTGGTGCATGCCGACCCAAGCAATCCCGATGATTCGAGGAGTTTGACCTCGGACAACCTGGTGACGCTGACCGCGATCAAGACCGACGCAGACGGCGACAGCGCCCTGGCAACCCTGAACATCGGGCAGAACCTGGTGTTCAAGGATGACGGTCCGGCACTCAGTTTCGGCAACCTGATCGGGACCGGTAGCGTCCTGGCGCAATCCGGATTCTGGAATATGGCGACGGGAGCCGACGGGCTGGGCGCGGCCGGTCTGAACATCTCGTTGGTCAATGATCAGTTCACCCTCGTCAGGCCCGACAACACGACCACGACCGGGACCGGCACGCTCACCGAGCAGACGCCATCACCGGACGCCAATGGCGCGTACCAGTTCACGGGAACCTTGACCGGTGATTTCGACAACAACGCTGCAACGGCAAATACTACCGTCGACTACACGTTGACCGCCTATGCCGATGGTCACTATGCACTGGATCTGGTGCAGGGCTTCAGTTCGACGATCGTGCTCAGCAGTGCCGACGGCTCGCTCGCTGCCGGCGGCCCGGATCCGGTGCGCACCTTGTTGATTCCTCAGACGAATGACCCGGCTATTCCTTCGGCATCCGAGGAGATCGTGTTCTTTTCCGCGAAGGCGCTGGCCTCGACCGCGGACATCCTGAGCGGCATCGGGCTCGGAGCCCCCGACCCCACCGAAGCCGCGCTACAGACCAACCCCCTGCCGTCGTACATCGACCCTGCATCCATGAACGTCAGCACGTCCGGCATCGGCGTCGGCAACAACGTCTTCCAGGGCGACAACCTGGCGGCCATCAGCGCCGCCGATGAAAGTTTCGTGATCAATCCAGAGACCCTGCTGACGGGCATGAAGGTCTTCATCGACAACTCCGTGGCGGGTTACAACACGGCGACCGAAGACCTGTACTACAGGATCTACTACGCCGATGGCACGTTTTCGGACCGCGTCGAGGTGAACACCCTGACGCCGGAGGCTGGCGGACAGGTGTCCTTCCTCGTCGAGAAGGCGGGTGCGTCACTGATCGACGCCGTTCAGCTGACGATGGGCCGGGGCGATATCAAGATCCCGGTGATCCAGTTCATTCAGCAGAGCGAGAGTCTGGCCAGCGATGTCCAGCTGGCGTTCAGCGCGACGCTGACGGACAAGGATGGGGACTCGGCGACCAGTACATTTGACGCCAACCTGTTCGCCAACGACCCGGCCAACGCCCCCTTCGACTTCACACTGGTGGGCACGATCGGTGAGCAGGATGCGTTCAACATCGATCTGTCAGTCAATGAAAACCTGTACCAGGTCACCGGCTTCGATACGGGTTCAGGCGTGCAAGACAAGCTGGTGCTCAACGGCGACCCGAACGCCGTTGTCCAATCGATCGATAACACCGGTGCAGACGGCGTCGTGACGGTTGCCGAAGCTGGCGGACAAACAACGACCATCACCGTGGTCGGGGCCCATGTCGAGAGTACCGATATCTTTTTTGGCAGTGCTTGAGGCTTTGCGCGTGAACAGATGCGAGGGAGGCCTAGGAAACCACCCTCGCATTCTTTTTGCGGTCCGATACGAGATTCGCATGATCGCATGATCGCATCCGCTAACGCAGAGAGGTGAAATGCGTCGCCCCTCAAGGTGACGGTAGATAGCCCATCACACGTGACTCGCCCATCAGCAGCGGACGATTCAGTTCCGCGCAAGCGCGCAGGTACTCGGCCACCAGGGTGACCCGCTTCAGCTTGCGCAGGTCCTCGCTGTAATACATCCAGAACTGCCGCGTGACCTCCACTTCACCCGGCAGCACTTCGCACAGGCGGGGATCGGGGCCGGCGAGGAAGCAAGGCAGGATGGCCAGCGCCCGCCCTTCCAGGGCTGCGTGGTAATGGGCGACCACGCTGGTGCTGCGCAGGCGGCTGTTGGCGCCGGGCATCAGGTCGTTCAGGTAGAGCAGCTTGAAGCTGAAGGCCAGGTCCTCGACATAGGTTACGAACGAGTGGCCGGCCAGGTCCTCGCGACAGCCGATCGGCGGATGATTGGCCAGGTACTCCGGCGTCGCATACAGACGCAGGCGGTAGTCGCACAATCGCGAGCACACATAGGGACCGCGCTCGGGGCGTTCCAGGGTGATGGCGATGTCCGCCTCGCGCCGTGACAGGTTGATGAAATGCGGGACCGGCAAAATGTCCACCGAAATATTCGGATAGTGCTCGAGGAAGTGACTCATCTGCGCAGTGATGAAACAGGTCCCGAAGGCTTCGGTACAGCCGATGCGCAGATGCCCGGAGAGCCCCCCCGTGGTGCCGAAAACCTGCTCGCAGGCTACCAGCAGCGTACTTTCCAGGGATTCGGCGTGGCCGACCAGACGCTGCCCCTCCACGGTCAGGACAAAACCGGAAGTCCGCGATTTCTCGAACAGCAGAGCGCCCAGGCACTGCTCCAGGGCGCGGATGCGCCGTGACACCGTGGTGTAGTCCACTCCCAGGCGGCGGGCCGCACCGCTGGCGGTGCGAGCGCGGGCAACTTCGAGGAAGAAGCGCAAGTCGTCCCAGTTCAGTGGAGGCTGCGTTGTGCGTTTTTGCATATCCATCGGGCTTTTCTGCCAATACATATGGGAAATATGCACTTATATACTCGCATCTCACCCAGCTTGGCCAGCGTCGTTTTCGGGCCAGGAAAGCCCCCCACCCCAATAATAAATATCGAGGGCTGACAGCATGAACGCATGGATAAAAACCGGCTTTCACGCCGGACACAAGCAGCTGCGCAACAGCGCAATCGCGGCCACGATTCTCGTCTGCCGTGGGCCCGCCCTCCTGCACCGCCCTCTCTGCACCGCAAGGTCAACCGGGCGGCAATAACTCCAGCACATCAGCATTCAGGCGGCGTCCCGCATCGGGTCGCTGCCCGGGTACCCGTACGCCCCTCAAAAGGCCGAACAACAAAAACAACTAGAAATGCGGAGCCTCACCATGACGACCGACCATCCGAACCACGTCCTGACCTGTGCACTGGTCAGGGCCAACCCAAAGTTCCAGCGCCTGGCGCGCCAGCGTGCACTGCTGGCCTGGTCACTGAGCGGCGCGGTACTGGCCATCTACTACAGCTTCATCATGGTGGTGGCTTTCGCCCCTGCCTGGCTGCACCTGCCGCTGTACGACGGCAGTCACCTCAGCCTCGGCATGCCAATCGGCGTGACGATCATCCTGTTGTCCTGGCTACTCACCGCCTGGTACGTGCACAGCGCCAACACCCGCTTCGACGTACTCAGTTCGCAGATCCTGCAGGAGTCCCGCGCATGAAACGCCTGTCCGCCCTGCTCGCCCTCAGCCCTGTGCTGGCCCATGCCGAGCCCATCATTGCGCAGAAGCAACCACTCAACTTGCACGCCATCGGCATGTTTTTCGTCTTCGTCCTGGCCACCCTGCTGATCACCTGGTGGGCGGCACGACGCACCCGTTCCGCCGCCGATTTCTACAGCGCCGGTGGCGGTATCACCGGCTTCCAGAATGGCCTGGCCATCGCCGGTGACTACATGTCGGCGGCCACTCTGCTGGGCCTGTCGAGCCTGGTATTCGCCAAGGGCTACGACGGTTTCGTCTACATCATCGGCTTCTTCGTCGGCTGGCCCATCGTCACCTTCCTGATGGCCGAGCGCTTGCGCAACCTGGGGCGCTACACCTTCGCCGACATCGTCTCCTACCGCCTCGATCAAACCCGCGTGCGCAGCTTCGCCGCCCTCGGATCGCTGACCGTGGTCTGCTGCTATCTGGTGGTGCAAATGGTCGGCGCCGGTCAACTGATCAAACTGCTGTTCGGTCTCGACTACCGCACGGCGGTGGTGGTAGTCGGACTGTTGATGCTGGTCTACGTGATCTTCGGCGGCATGCTCGCCACCACATGGGTACAGATCACCAAGGCGGTCCTGCTCCTGGCGGGCGGCACCACCCTGGTGCTGATGGCCCTGAGTCGCTTCGACTTCAGCTTCGAGAACCTGGCCGCCCAGGCGGTGGCCGCGCATGCCAGCGGCGTGCAGATCATGGGCCCGGGCACCTTGCTGGCCGACCCGATCAACGCGGTGTCCCTATCCCTTGGACTGGTCTTCGGCATTGCCGGCCTGCCGCACATCCTGATGCGCTTCTTCACTGTGCCCAATGCCAAGGAGGCGCGTAAATCCGTACTGTTCGCCACGGTGTTCATCGGTTTCTTCTTCCTGGTGGTCTGCGTCCTGGGCTATACCGCCATCGTCATCGTCGGCACGGATCCTCAGTTCTACGTCGATGGCAAGATCGGCGGGGCCATGATTGGCGGCGGCAATATGGTGGCCATGCACCTGGCGAAGGCGGTGGGCGGCAACCTGTTTCTCGGTTTCCTCTCTGCCGTGGCTTTCGCCACCATTCTCGCCGTGGTGGCCGGCCTGGCCCTGGCCGGTGCCTCGGCCATCTCCCATGACCTTTACGCGTCGGTATTGAAGAAGGGCTGCGCCGACGAGAAGAAGGAAATGCGCGTGTCGCGCATCGCCACCATCTGCCTGGGCATCGTTGCGATTGCCCTCGGCATTCTGTTCGAGGGCCAGAACATCGCCTTCCTGGTCGGCCTGACGTTCGGCATCGCCGCCTCGGCGAATTTCCCGGTACTGATCATGGCCATGTACTGGGGCGGCCTGACCACCCGCGGCGCCCTCTATGGCGGCCTGACCGGCCTGATCAGCGCACTGGCCCTGGTGATCGGTTCGCCGTCGGTGTGGGTCGGTGTACTGGGGCATGCCCAGGCGCTCTTCCCTTACGACCAGCCAGCGCTGTTCTCCATGCCACTGGCCTTCCTGGTCATAGTGGTCGCTTCCAGGCTGGACCGCAGCGAACGCGCCGACCGCGAACGCGCCGCCTATGCCGACCAGTTCGTCCGTGCCCAGACCGGCCTTGGAGCTGCCATGGCCAGCAGTCACTGACGCTGCTTTTTCCGGGGCTGACACCCCGAGCGCGAGTCCGCTCCTTTGCTTCGCGCTTTTTTACGCCCGACCTGCGCCGCTCGGCGCAGGACACCCCAAAAGCGCCCTTCCCTCGCCAACTCCAAACGGCGCGGGAGCGGCTCGTCGACAACAAAAACAACAAAAGGCAACCCATGAAACCCACCACCCTCACCCTGTTCCTGGCCGGCACCGGTCTCGCCGCACAGGCTCACGCCGACTTCTTCGCAGACAGCACGGCCAGGCTGGAAACGCGCAACTTCTACTTCAACCGCGACTTCCGCCAGGCAAATGCCGCCCAGTCCAAGCAAGAAGAATGGGCCCAGGGTTTCCTGCTGCGCTACGAATCCGGTTATACCGACGGCATTATCGGCGTCGGTGTCGATGCCCTTGGCCAGCTCGGCGTCAAGCTCGACTCCAGTCCCGATCGCTCCGGCTCCGGCCTGCTCAAACGCGATAACGAGCCGCCCAAGCGCGCCAAGGACGAGTATGGCGAACTGGGCCTGACGGCCAAGTTCAAAGCGTCCAACAGCGTGCTCAAGCTCGGCACCCTGACCCCGAAGTTGCCGGTACTGCTGGCCAATGACTCGCGCCTGCTGCCACAAACATTTCGCGGTGGCCAGTTGAACGTCCAGGAGATCAAAGGCCTGAGCGTCGATGCCGGGCGCGTGGATCGGGTCAACCAGCGCGACTCCTCAAACTACGAAAAAATGTCGATCACCACCACCGGCGCCAAGGGCATTGTCAGTGGCCAGGCCCGCAGCGACGCCTTCAATTTCGCCGGCCTTGCCTACCAGTGGAGCGACCGGCTGAACACCGGCTACAACTATGGCGGCCTGGACGACTTCTACCACCAGCACCAGTTCAGTCTGGTCCACGTGCTGCCGCTGGGCGCAGGCCAGACGCTCAAGAGCGACCTGCGCTACGCCCGCTCCACCGACGACGGCAACAGCAACATCGACAACAACGCCTTTGGCGCCATGTTCACCTATTCCCTCGGCGGCCATGCCTTGGGTCTGGGCTACCAACGCATGAGCGGCGACACCGGCTTTGCCTACGTCAATGGCAGCGATGCCTTCCTGGTCAACTTCGTGCAGATCAACGATTTCGCCAACAAGGACGAGCGTTCCTGGCAGGCGCGCTACGACTACAACTTCGCGGCGCTGGGCATTCCCGGCCTGACCTTCATGACCCGCTACCTGTCCGGCGACAGCATCGATCTGGGCGCCGGCAAGCCCGACGGCCGCGAATGGGAGCGCGACACCGACGTCGGCTACGTAGTGCAGAGCGGCCCGCTGAAAAACGTTGGTCTGAAGTGGCGCAACGCTACGGTGCGCAGCGCCCACTTCGGTAACGATCTCAACGAGAACCGCCTGATCCTCAGCTATACCCTGGCGCTCTGGTAAGCCCCCGCACAAGGCGGGCGCTGCTTGCATCGTTTGACGGTGCGGGCAGCGCCCGCCTTGTGCATTCCTGGCGCATCGGGGATGCCGCAAGCCTGTGCTTTTTTGCACAACGCACGGGACTTTTTGAGCATTCTTATTTGATTTATGCCTGCCTATACTCGATTCAACCGCCTGGTCATGAACCAGGTCAGTCCCAATAAAAATAAACAGGGCACCCACCGTGAAGCCATTCTTGCTTGCCGTTGTCTCCCCACTTTCAGGTACTCGCGCGCGTCTCGGGAGACTGCAATGAACAACAACTGCCAACCCTTCCTGGCCGCTCGCGACTTCCTGCTGGCCCACCGTACCGACTACGCCACCGCCGTGCGTGACTTCCGCTGGCCGCAGCTGAGCGAATTCAATTGGGCGCTGGATTACTTTGACGCCATGGCCGAGGGCAACCAGGCCAATGCCCTGTGGATCGTCGAAGAGGACGGCAGCGAACAACGCTACAGCTTCCAGCAACTGGCCGCGCGCTCCAACCAGGTGGCCAATCACCTGCGCGCCCTGGGCGTGCACCGCGGCGAACGCATCCTGCTGATGCTCGGTAACGACGTCGCCCTGTGGGAAACCATGCTGGCCGCCTTCAAGCTCGGCGCCGTGGTCATTCCCGCCACCGCCCTGCTGACCCCCGAAGACCTGCGCGACCGCATCGAGCGTGGTCATGTTTCCCACCTGGTGGTCGGTAGCGCCCATGTCGACAAGTTCGTCGGGCTGGGTGAAGGCTGCGGCCGCATCTGCGTCGGTCCGTCACCCGCCGGCTGGACCCCGCACAGCGCCGCCAGCGAACATTCCGAGCAGTTCGAAACCGAGGGCCGCACGCTGGCCACCGACCCGATGCTGCTGTACTTCACCTCCGGCACCACCTCCAAGCCGAAGATGGTGCTGCACAGTCACCAGAGTTACCCGGTCGGCCACCTCTCGACCATGTACTGGATCGGTCTGCAGCCGGGCGACCTGCACCTGAACATTTCGTCCCCGGGCTGGGCCAAGCACGCCTGGAGTTGCCTCTTCGCACCCTGGAATGCCGGTGCCTGCATCTTCATCCACAACACCGCACGCTTCAGCGCGCCCGCCCTGCTCGGCGTGCTGGAACGCTACGGCGTTACCAGCCTGTGCGCGCCGCCAACCGTGTGGCGCATGCTGATCCAGGAAGACCTGGCCAGTTACAAGGAGCGCTTGAAACTGCGAGAACTGGTGGGCGCCGGTGAGCCGCTCAACCCGGAGATCATCGAGCAGATCCTGCATGCCTGGGGCCTGTTGCTGCGCGACGGCTTCGGTCAGTCGGAAACCACCGCCCTGGTCGGCAACACGCCTGGCCAGCGGCTCAAGCCGGGGTCCATGGGCCGTCCGCTGCCAGGCTACCGGGTGACCATGCTCGACCCTGATGGCGTGCCGGGCAACGAAGGCGAGGTGGCCCTGCCGCTGGACGTGCGTCCGCTCGGCCTGATGCTGTGCTACGAGGACAGCCCGGAAAAGACCGCCGAAGTGATGCGCGACGGCTACTACCGCACCGGCGACACCGCGCAGATCGACGAAGAGGGCTACATCACCTTCGTCGGCCGTGCCGACGACGTGTTCAAGGCTTCCGACTACCGCATCAGCCCCTTCGAGCTGGAAAGCGCGCTGATCGAGCACCCGGCGGTGATGGAAGTGGCCGTGGTGCCAAGCCCCGACCCGGTGCGCCTGGCAGTGCCCAAGGCCTATCTGATCCTGGCCCATGAAGCCCAGGGCAGCCACGAACTGGCCGGCAGCATCTTCGCGTTCGCCCGCGAGCACCTGGCGCCCTACAAGCGGGTACGGCGCATCGAATTTGTCAACGAGCTGCCCAAGACCATCTCCGGAAAGATCCGCCGGGTGGAACTGCGGCAAATGGAAATGCAGCGCCGCCAGAGCGACGCACGTGGCCCGCGGGAATACTTCGAAGAAGACTTCCCGCAACTCAAGGGCTGAACCCCGGGCCGGCACGCCGGCCCTTCCTGACCCCAACCCGACCGCTCGGCCAACCACGCCGAGGGGCCTCATTCGACCTAAAGAAAGCAGACAGGACCCGTAAATGACCTCTTCCAGCATTCCCAGCGTCAAGCTTCTGATCAACGGCGAGTTCGTCGAATCGCGCAGCACCCAGTGGCGCGACGTGGTCAACCCGGCTACCCAGGAAGTCCTGGCCCGCGTCCCCTTCGCCACCGCAGAGGAAATGAACGCCGCCGTTGCCAGCGCCAAACAAGCTTTCAAGACCTGGCGCAAGACCCCGATCGGTGCCCGTGCCCGTGTCTTCCTCAAGTACCAGCAACTGATCCGCGAGAACATCAAGGAACTGGCCGCCCTGCTGACCGCCGAGCAAGGCAAGACCCTGCCGGATGCCGAAGGTGACGTGTTCCGCGGCCTCGAAGTGGTCGAGCACGCCGCCAGCATCGGCAACCTGCAGATGGGCGAACTGGCCAACAACGTGGCCAACGGCGTCGACACCTACACCCTGCTGCAACCCCTGGGCGTGTGCGCCGGCATCACCCCGTTCAACTTCCCGGCGATGATCCCGTTGTGGATGTTCCCGATGGCCATTGCCACCGGCAACACCTTCGTCCTCAAGCCGTCCGAGCAGGACCCGCTGGTGACCATGCGCCTGGTGGAACTGGCGCTGGAGGCCGGTGTACCCAAGGGCGTGCTCAACGTCATCCACGGCGGCGTCGACGCGGTGAACCTGATCTGCGACCACCCGGACATCAAGGCCGTGTCCTTCGTCGGCTCGACCAAGGTCGGCACCCACGTCTACAACCGCGCCACCCAGAACGGCAAGCGCGCGCAGTGCATGATGGGCGCGAAAAACCACGCCATCGTCCTGCCCGATGCCAACAAACAGCAGACACTCAACAACCTGCTGGGCGCCTCCTTCGGCGCCGCCGGCCAGCGCTGCATGGCCCTGCCGGTGGTGATCCTCGTGGGTGAAGCGCAAACCTGGCTGCCGGACCTGATCGAGCGGACCAAAACCCTCAAGATCAATGGCGGCACCGAGCCGGGCACCGACATCGGCCCGGTGATTTCCTGCGCCGCCCTGGACCGCGTCAACGGCCTGATCGCCAGCGGCGTCGAAGAAGGCGCCAGGCTCGAACTGGACGGACGCAACCCGAGCGTGCCGGGCTACCAGGACGGCAACTTCGTCGGCCCGACCATTTTCTCCGGCGTCACCGCGCAAATGTCGGTGTATCGCGAAGAGATCTTCGGCCCGGTGTTGTGCGTCATGCACGCCGCCAACCTGGACGAGGCGATCGAGATCATCAATGCCAACCCGAACGGCAACGGCACTGCCCTGTTCACCCGTTCCGGCGCTGCCGCGCGTCACTTCCAGGAAGAGATCGACGTCGGCCAGGTCGGCATCAACGTGCCGATCCCGGTGCCTGTCCCGCTGTTCTCCTTCTCCGGTTCGCGCGCCTCCAAGCTGGGCGACCTGGGTCCCTATGGCAAGCAAGTGGTGACCTTCTACACCCAGACCAAGACGATCACCCAGCGCTGGTTCGACGAGGACGACACCGGCGGCGCGGTGAACACCACCATCACCCTGAAATGACCTTGGCCGGCCGGCGCCCAGCGTCGGCCGACGACAAGCGCGCAGGATTTCCTGCGCCACTGCCCCCCTATCGTAAAAGGTAGCCAACATGCATATCGGATTTCTCGGCCTCGGCAACATGGGCGGCCCAATGGCCCGCAACCTGCTCAAGGCTGGCCACAGCCTGACCGTCTTCGATCCCTTCCCCCAGGCGGTCGCCGCCCTGGTGGAGGCCGGCGCCCGCGCCGCCGACTCGCCCGCCGCAGTGGCCAAGGCCGGGGTTGAGGTGATCATCACCATGCTGCCGACCGCCGACCACGTGAAGCAGGTCTATCGCGGCAAGGACGGCCTGCTGGCCAATATCGGTCCAGGCGTGTTGCTGATCGACAGTTCGACCATCGACCCGCTGAGCACCCGCGAGGTGGCCAAGTACGCCCTTGCCCAAGGCAACCCGATGCTCGACGCACCGGTTTCCGGCGGCACCGGCGGTGCGGCGGCAGGCACCCTGACCTTTATGGTCGGCGGCCCGGACAGTGTGTTCGACCAGGCCCTGCCAATCCTCTCGGCCATGGGCAAGAACATCGTGCACTGCGGCGCGGCAGGCAACGGCCAGGTGGCCAAGATCGCCAACAACATGCTGCTCGGCATCTCCATGGTCGGCGTCGCCGAAGCCATGGCCCTGGGTGTATCCCTCGGGATGGACGCCAAGGTACTGGCCGGGATCATCAATACCTCCAGCGGACGCTGCTGGAGCTCGGAGGTCAATAACCCGTTCCCGGGTGTACTGGAAAACGCGCCGGCCTCACGCGGCTACAGCGGCGGATTTGGCAGCGACCTGATGCTCAAGGATCTGGGCCTGGCCACCGAAGCGGCCAGGCACGCGCGTCAACCGGTGGCGCTCGGTGCCGTAGCCCAGCAGCTGTACCAGACCTTCAGCCTGCAAGGTAACGGCGGCCTGGACTTCTCCGCCATCATCAACCTGTTCCGCGGGGAAGCCTGAGCATGAGCCAGCAGCAAGCCCCGGTGCTGGCCAGCGTACGCAACCGCGTCGGCCACCTGACACTGAATCGGCCAAGCGCGTTGAACACCCTGGACCTGCCCATGGTGCGCCTGCTCTGCCGGCACCTGTGGGCTTGGGAACAGGACCCGCAGATCGTCGCCGTGACCATTCGCGGCGCCGGTGAAAAGGCCTTCTGCGCCGGCGGCGACATTCGCATGCTGTACGACAGCTACAAGGCCGGCGATAACCAGCATGAGCTGTTCCTCGAGGAGGAATACGCCCTCGACGAGTACCTGCATGGCTACACCAAGCCCGTGCTGGCGCTGCTCGATGGTTTCGTCCTTGGTGGTGGCATGGGCCTGGCCCAGGCCGCCTCGCTGCGGGTGATCACTGAGCGCACGCGGATGGGCATGCCGGAAGTCGGCATCGGCTTTTTCCCCGATGTCGGTGGCAGCTATTTCCTGCCGCGCCTGCCGGGGGAACTGGGAACCTACCTGGGTATCACCGGCTGCCAGGTGCGTGCCGCCGATGCTCTCTATGCGAACCTTGCCGACTACTACCTGCCCAGCGAACGGCTGGCCGAACTGGATGCCTGTCTCGACCACCTGAACTGGACCGCTGCGCCCGACGAAGACTTGCAGGACCTGCTTGCCGACATGGCCACAGAGCGTCTTGCCGGGTCCGAGCTCAAGGCCTGTCGCCTGGCGATCGACGAATATTTCGCCTTGCCCGATGTCCCGGCCATTCGTACCGCGCTGCAGCGTGAACAACGCCCCGAGCTGCAAGACTGGGCCGAGCAGACGGTGAAACTGCTCGACAGCCGCTCGCCACTGGCGATGGCCACGACGCTTGAGTTGTTGCGCCGTGGTCGTTACCTGAGCCTGGCCGAGTGCTTCGCTCTGGAGTTGCACCTGGACTACCAGTGGTTCGACAAGGGCGACCTGATGGAGGGCGTGCGCGCCCTGATCATCGACAAGGACAAGTGCCCGCGCTGGAACCCGCCAACCCTGGCAGAGCTGGTACCTGCCAGGGTGCAGGCCTTCTTCAACGACTTTGAACGCGCCTCCGGCAAGCCCGTACGCACCGCCTGATCGGCAGGAGACTTTGCAATGCACGATATCGAATTGACCGAAGAACAACGCATGATCCGCGACATGGCGCGCGACTTCGCCCGCAGCGAAGTCGCGCCACATGCCCAGGCCTGGGAGAAGGCCGGCTGGATCGATGACACCGTGGTGGCGCAGATGGGCGAGCTGGGGCTGCTGGGCATGGTCGTGCCGGACACCTGGGGCGGCAGCTACACCGACTATGTGGCCTACGCCCTGGCCGTCGAGGAAATCTCGGCTGGCGACGGTGCCCTCGGCGCGCTGATGAGCATCCACAATTCGGTGGGCTGCGGCCCCCTGCTGAAATACGGCACCCCCGCGCAACAGGACAGCTGGCTGCCGTTGCTGGTCAGTGGTCAAGCGATCGGCTGCTTCTGCCTGACCGAGCCACAGGCCGGCTCCGAAGCGCACAACCTGCGTACCCGTGCCGAACTGCGCGACGGCCAATGGGTACTCAACGGCGCCAAGCAATTCGTCAGCAACGGCAAGCGCGCCAGTCTGGCCATTGTCTTCGCCGTCACCGATGCGCAGCTGGGCAAAAAGGGGCTGTCGGCCTTCCTGGTACCCACTGACAACCCCGGGTTCGTGGTCGACCGCAGCGAACACAAGATGGGCATCAAGGCCTCCGATACCTGCGCGGTGACCCTCAACGACTGCACCATCCCCGAGGCCAACCTGCTGGGCGAACGCGGCAAAGGCCTGGCCATTGCCCTGTCGAACCTTGAAGGCGGCCGCATCGGCATCGCCGCCCAGGCCCTGGGCATCGCCCGCGCCGCCTTCGAGGCTGCCCTGGGCTATGCCCGCGAACGCGTCCAGTTCGGCAAGCCGATCATCGAGCACCAGAGCGTGTCCAACCTGCTCGCCGACATGCACACCCGACTCAACGCCAGCCGCCTGCTGATCCTGCATGCGGCGCGCCTGAAAAGCGCCGGGCAACCGTGCCTGTCCGAGGCCTCCCAGGCCAAGCTATTCGCTTCGGAAATGGCCGAACGCGTGTGCTCCAGCGCCCTGCAGATCCATGGTGGCTACGGCTACCTGGAGGACTACCCGGTGGAGCGTTACTACCGCGACGCGCGCATCACCCAGATCTACGAAGGCTCCAGCGAGGTCCAGCGCCTGCTGATCGCCCGCGAACTGAGCCACTACGCGCTCTGACTCCCTCCCGCCGGACGCGACTGCCGCGTCCGGCATTTCCCTGTCTTGCCCGTTGTGGAGTTGCCCATGTTCGGCTTGCGCAATATTTCCATTAGCAGCCGTCTGTGGCTGATCTTGCTGACATCCATCCTGATGCTGATGATTCTCGCCGGCTTGATGCTCAAGCAGAGCCATGACGACCTTTATACGGCCAAGGCGCTGAAAACCCGCCACGTGGTCGAGACCGCCAGCAGCATCCTGCGCCACTTCCAAGGCCTGGAAGGCCAGGGTCTGAGTCGTGAGCAGGCCCAGCAGCAGGCCATCGCGGTCATGCGCGACTTGCGCTACGACCGTGAGGATTACTTCTGGCTCGAAGACCTCGACACGCGAATGGTCATGCACCCCAATGCCAAACTCGAGGGCAAGCGCATGGCCGGTACACTCGATCCGGACGGCAAGGCGCTGTTCGACGAAATGGTCGCCACCGCCAACCGCGATGGCGCCGGCCTGGTGCACTACCGCTGGCCCAAGCCGGGTTCCGACGCGCCGGTGGAGAAAGTTTCCTACGTCGAATTGTTCAAGCCCTGGGGCTGGATTGTCGGCTCGGGCATCTACATCGACGACGTGCAAGTCGAGTTCCGCCGCCAGCTGATCCAGGCCTTCGTCATATTGGTGACGATCACCCTGCTGCTCAGTGCGCTGATCCTGCTGATTGCCCGCAGCATCGCCTCGCCACTGGCGCGGGTGGTCGATGCCATGGAGAACATCGCCAGCGGCGAGGCCGACCTGACCCGCAATCTGGATAACCGCTGGCGCGATGAACTGACAGACTTGAGCAGCCATTTCAACGTTTTCACCAACAAGCTGCGTGGCGTGATCGGCCAGTCCATACAGTCCGCTGACAGCCTCGACCAGGCTTCGAAGTCACTCGGCGAAATCGCCGCCGATAGCCAGAACCACAGCCAGCAGCAATCGCAGCAGATGGAGCTGGTGGCCGCCGCCATCCATGAGGTCTCCTACGCCGTGCAGGAAGTGGCCAGGAACGCCGAGCACGCGGCCAACGAAGTTCGCCAGGCCGAAGAACAGGCACGCCGGGGCCAGCACAACATCGACAGCAGCCTGCTCCAGATCGACCAGCTATCCGATACCATCGGCCAGGCCGTCGAGGTGATCCAGAGCCTGGCCCGGGAAAGCACTCAGATCGGCAGCGTGCTGGAAGTGATCCGCGCCATCGCCGAGCAGACCAATCTGCTCGCGCTGAACGCCGCCATCGAGGCAGCGCGCGCTGGCGAACAGGGGCGCGGCTTCGCTGTGGTAGCAGACGAAGTGCGGCTGCTGGCCCAGCGCACCCAGCAGTCCACCGCGCAAATCCAGGACATGATCGAGCGCCTGCACGGCAACTCGGAAGCCGCGGTGAATGTCATCAATGCCAGCAGCCTGGCCGCTCGACAAACCGTGGAACAGGCCCACCAAACGGCAGAAAGCCTGCACCAGGTACTCGGCGCACTGCGCAATGTCACTGAATTGAACGCCTCGATCGCCAGCGCCACCCTGGAGCAGTCGCACGTGGTCGAAGACATCAACCAGAACGTGACCCTCGCCGCCTCTCTGGCCCACGAAAATGCCCAGGCAGCGGACCGGTCCAACGAGGCGAGCCAGGAACTGGGCCAACTGGCGGGTCAGCTCAATCGGCTATTGGGACAGTTTCGCGTATGAGGTGGATGAGCAACATGCAGCCCTCCAAAACCCTTTTTGCGTTGCCGGTCGACGAAGAGCGCAACACGCGTTACCTGGAAACGCGTCACAAGGCTGTCGAACTGTTCGCCAGGCATGGTTTCAGCCGAGTCAGCATGCGCGACCTGGCCACTGGCCTGGGGATCACCGCCGGCTCCCTTTACAACCACATCGATAGCAAAGAAGCACTGCTGTTGGAACTGATCGAGGAGCTCTACGAAGCGTTGCTTGACGGCGCGAGCCTGGTGACCCGGCGCAAATCCGCCCCCACTGTACGACTGCACGGCCTGCTTGAGGCGCACCTGCGGCTCCACGAGCGGATGGCCGCGCATTTCCGCCTGGCCGAGTACGACCTCCATTGTTTGAGCGGCGAACAGCAAGCCTCGATTCTGGCCCTGCGCCGGCGCTACGAGGAGCATCTGGTGGAGACCCTGGAGCAACTCACCGGTAAACCGGCTGGCGCCACCCGGCGCGCGACCGTAAGCGGCATCGTTTCCCTGCTCAATCAATTGCCGGCCTGGGTCGGGCAGCCCAAGACCGGCATTGGAGCCCGCCGCAAACTGCTGCTGGAGATGGTGATGAGTACTCTGCAGGGAGCATTGCGGGCAACCGAGACCGCAGACCTGGCGGCAGTCGTTCACGGCGACGGCAGGTAGGCCATCTTGTATGACTCGCCCATCAGCAGCGCACGATTGAGCTGCGCGCAGGTGCGCAGGTAGTCGGCCACCAGGGTAATCCTCTTGAGGTTGCGCAGGTCCTCGCAGTAGTACATCCAGAACTGTCGAGTGACCTCCACTTCACCCGGCAGCACCTCGCACAGGCGCGGGTCGGGACCGGCGAGGAAGCAAGGCAGGATCGCCAGCGCGCGCCCTTCCAGTGCCGCATGGTACTGGGCGACCACGCTCGTGCTGCGCAGGCGGCTGCGTGCGCCGAGCATCAAGTCGTTCAGGTAGAGCAGCTTGAAGCTGAAGGCCAGGTCATCGACGTAGGTCACGAACGGGTGAGCGGCCAGGTCCTCGCGACAGCCGATCGGCGGATGACTGGCCAGGTACTCCGGCGTCGCATACACACGCAGGCGGTAATCGCACAACCGCGAGCACACGTACGGACCGCGCTCGGGCCGTTCCAGGGTGATGGCGATATCCGCCTCGCGCCGTGACAGGTTGACGAAGTGCGGGACCGGCAAAATATCCGCCGAGATATGCGGGTAGTGCTCGAGGAAGTGGCTCATCTGCGCGGCGACGAAACAGGATCCGAAGGCTTCGGTACAGCCGATGCGCAGGTGCCCGGCGAGCCCCCCTGTGGTGCCGAAAACCTGCTCGCAGGCTACCAGCAGCGTACTTTCCAGGGTTTCGGCGTGGCAGACCAGACGCTGCCCCTCCACGGTCAGCACGAAGCCTGCGGTTCGCGATTTCTCGAACAGCATGGCACCCAGGCTCTGCTCCAGGGCGCGGATGCGTCGCGCTACCGTGGTGTAGTCCACCCCCAGGCGGCGGGCTGCGCCGCTGGCGGTGCGGGCACGGGCGACCTCGAGAAAGAAGCGCATGTCGTCCCAGTTCAAGTGACCTTGCGTTGTACTGGCTTGCATATTCATCAGGCTTTCCTGCCGTACGTTGAGAGGGCCAGTGAATAAAAAGCGCGGGCCAGGGCGTAGGAAGGCGCCGCGCAACACTCAATCGTCAGAACTGTTCGTCAGCAAGGCCGTACAGGGGCGCACTGCCGGCACGGATGCTGGCTTCCAGGCTCAGCGTGCGTGGCAGCAGGCGGGCGAAGTAGAACTCGGCGGTGGCCAGTTTGGCAGCGTAGAACGGCGGGTCCCGGTCGAGTCTGGAGCGGGCCACGGCGGCCATGCGCGACCACATGTAGGCGTAGGCGACATAGCCGAACAGGTGCAGGTACTCCACGGAGGCTGCGCCGACTTCGTTGGCGTTGGCTTTGGCCCGCTCCAGCAACCAGTTGCTGAGGCCCTCCAGGCGCTCCAGGGCCTGCAACAGTTCGCTGCCATAGGCGCTTTCGTGGTGCAGGGCGAAGTGGCGGACTTCCCGGGCGAACAGGCGTAGCGCGACGCCATCGTTGGCGAGCACTTTGCGTGCGAGCAGGTCCAATGCCTGGATGCCATTGGTGCCTTCGTAGATCTGTGCAATGCGCACATCACGGACCAATTGTTCCTGGCCCCATTCGCGGATGTAACCATGGCCGCCGAACACCTGCTGGCCGTTGATGCAGCTTTCCAGGCCGGTGTCGGTAAAAAACGCCTTGGCCACTGGCGTCAGCAGCGCAACCAGGATCTGCGCGCTGTCGCGCTCGCCGGCATCGTCGGAAAACTTCGACAGATCCAGTTGTTGCCCGACATAGCTGGCGAACGCGCGACCGCCTTCGGTCATGGCTTTCATGCCCAGCAGCATGCGCCGCACATCCGGGTGAGCGATGATCGGGTCGGCCGGTTTACCCGGGGCCAAGGCACCGCTGGGAGCCCGACCCTGAATGCGGTCGCGAGCATAGGCGACGGCGCTCTGGTAGGAGGCCTCGGCGCAGCCGATGCCCTGAATGCCAATCGACAGGCGTTCGTAATTCATCATGGTGAACATCGCCGCCAGGCCTTTGTTCTCTTCACCGACCAGCCAGCCACTGGCGCCGTCGAAGTTCATCACGCAGGTGGCCGAGGCCTTGATGCCCATCTTGTGTTCGATCGAGCCGCAACTCACCGCGTTGGCCGCGCCAAGGGAGCCGTCGGCATTGACCAGGACTTTAGGCACGATAAACAGCGAAATGCCTTTCGGCCCAGCAGGCGCGTTCGGCAGTTTGGCCAATACCAGATGCACGATGTTCTCGGTCAGGTCCTGATCGCCCCCGGTGATGAAAATCTTGCTGCCGGTGATCCTGTAGCTGCCGTCAGCCTCAGGTTCGGCGCGGGTGCGGATCAGCCCCAGGTCGGTACCGGCATGGGCCTCGGTGAGGCACATGGAGCCAGCCCAGCGGCCTTCATACATTGGTGGCAGATAGAGGTTTTTGAGGGCGTCGCTGGCGTGGGCGTCCAGCGCCAGGCAGGCACCGGAACTCAATGCGCTATACAGCGCAAAACTTGAGTTGGCGCCGTAGAGCATCTCTTCGAACTGCACGGCCAGCATTTTCGGCATGCCCATGCCACCGAACCCGGGGTTGCCGGACAGCCCCACCCAACCGCCTTCGATGTAGGTCGCGTAAGCCTGTTTGAAACCGATGGGGGTGGTGACCCGGCCCTCATGCCACTGCGCGCCTTCTTCGTCGCCGCTGCGATTGAGGGGCGCAATCAGGTGCGAGGTGACTTTGGCCGCCTCCTCGATTATGGCGTCAGCCGTATCGGTGTCGATGCTCTCGGCCAGGGCCGGCAGGCGCGCCCACATGGCCGGAGCGTCGAACACTTCGTGCAGCACAAAGCGCATGTCGCGCAGCGGGGCTTTGAATTGGGGCATAACGTAAACCTCGTTGGGACGGTTGTTTCATGGGCAAGGCACAGCCGGATTCGGCGTGCACGAACCCGTAGCAGCAGGTAAACACCTGCTGCTCGATGGATGCGATGTCAGATCGGGTTAGAGCGCCTTGGCCCGGTCGCGCAACACGTACTTCTGGATCTTGCCGGTGGACGTCTTCGGCAAGAGCGTGAAGACCACTGTGCGCGGTACCTTGAATCCGGCCAGGTGCTCACGGCAGAAACTGATGATGTCTGCCTCGCGAACGTCCTGGTGATCGGCCTTCAAGGTGACGAAGGCGCAGGGCGTTTCGCCCCATTTCTCATCGGGACGGGCGACCACGGCTGCTTCCAGCACACCCGGGTGACGATAGAGCACCCCTTCGAGTTCGATGGTGGAAATGTTCTCGCCGCCCGAGATGATGATGTCCTTGAGCCGGTCCTTGATTTCGACATAACCGTCGGGATGCCAGACGGCCAGGTCACCGGTGTGGAACCAGCCGCCTTCGAACGCTTCGGCAGTGGCGCTCGGGTTCTTCAGGTAACCCTTCATGACGGTGTTACCGCGCAGGAAGATCTCGCCGATGGTCTGGCCGTCGCGCGGGGTTGGCTCCAGCGTTGTGCAATCGCCGACCATCACGCCTTCCAGCGTCGGGTAGCGCACACCCTGTCGCGACTTGATCTGCGCCCTCTCCTCCAGGGAAAACTCATCCCATTCGGCGTGCCAGGCGCAGACCGTCACCGGGCCATAGGTTTCGGTCAGGCCAAACACGTGAGTGACCTTGATGCCCATCTCTTCGACGGCACCGATGACTTTGGCCGGTGGCGCAGCACCCGCGACCAGGGCATTGACCGGATGATCGATGGCCGCCTTTGCTGATTCGGGCATGTTCACCAGTGCATTGAGCACGATCGGCGCACCGCACAGGTGAGTGACCTGATG
Organism: Pseudomonas sp. IT-P4; assembly: GCF_949767755.1. Taxonomy (NCBI): domain Bacteria; kingdom Pseudomonadati; phylum Pseudomonadota; class Gammaproteobacteria; order Pseudomonadales; family Pseudomonadaceae; genus Pseudomonas; species Pseudomonas sp. IT-P4. The sequence continues at coordinate 65,901 of NZ_CATKPX010000027.1, read as the reverse complement.
CTCGCGGATCAGCGTGAGGATTTTCTGTGGATCGACCCGGCGCAGGAAAACGTGCACACCCGCCAGGGCGGTGATGGTCCATGGGTAGCACCAGCCATTGCAATGGAACATCGGCAGGGTCCAGAGGTACACCGGATGATTGCCTATGGCCCAGGTCATCTGGTTGCCCAATGCGCTCAGATAAGCGCCGCGATGGTGGTAGACCACGCCCTTGGGGTTGCCGGTGGTGCCTGACGTGTAATTCAGCGAAATGGCCTGCCACTCGTCGCCCGGCCATTGCCAGTCGAATGCCGGGTCGCCTTCGGCCAACAACGCTTCGTAGTCCAGGTCGCTCGCGGCCTGACCTTCACCGTATTCCGGGTCATTGACGTCGATCACCAAAGGCGGGTGATCGAGCATGCCAAGCGCCGCCTGGATCACATCATGGAACTCGCGGTCGGTGATCAACACCTTGGCTTCGCCATGCTGCAGCATGAAGGCGATCGCCTCGGCATCGAGACGAACGTTGAGCGGGTTGAGCACGGCACCGATCATCGGCACACCGAAATGCACTTCAAGCATCTCGGGAATGTTGGGCAGCATCACCGCGACCGTGTCGTCCTTGCCGATACCGCGACCGGCCAGCGCCGAGGCCAGACGTCGGCAACGGGTGTAGGTCTGCGCCCAGGTGCGACGAATCGAACCGTGGATCACGGCGGGGTGATCAGGATAAGTGCTAGCGGTGCGCTCGATGAAACTGAGCGGAGACAAGGCTATGTGGTTCACAGCCGAAGGGCCTAGGCCTTGGTCATAGATAGACATGTGCGGGTACTCGATGGCTGATTGTTAGCTCTATGGTTGACCTCGCCGAGGCCACCTTCAAAGTCCGGATTACCTTATATAACATTTTGCTTTGAATATGGAAGTACAACCTATGTTATATAGTATATATACTATATTTTATTCTTTTGACTCCAAATCGCCGCCGCCAGCCCTCCAAGGCTGGTATATGCTTGGTTTCCCTGACGAAGTGGACCCGCAATGATCCTGACTCCCGTTCGATTGCACAGTTGGTTGCGCCTGCAGCGCGAGGGTGTGTCTCTGGCCGCCCGGGCCGATGCATTGTGTCGGGCGCTGCAGGATTGCCCTGAGGTGCAGCGGGCGGTTTACCTGAGCTGGCAGCCCAATGCGCGAATCTACAGCCATGAGGGCGCCGCCCAGCATTTACCGCCGGGACTTGGCGACCCGGCGCTGGCCAGCGACCAGTTGCTCTTCGAGCATCTGGTCGAGGCAGGCCGCCTGGACCTGGCTCAAGTCCGTCAACTCGATTGCTGGTTGTCCGGACGTTTGCGCCGGGCCGCGATCAGCCATGGCCAGGTATTTGATCTGGCCTTGCAGTCGGGGCAGCCGGGCTTGTTGCTGGTGGAAGTGCGCGAGGGTGTGAGTCTCGATTGGCTGGGCTGGGTTCAGGATCTATTGACGACGCTGCTGAGCAGCGTCAACGGCCTGCTGCGTGGTTCGCCGCTGCTGGGCCACGATCCGCAACCGAGCCTGTTGCTCGATGCGCAAGGTCGACCGCTGGAGTTCAACGCGGCACTGATGGCGCTGCTCGCCGAGAAGTCGCTGACCGATGTGTTGGGTTTTTTACCGGTCAATCATCGGGTGCTGGTGCGTGCCTGCCTGGACCAGCAACGCGCCGTCGAAGGTGTCGAGGCTCAGTTCGAAACGCAGATCCTGATCTGGACGTTCATTCCCGATCCCCAGGACAACCGAGTGCTCGCCCGTTGCCGCGACGCCACGGCGCAAGTGCTGGCCGAGCGTGAAGCGGCCATCGCACGACGGCTGTACCGGCTGATCATCGAAAACACCACCGACCTGATATCCCGTCACACCCCCGAAGGGCGCGTTATCGATGCATCACCGGCGTCCTGGACCCTGCTCGGTTACTGGCCCGAAGAGTTGCGCGGGCAAATGGCCCAGGGCCTGTTTCATGGCCAGGACCTGGCCGGCCTGGTGCAGCGCGCGCGCGATGCGCTGGAGCAGGATGGCTATCACACCATGACCTACCGCATTCGCCATCGCGACGGCCATTACCTGTGGTTCGAAACCGCCAGCCGGGCGATCCGCGAAACCTATACCGGGGCGGTGGTCGAAATCGTCAGCATATCCCGGGACATCACGGCCCGGGTGCAGGCCGAGGAAAACAAGCGACGCCTGGCCGAAGTGGTCGAGGCCAACATCGACCCGGTGTTGTTCATCGCTCCCGAGGGCCTGGTCACTTACCTCAATCCGGCCGCGCGACGCATCCTCGGGATCGGTGAGCAACAACCCATGCCGGCCCTGGCCGCGTTGTTCGCCAGCGGCGACTTTGCGCGCCTGCAACGCGATGGCTGGAGGCGCGCCGAGCGCGATGGTGTCTGGAGCACCGATGCGCGGTTGCAACCACCGGGTGGCGGTACATCGGTGCCAGTGTCGCTGGTACTGCTGGCGCACCGTTCCGCCGGCGGCGAGCGTTATTACTCTTTGGTCGCGCGCGACATGACCGAGCGCGAATTGCGGGAAGTGCAACAGCGCCGTCATCAGGACGAACTGGCACACACCGCACGGTTGGTCACGCTCGGTGAACTGGCCTCGGGGATCGCCCACGAAATCAACCAGCCGCTGGCTGCCGTGGTCAATTATGCGAATGCAAGCCAGCGCTATCTACAGACACTGGATTCCAATCCCCAGGCCGCTGCCAGAGTGACCCAGGGCCTGGAGCGCATTACCCATCACGCCACCCACGCCTCCGAAGTGATCCGGCGGCTACGCTCCTTTTTGCGCAAGGGACAGCGTCGCATGCAGGCGCTGAACTTGACCGACGTCGCCCGCGAAGCCGTGCGCTTGTGTGCCTGGGAGGCGAGTAATTGCCAAGTGACAATCGAGGATCGACTGCCGGATAATCTGCCACCCGTTTATGCCGACCGCGTGTTGCTGGAACAGGTGCTGCTCAATTTGTTGCGCAATGCCATCGATGCCAACCGTGAGCAACACCCCGGGCAACCCTCTGTAATCGTGATGGCCGTGGAGCATGGCAGTGACGCCTGCGTGGAAATCAGTGTGCGAGACCAGGGGCCGGGCGTCAGCGAGCCGGAGCTGGAGCAGATATTTACCCCGTTCTACACCAGCAAGGCCGATGGCCTGGGGCTCGGTCTGTCCATGAGCCGCAGCATCATCGAAGGTTTCGGTGGCGAACTGAATGCCCGGCGCCAGCCTGTCGGGCTGCTGATGGGTTGCCGCTTGCCGCTTGCCGGCCCAACAAAACAACAATAGGAATCAGGTAATGGCAGGTGTAACGGAGCACGTTGTGTACGTGGTCGATGATGACCAGGGCATGCTCGATTCAACGGTCTGGTTATTGGAGTCGGTCGGGCTCAAGGCCTTGCCGTTTACCAGTGGTGTCGCGTTCCTCGACGCCTGCGATGCAAGCCTCGATGCCTGTGTGCTGCTGGACGTGCGCATGCCCGGTATGGGCGGGTTGAACGTGCAGGAAGAAATGCGTGTGCGCCAACTGAACCTGCCGATCATCTTCGTCAGCGGGCACGCGGATGTGCCGATCGTGGTGCGTGCGTTCAAGGCCGGCGCCCATGACTTTATCGAGAAGCCCTACAACGAACAGCTGTTGCTGGACAGCGTGCAACAGGCGCTCAGCAACTGTGCCGCCAACCGTTCGGGCAACCAGGGTCACGAAGCCTTGCAGGCGCGCTTGCTGACCTTGACCCCGCGCGAGCGCGATATCCTGTTACCACTGGTGCAGGGTTACACCACCCGCGAAATCGCGGAGCAACTGGGCGTGAGCGCAAAAACCATTGATCTGTATCGCGCGCGCGTCATGAAACGCATGCAGGCCAACACACTGCCGGACCTGGTGGGCATGGCCATCGCGGCGCGGATGGTCGACCCGCTGAAGTTGCGTTGACTCCTCAGGAGAGGTTTTCCAGCAGCTCCAGCGCCTGATCGAAATCGAAGCGCTCCGCTTGCCGCACAACCCGAAGCAACTGCTCGGTCATCATCGGGTCTGAAGCCAGCCCCTGCAGTTTGAGCAAGGCCGTCAGCGCCTGGGTGTCGCTCTCGGCCAGCAGAGACCGGACGTGGGCCAATTGTGCATGCCATTCGCTACCCGCTGGCGCGCTTGATGAGCCTGCTGACGTTGTAGGCTCGCCGAGCACCGATAAGCCTTCCAATACGGTTGTCAGGCAACGCTCGACTTCCACCAGCCGGTCAGCCAGGTCCTGCTCCGCCCCATCGCTCGCCCTATCGTTCAGGCAGGCCAGTTCCAGTGCGGCGGCGGCATTCGCCACTTCAACGGCACCAATATTGCCCGCCGTCCCGCGCAGGGTATGGGCCAGCCTGACCGTCGCCGAAGGATCGCCGTGGCCTCGGGCAGCCAGGAACTCGGCGCAAAAAGCCTGGTGGCTGGAGCGAAACTTGCGCAGCAGGCGCAGATAGAGCTCGACCTTGCCCATGCAGGTGCCCAGGCCCGCTTTCAAATCAATGCCGGGAAGGCTGGCTGGCAGGCTCGCCGCCGACTCCGTGGTGACCGGCGAAACGTCGGCCGGGATCGTGCCACGGTCAGCTCGCGGATGTATCCATCTGGCCAGCGTGGCGAACATGTCGTCGACGTTCAAGGGTTTGGAGATGTGGTCGTTCATGCCGCAGGCCAGCGCCCGCTCACGGTCCCCCGCCATGGCGTCGGCAGTCATGGCGATCACCGGCAGATTCGCCCAGCGCGGCTGCTCACGTATCTTGCGGGTCGCGGTATAACCGTCCATCACCGGCATCTGGCAGTCCATCAGCACACCGTCGAAGTCTGCGTCGCGCTCCAGTTGGTCGAGCGCTTCTGCGCCGTGAACGGCCAGGCGCAATTCGATCCCGGCACCCTCCAGCAGTTCACAGGCCAGCTCGCGGTTCAGCTCATTGTCTTCGACCAACAGCAGTCGCGCGCCATGCAGGCTGGCCATGGCGCCGGTGCTCTGGCCCAATCGCTCACTGGCCCGGGTATCGGCCTGGGGAGTCTTGCCGAGCACCCTGCCCAGCGCCTCAAGCAACGTAGACGGCGTCACCGGTTTGGTCAGTACCACCGGCAATTGAATACCCTGTCGACTAGCCTCTTCGCGGGCCTCCTCGCGCCCGAACGCCGTGACCATGATCACCGCTGGCGTTTGCGCCAGTTTGGCGGCCTGCATCTGGCGCACCGTTTCCACGCCGTCCATGCCAGGCATGCGCCAATCCATCAGCACCAGATCATAGGGCAACACCTTCGCTTCGGCGTCCACCAGCATGGCCAGTGCGGCCCGGCCACTTTGCGCGACATCCACCTCCACGCCAAAACTGCGGGCCATGCTGGAGAGGATCTCGCGCGCGCTGGCGTTGTCATCGACCACCAGCACACGGCTGCCGAGCAGTTCGTCGGCGGTCACCATGCGCCGCAAATGGCTGTCGCGCTGCACCCCCAGGCTCACCTCGAAATGGAAAGTGGAACCCCGGCCCGGCTCGCTCTCTACCCAAATGCGCCCGCCCATCAATTCCACCAGATGGCGGGAGATGGCCAGGCCCAACCCTGTGCCTCCGTACTTGCGGGTGGTGGTGCTGTCGGCCTGGCTGAAGGGTTGAAACAGGCGCGAGCATTGTTCGGCGTTCATGCCGATGCCGGTGTCACGTACCCAGAAATGCAACAGCGCCTGCTCTCCCGCCGAGCCCCGCTGCTCTACGCCGAGCACGATCTCGCCCTGCTCGGTGAACTTCGTCGCATTGTTGCCCAGGTTGATCAGCACCTGGCCAAGGCGCAGCGGATCGCCGATCAAGGCGGTCGGCAGCTCGGCATCGGTGTTGAACAGCAGCTCCAGGCCTTTGTCCTCGGCTTTGAGGCCGATCATGCTGGCAAAGCCGTCGAGCACGGCCTCAAGGTGGAAGGGAATCTGCTCCAGGTGCATCTTGCCGGCCTCGATCCTGGAGAAGTCGAGGATGTCGTTGATGATCACCAACAGGTATTCCGCCGAGCGATGGACTTTTTCGATGTAGTTGCGCTGGCGGTGGTTGAGCTCGGTGCGCAATGCCAGGTAGCTCATGCCGATGATGGCATTCATCGGTGTACGGATCTCGTGGCTCATGGTGGCCAGGAAGTTGCTCTTGGCCCGGGTCGCCTCTTCGGCGGCCTCCCGTGCGCGCTGCACCTCGGCCTCGGCGGTCTTGCGGTCGGTGATGTCAAAGTACCAATTGGCCCCCATGCCCCGCTCCCCCAGCGTCATCGTGACGGCCGAAACCAGTACGTCGAAGCGCTCGCCGCCGGCGCGCTGCAGGGTGGTCTCGAAATTCAGCACGGCACCTTGCGCTGCCGCTTCGAGAAAGCGCTGGTGTGCCTGCGGGTCGACCCAGAACTGCGCCGGATCCGCACCTTCGAGTTCAGCCAGGCGAGTCCCGAACAAACTGTCGAACTGCGGATTGCAGTAGGTCGGACGACCATCGACGTCCCTGATCACCATGGCCACCGGGCTGCTGTCGAGTACCGCGCGCAACTGTGCCTCGTTGGCCTTGAGTGCCGCCTGCAGATGACGCCGTTCACTCACGTCGCGCACCGACGCGCACACGCAGACGCCGCCCCCTTCCAGGCTCGGCAAGCGCGACAGGCTGATCTCCGCCGAGAACAGACTGCCGTCTTTGCGCACGCCTTGCAGATCGTCCAGGTTGGCCCCCATTTGGCGAGTGGTACCGTGGGCCATGAAGCCCTTGCGCAGCGCCTCGTGGCGCCCTCTGCTGGCCAACGGCACCAGGCGATCGATGGTTTCGCCAATCAACTCGCCGGCGCTATAGCCGAACAGCTGGTCCAGTTGGCGGTTGGTGCGCAGGATCTGTCCTTCGGCATCCACCACCAACATGCCGTCCGGCGCCGCTTCGATAATCCCGCGATACCAGGCCTCGGTGGCGCGCAACGCCGATTGCTGGCTTTCCAGTGCCTGGGCCTGCTGCTCAAGTTGCAGTGCCTGTTCGGCCATTTCATTGGCCTGGCGCCGGGTCTCCGCCAACAGGGTCTTGACCGCCTGATTACGCTCCAGAATCGCCATGGCCGCGGCCAAACGTGGGGTGGCTTCCTGCAGCAGCAATAGTTCACGCTCGCCCAAGGGTTCCAGCCCGGCCAGTTCGAGCACCCCCAGCAACCGATCGCCACGGACAATGGGTTGCAGTAGCAGGCAACGGGCCGGGACCTCGCCAAGGGGCGAGCGCAAACGCCAGTATTGCTCCGGCATCGACTGAAACTGACGCGGCACTCGATCCACCGCGCACTGCCCCAGCAGGCCATCACCGAACATGACTTGCGCCTCGGGTGGCCGCTCGGAATCGGTGGCATAACGCCCCATCAACAGCAGCGTGCCGGAATCCTCCTGCGCGCTGTACAGCACCCCCTGGCAGATTCCGTGCAGGCCGGCCATGCATTGCAGGAACACCTGCGCCAGTTCGGCCGGGGTTTCCGCCTGCTGCAGATCGACCTGCAATTGAGCGGTATGGGCCTTGATCCAGCGCTGACGCTCAAGTTGTTGGGACTCGGTCTGCAATTTGGCGATGGCCCGCGCCAGATCGCCGGTTTCGTTGTTAAGGTCGGTGTGGGGAATCGGTTGATCGAGCTGCCCGGCGGCCAATTGGTCTACCGCCACCCGCACCCGGTTGAGCGGATTGCGAATCGACTGGCTGACGACCCAGGACAACAGCAATGCCAGCGACAAGCCGCCGAACAACAGGACGTAGGTCAGCATGGTGCTGTGTTCGGCAAACTCGGCAATGTCCTTGGCCGTGTCGCGAATCGAGGCTTCCTTGACCTGGGCGATCGCATACAACAGGCCGTCGGCCTGCTGGGCAAGTTGCTGGAATTCACTGCTATTGAGCAGCACCAACGCCTTGTTCTGCTGGCCCTGGTCGATCAATACAAAGGCCTGGTCGCCAAGACGCTGCAACTGTTGCAGCAACAGATCGAACTCGGAGAGACGCGCCAGATTCTCCGCACGCTTTAAGGTCACTTTGGCGCGGGCCACGGCCTGCTGCAGGCCTTCGCGGATTTCCTGCAGTTGCTGCAGGGATTCGACACGAATCTGTGCGCTGTCGGTGCCCACCGCGCGTTGCAGCGCTTGCAGCATATGGGGCAATTGCACACGTGCTTCCTGCAAGTGCTCCATGCCGACCAGTTCCTGCAGATAGAGGTTCTGCATGTCCTGCTTCAGCGATTGCTGGGTGCGCAGGCTTTGCACGCCGAGCACCAGCACCAACAGCAGCAGCGCTGAAAAACCCAGGATCAGTTTGTGAAGCAGCGCGAGGCGCTCAAGCAGGGTACGCAAACCAGCCATGACTATCCTCGTGGACCTGATGAAATTACTGACAAAGGCACAGTTGCCGGTTCACGGAGTCTGGCCGAGACGCTCCATGGCCGCCCGCTGGACGGCCATGTCCTGGTCGGTATCGGCGAAGCGCTCGGCAATGGTCTGGAACTGTTCGAGGCAATCCAGGAAGGCATCGCAGATATCGGGGTCGAAGTGCGTGCCGCGCCCCTGACGAATAATCTCGACGGCCTGCTCGTGGGGCATCCCCGCTTTATAGACCCGACGGCTGATCAACGCGTCATAGACGTCCGCCACCGCCATCAACCGGGCGCTGATAGGGATGTCGTCACCCGCCAGCCCTTGCGGATAGCCACTGCCGTCCCATTTTTCCTGGTGACTGTAGGCAATCTCCTTGGCCAGGCTGAGGAATTCGGCGCGAATGCCGAGCTGATCCTCGGCATGCTGGATGGCGTCACGCCCCAGCGTTGTATGGGTCTTCATGATCTCGAATTCTTCCTCGGTATAGCGTCCCGGCTTGAGGAGGATATGGTCGGGGATGCCGATCTTGCCGATGTCATGCAGCGGCGCCGACTTGAACAATAACGCGATGGTGGCCTCGGTGAGAAAGTGACTGAAGCGCGGATGACCGCGTAGATGCTCCGCCAGCACCTTGATGTAATGCTGGGTCCGCCGGATATGGTTGCCGGTTTCGTTATCGCGAGTCTCGGCCAGTGAAGCCATGGCCTGGATGGCCACATCCTGGATCGCAATCACCTCTCGGGTCCGGCGCGCCACTTCCTTCTCCAGATAGTCGTTGTGATCGCGCAGGAAGTCTGCCGCCGCCTTGAGCTTGAGCTGGGTATCCACCCGCGCCAGAACCAGCGCCGGCCTGATCGGTTTGGTGATGTAGTCGACGGCCCCCAGTTCCAGGCCATGGATCTCGTCTTCGGTGCCGGCCATGGCCGTCAGGAAGATGATCGGAATGTCGCGGGTACGCGGGTCGCGCTTGAGCTGCCGGGCCACTTCATGGCCGGACAGCCCGGGCATCATCACGTCCAGCAGGATCAGGTCCGGGAGGGTGTCGCCCTGCAGTACGCGCAAAGCCTTTTCACCGCTATTGGCGGCCTTGACCCGGTAGCGATCCTTGAGCAGATCCGTCATCAGCATCAGGTTGTCGGGCGTGTCATCGACCACCAGCAGGGTCGGCGGGCTGTAATGACTCTGTTCGGCGCTCATGGCGGGTGGCTCCCTTGCCGGAAATGGACCTCCCGGGGCAACGCTTGCACTGCCACCCCGGCGCAAGAGAGCTTAGCTGCTGTTTTCCATGGCTGCCCGGCGTCGAGCGGCGCAGTCATTGCCCTCATATTGTGAGTCAATAGTCTGTTTGAAGTATTACCCGGGGCTGACCTTGATTGACTATGACGCCAGGGATTTTCGGTCATCCGGATGGGCCAGACAGCACGACCGCGACCCCATCCATCAACCGCAACGAGGAGCTTGATAGCTATGGAAAAAGTCATCTATCTGCTGTGGCGTGATACCCAAGTCAGTCCTGATACCTTCGCCCATCGCCTGCGCAGCGAGGTCGCCGGGCAATTGCAGGCACTCGGTGCCCTAGGTGTGCAATTGAACCTGGCCGATGCCGATGTCCAGCCGGCCAGCGGCCTGCGCCAGGAAAACAACCGACCGTTGCCCAATGGCAGCCTGTCGCTGTGGCTGGACAGTGCCAACGGCCCGGCCCGTCGCCCGTTCGACCAATTGATCAGCGCGGCAACCGCGCGCATGGCCGCCTACCTGGTCTGCGAGTCGGTCGCCATCGCCAATACCCGGTTCCCGGCAACGCCCGGTGAGCGTACCCACGGATTTGCCCAACTGGCCCTGCTGACCCGCCCTCCACGGCTGACCCCCGAGGCCTGGCTGGACATCTGGCGCAACCATCACACGGCCGTGGCCGTGGACACGCAAGCCAACTTCCAGTACGTGCAAAACCTGGTGGTGTCGGCACTGACCCACGGCGCCCCACGGATCGACGCCATCGTCGAGGAATGTTTTCCGCCAGCGGCCATGACCGATCCCATGGCCTTTTTCGATGCGGCGGGCGACGACGCGAAATTCCAGCGCAACCTGGCGGCGATGATGGACAGTTGCAGCCGCTTCATCGATTTCGACAAGATCGACGTGCTGCCCACCAGCCAGTACTGCCTGTAGGACCGGGAAATCGTAGCGTGAAGCGTGTCAGGGCCCGGCCTCCAGGCCCTGATGCTCAGGCCTGTTTCAAGGCGCCATCGAACGCAGGCGTCAGCCCCGACAACTCCAGCTTGCGAACAAAGTCGCCAAGGCGCTGCTGCTTGTAGGCGTCTACGTCCATGTCGCGGTAGTCGTAGAAACCCTGGCCATCGCGCAAGCCATTGCGGCCGTTTTGCATGTTGTCGGCGATGACCTGCGGCGATTCGAAGCGCGGTGACAGCGCACCACTCAGGTAGCGCGAGGCGTAGTAAAGAATGTCGCCGCCGCCCCAGTCGATGAACTCAAGCAAGCCCAGCACCGAGAAACGTAAACCAAAGCCGACGCGTACCGCCGTGTCGATATCCTCTGCACTGGCCACGCCCTCTTCCACCATCCGTGCCGCTTCGTTCATGACCAATGCCTGGATGCGCGGCACGATGTAGCCAGCCACCGGGTTGCACACCACGGGCACCTTGCCGATGCGCTTGAGCAGTTGCAGCAGCCTCTGGACCACCTGCGGGCAGGTCGCATCACTGCGGCTGACTTCCACCAACGGCATCAGGTACGCGGGATTTAGCCAGTGCGCGTTCACGAAGCGCTGGGGCTCACTGACCATTTCGCTCAGTTCGGTGACCAGGAAAGTCGAAGTGGTCGAGGCGATGATGGTCGAGGCCGGGACATGCTCGCTGACCCAGGCGAAGGTCTCCTGCTTGACTGCGATGACTTCCGGCACCGCTTCGAACACCAGGTCGCACTGGCGCAAAACCTCTGCGGCTTGGGATCTGGATTGCAGCGTCAACCGGGCTAGCGCGATGTCCGCCTGATGCCCTTCGAGCACACCAAGGCGTACCAGCATCTGCAATTCGTTGTGGATGTTGTTGCGCACACGCTCGAAATAGCCGTGCCGCTCATCCTCGGCGCGATCCTTGATATCGATCAGGGTCACCGGCAGGCCCGCATGGATGAATGCCAGGGCAATGCCCTCGCCCATCCGCCCGGCACCGACCACGCTGACTTGGGGCAGCGCGGCGTTCATCAGTTGTAGCCCTTGGTCAGCAGCTCGGTCATCTGCGCCCGACTCAGCGTGGCCAGACCGAGGTTTTCCAGGGTGCGGCCTTCGGCGTAGAGATCACGCGCAGCGACGACCGAGGCAATGCTCAGCAGGCCTTGCGCAACCGGAGTCGGCACACCGGCCCAGCGACCGACGGACACCAGGAAGGACAGGCCCAGGCGGGTGTCTTCGAGCATGTAGCGATGCTTCTGCAGGTCGATGTCTTCGCGCCAGTCGCCGCTGTCGGTCAGCTTGCCATGGGCACCGCGACCGTACATCCACTCGTCACCTTCGGTGGTGTTGTAGTGGTCGGCCAGCGGGAAATGCGGCGCGCCGTAGGTCAGTGCTTCGCGCACGGCCATGCGCTCGGCATCGAGCTGGTTGGTCACGCGGCGAATTGACGGTTGGGTGCCTTCGTTGTGAATGTCCCAGGCCTCGAAATGCTCCAGTGGACCTGCGTTCATCATGATCAGCGGCGGGTGGATGATGGGACCTGCGTTCATCAACGCACCGCTCAGGGCGTCTTCAATCGGCTCGACGCTCGGGTAGGCTTCACGCAGCACCGCGAAAGCATGCTCGGACAGGTTGCTGGGCAATACCCCGGTCGGCAGGCGGGTGGCATAGCCGCTGATCACCAGGTCGCTGGCGCCGTGTTTGCGTACCAGGTACGGCAGCGTACCGGTTTCTGCGAAGGCGACCTTGCTGCGGTTGCCCGCATCGGCCATGGCCTTGGCGAACACGAAGCTGCCGAAGGTGCCCGGCGGCAGGAACACCACCTGACCGTCGTGCAGGTGCGGCGCAACATGTTTGGCCAGGTCTTCGTGGGAGGTCGACGGCAGCGGGATGATCACCAATTGTGCGTCGGCCAGGGCTTCGGCCAGGTCGTCGCTGAACGAGAGCTTGTCGCCCTGCTGGCCGACGGACAATTTGCGGGTGCCCTTGTAGTCCTTGATGGTCAGGCTGCCGATGGCCAGCAGTTCCTTGAGCGCGGCGCCGTCTCGACGCCAGAGGCGGGTCTGGTGGCCCTTTTCAGCCATTTCGACAGCAGCGGCGTAACAGCCGTGACCACCACCCAGCACAGTAATATTCATGCAGATACTCCTTTTTGTCAGAGACTCGATCCTATCGAGCCGCACCGCCACGGACTCATCCGATTGCGCAGCCGAATGACGGATTGCGCAGGAGTCTCAATGCTTTTGCCGCCGCAGGGTGTCCGACGGCAGGCAACCATAGCGCTGCCGGTAGGCGCTGGAAAAATGCCCGAAGCTGTTGATGCCATGACGCAACAGGATATCGGTGACGGTCTCGCCGGCCCTGCCCTGTTTGAGCGATTCGTGGATCACCGCCAGGCGACGGTCGCGGATGTACTCGACCGGCGCCTGCTGGAGGAACTGGTTGAAGCCGTTCTGCAAGGTGCGCACCGAGACGCCACACAGTTCGCTCAGGGTCGTCAGGCTGATCGGTTCGTCGAGGTGTTCCTCGATGTAGTCACGGGCCTTTTTCACGTGGTGCGGCAGCGGCGCGCGCGAGTCGATCAACAGATCCGCCGAGTAGTTGTGCGGCAGCTGAGTGAGCAGCAACTGCATCAGGTATTCGGACAGGCCGCTGGCCAGGCGCGAACCGTCAACGCCGCTGCCGTACAGCCGGCAAATGTAGTCCAGGGTGTGATAGAGGCTGACGACCCCGACGCCCAGGTGGTCGACGCTGACATCAAAGATCACCGACTGTCGCAGGCTGCGGCCGAGCAGGCGTTGCAGTTGCGTCTCCAGGGCATCACGGTCGACGCGCAGGATCAGGTTGCGGCACTCGCCATCGGTGACGATGCGGCTTTGCGCGAACGGCGAGGAAACGCTCAGGTAGCCCGACTGCATCGCCGCGCTGCGCCGCCCGTGGGCCACTTCGCAATGCCCCTGCAAGGTGATGCGAAACAGGTACTGATCGGTAATGTCGCCGATGGTGATCTCCACCGGCGCGCCATAGCGCAGGTCGAGCAGTGCCGAATCGCCGAAGAATACGCCGTTGAGCCGGGTGTGGATCGGCTCGTCACACAGCACGTTGAAGCTGTGGGGGCACAGGTATTGGCTGACCTTGTCCTTGATCTCGCGGTAATCGGCCGAGCTGAGCAGGCTGTGCCGTTCAAGCAGGTGTACGTCATTCAACATCAAGGGTTCTCCTGACCTGGAGCACCTCGGCCCCGCTCCCTTTAACAGGAGCGAGGCCGGGGCGCCGATCGTGGACTATGACCAATCAGGCCCGGGTCGGGTGCTCACGGGCATAGCTTTCGCGGAAATGACGGCAACCACGCCACAGTAGAAGTACGGTCAATGCCGAGGCGCCGGCGATCACCAGCGACATCGACGAGCCGACTGCCGCAGGCGATCCGAAGTAGCGGTCGGTCAACAGCGCCACCAGCGTGGTGCCCAGGCCCAACCCCAGCAGGTTGCTGATCAGCAGGAACACCGCTGATACCTGCGCACGTACCTGGTTCGGCGCGAGGATCTGCATCGCTGCCGTGGACGCCGGCATCGGGAACGAAGCGAAGAACATCGCCGGCACCAACAGGGTCACCGACAGCCAAAGTTGATCGACTTGCGAGAACAGCACGGCCGGCACCGCCATGCCGAGGGCACCGATGACGCCAGTGCGCATGGCAGCGTCCTGATGACCTTTCTTCGCCAGATAATCGGTGAGCCATCCACCGAACAGTACCCCGGCGGTGTTGGCCACCAACAGCACGGTGCCGAGCATGTAGCCGGCCTCCATCGGCGACAGGCCAAACTTGCGGATATACAGCGCCGGGCTCCAGCTCATCAAGCAGAACAGGGCCATGGCGTAGAACGAAAAGCCCAGGTAATGGCAGGTGAAAGTGGCACGGTGGCGGCCAAGGAAGTGCAAGCCATCGCTCATCGCGACCTTCTTCGCCCGACCCTGCGCATCGACCTGCAGGCCTTTGCGCGCCGGATCGCGCACGGTGAGCCAGATCAACAGGCCGACCACGATGCCGGGCAGCCCGACAATGAAGAACGCCAGCTGCCAGGCCTTCATCGCGCCGAGAACGGCGACCTCAATGGTGTTCATGTCCTTGAGCATCGCGATCACATAGCCGCCCACCAGGAAGGCCAGGCCACCACCGACGAACGAGCCGATCGAGTAGATGCCCACGGCGCGGCCGAGTTTCTCCTTGGGGAACATGTCGCTGAACATCGAATAGGCCGAGGGCGACAGGGCCGCTTCGCCGACGCCAACGCCAATGCGGGCGAGGAACATGTGCAGGAAGTTCTTGCTCAGGCCGCAGGCAGCCGTCGCCAGGCTCCAGAACACCACGCCGACGGCGATGATCTTCGGCCGGGAGAAGCGATCGGCCAGATAGGCGATGGGCATGCCCATGAACGCATAGAACAACGAAAAGGCCAGCCCGTGCAGCAAGCTGAACTGGGTGTCGCTGATCTGCAGGTCGGCTTTGATCGGCTCGATCATCAGCGCCAGGATCTGCCGATCCACAAATGAAAAGATGTAGGCGATCATGCACAAGCCGACCACGTACCACTCGTAAATGTAGGTTTTCTTCTTCTGCTGCTGCAGGACCGCGTTATCGACCTGGATATTCACTAGTGTTTGCTCCTCTTGGAATCCGCTCATGCGCGCAGCGCGCCGGGTGACGGTGCACAGCACACCGACTGGGAAGTTGCGGGGCAGATGCAAAGGACAAAGGGTTCGAACATGGTCACGCCTCTTATTGTTATGGGGTCAAACCCCGGATGGACCGGGCTTACCAGAACTTCCAGGTGTAGGTCGTGGCGACACGGAATTCGTTGTAGTCGTAGCCGTACTTCTGTTTCACGTCGATGTTGCGCAGGTCCAGCCCCAAGCCTTGCAGCGCTCCGCTCTGGACCACGTAGCTGAGACCCAGGAAGCGTTCGCTTTCCTGGTTGTCGCTCAGGTTGTTGCCTCGGTCCCAGTTGGTACCCTTGATGTAGCGGGTGTAGAGCTTGAGCCCCGGCATGCCCATCCCGGCAAAGTCATAGCTGTAGCGCGCGCCCCAGGACTTTTCATCCGGGCGGACAAACCCCAGGGACGACCAGTGCACCAGGTAAGGTTGCGGGATATAACCGTTCATCGTCGGGAACACGCTGTCACCGAGCATGCGCTGGTAACTGAGGCCAAACATGTGCGCGCCTTTGAGCAAAGTGAACAAACCACCGTAGGAACGGTTGTCGATCTCACCGTTCAAGGCATTGCCATCTTCATTGTTATTGAAGTAGCGCAAGTCGGTTTTAAGTTTGTAGCCATTACCCAGGTCAGCCATATGCATCAGGCCGAAATAGTGTTGCTGATAAATATCGTGCAACACGCCGTAGAAATAACTGGCTTGCAGGTTCTTGGTAATGTCGTAAGTTGCGCCGCCGAAATCCAGGCCGTCACTGTCGAGATTATCGGTGGAGCCAAACTTGTACAGTTTCTCGTGGTTGGAAGATTCCCGCGTCACGGCAGACCAGAACCGGCCACCGGTCATCGTCAACCCGTCGACTTCCCTGGACTCGACCACAGCCCCTTGATAGATCGTATCCAGTTGCCGGCTGGTGTCATCGTACGCCACCGGCAATTGTGGGCGAAGGTCACCCACCTTCAGCTCGGTCTTGCTGTAGCGCATCTTGAAGGTTGCACCGGCGCGACTGTAGTCATCGGCCGTCTGCTGGTCACGGACGCTGTAGGGCAGCGAACCGTCGTTGCCCGACGAATCCAGGCGCACGGCGTACTGCGCATCCACATCAAGGCCGATGGCCAGGGCCGTGTCGGTATAACCGGACGTAAACTGCGCATCGAAACCCTGAGACCAACTATGCACTTCAGAAACTGGCGCGTTGTTATTGGTGTAGTTACGGTGCAAGTAGAAGTTGCGCGTATCCACTTTCAAGTGACTGTCATCGACAACATCGGCATAGACTGCCAATGGTGAACAGATCATTCCCAATACGCCGGCAATACCGAGCCCACGGCAAGATTGTTTTACCTGATACATCTAACTTCTCCACACTTGTATGTGCTGGGCACTGTATTTATAGGAGCAGATTCGAACTGAAAATTAAAAATGCCGGCAGCCGAACACCGAGCCTTCTTGCGCAGGAAGGCGGATTGCATCAGGGATATAGAGAACGATGGGTTCGAGCATTGTCAGGCCTATTGTTGTTATGGGGGTAAAACGCCAGGCGGGCTCAATGGAACAGTCCGCCACGACGACACGCCTCTTGTCTAACCAAGGTAAGTCAGCAGGCGCCGCGCCGATATCGAGATGAACAGCATCCTCTGGGGGGAAATCTTCAACCCGGCTAAAGGTTTCCCTTAGTCGACTCAAAAGCGCAGGGCCCACAGTGGGCGATGGCAAGCCTGTATTGCATAAGCCTTCCTTTAGCGAGGTCTTGTTGCTGGATGGACCCTAAACTAGCGATTGCACTGCCCGCCAACCTCCCCGATTGCGCAAGCGACTCTCCAATTGCGCAGTCAGATGCAGACCGGCCGGGTACTGCAGCCCGCGAGCAACTTTGTTCGTTCTCCTCCTCTCCAGCGTCCCAATATGCGAAGAAACTGTCCCGCCATGCCCATGACATTGCGCCCTGGACACCTACTATTGGACCTGCATCCCTGCCCCACTGGCAGGGACCCGCTACCTATACCGGATGTGCACAGCGCACCCGGACAAGCACGGATTGGAGACAACAATGACAACAGTCGCCGCACCCCAAGACGCTCCTTCACCTCTTCCCGCCTCGGCACCCGCCATTATCCGCTCGTCAGTGCGCCAGCATTCGATCAAGGTGCAGATTTGCTCCCCCGCCATCGGTGCCGAGCTCAGCAACGTCAACCTGGCCGACGCTGCCCAGGACCCCGAACTGATCGCAGAAATCAGGGCACTGTGGTTGAAGCACAAAGTGCTGTTCTTCCGCGACCAGGACATCACCCCCCTGGAGCAACAGCACTTCGCCGCGCAATTCGGCGAACTGGAAGCCCACCCCCTGGCACCGAGCCATCCGGAGGCGGACAAGCTGCTGATGCTGTATCGCAATCTCGATCCGGGTAAACCCAAGAGCTATGTCGAAAAGGCCAGCCGCGAAAACCTCTGGCATGCCGATGTCACCTACAAGCCGGCGCCGCCCCGCGGTGCGGTTTTGCGCTGCGAGATGGGGCCGGAGGCCGGCGGCGATACCTTGTTTTCCAACATGGTGATGGCTTACGAAAAACTGCCGCAGGCCATCAAGCAACGAATCGACGGTCTGTATGCAAAGCATGGCGCCGAGCAGACTTTCGGCGCCCAGTTGCCACGCGAAGAGCGTCATGGGATGGCCGCGAAGAACCCCGCCGTTGAACACCCGGTGGTGCTGACCCATCCGGAGACCGGCGAAAGGGTCTTGTTCGTCAACTCCGCGTTCACGACCCACTTCTCGAACTTCTTCAACTTCGAGGATATCCGCTACGGCCAGGACTTCATGCCAGAGGCTCATCACCTGATGAACTACCTGATGTCCCAGGCTGCCATTCCGGAGTACCAGGTACGCCTGAAGTGGCGAACCAACACGATTGCCATGTGGGACAACCTGCAAGTCCAGCACTACGCGGTGGCGGACTACGGCAATGCACCCAGAAAGATGCTCCGCGCAACCCTTGCGGGCACCCCGCTCGCCTAATCCAAACGGGTTCCCTCCGGGAGAATTTAGGGCACCCGACCGACCATCCGAGTCAGTCGGGCAGCCCTGGCCGCTCACAAATGCTCGACCTCAAACAAAAACAATGGAGATACCTATGCTCTACGAACACGTCGACACCGCAGTCATCGATGGCGAATCGCTGCCGTGGATTCCCTTTACGCCCTATGCCGAAAACGTCCTGCTGAAGTACTTCAAGCTTGACCCGATTCGCGGTGAATGGATTGTCATGATGAAGGCGCCGATCGACATGCAACTGCCCAAGCATCACCACACGGGTACGGTGATGGTCTACACGTTCGAAGGCCAATGGAAATACAAGGAGCATGACTGGATCGCCGGCCCTGGCAGCATCGTCTATGAGACGGCCGGATCGACTCACACGCCGGAAGTCGTCAGCACGGCAAGCACAGACGGGTATGTGCTCACACTGGTTCAGGTTAATGGCGACCTCGCGTTCCTTGACGGCAACGACAACATCGTCGCGCTGGAGAACTGGAAGACCGGGTTGCAACGCTATCTGGCTTATTGCGAGCAACATGACATCGCGCCGAAGGACCTGACGGCATTCAACTGACCCGGATCTCACGGGAAACCCCGGCGCCTCTGGTTCAAGGGGCGACCGGGCCAGTTGCCGGTTAGCAATCATTCAGGGGAGGGAAACAGGCTGTGTCGGGGCGCGGTCTTGACGCGACATCTGACCCGGGCCTGGCCGCCTGCTCGCTCCCCGATCACAGACAAGCGAACGGAGCGATGCCATGAAAGGCCTGATGATGCAAAAGCAGCTTTTGATTTCCTCACTCATTGAACATGCCGACCGCCATCACGGCGATACGCAGATCGTATCCCGTCGGGTGGAGGGCGATATCCATCGCTACACCTTCCGTGACTGCCACCGCCGCGCGCGCCAGCTGGCCAGCGCGCTGACCCGCCTGGGCGTCAAGCCTTCCGAGCGAATCGGTACACTGGCATGGAATGGCTATAGGCACCTGGAGTTGTACTACGGCGTTGCCGGCATGGGTGCCATTGTGCATACCATCAACCCTCGCCTGCATGAAGACCAGGTCGCCTACATCGCCAATCACGCCGAAGACCAGTACATCTTCTTCGACTTGACCTTCCTGCCACTGATCCAGGCCATCGCCGGGCGCTGCAATGGGGTCAAGGCGTTCATCGCCATGACCGATCAGGCGCGTATGCCCAAGGATGCCGGCATCGACAACTTGCTGTGCTATGAAGACCTCCTTCAACAGGGATCCGCCGGCTACGCCTGGCCGGTTTTCGACGAGGATGCCGCCAGTACGCTCTGCTACACCTCTGGCACGACGGGCAACCCGAAAGGGGTTTTGTACAGTCATCGCTCGTCGGTGCTGCACACCTATGCCGCCGCGCTCCCCGACGCCCTGAATTGTTCGGCGCACGACGTGATCCTGCCCGTTGTGCCGATGTTTCATATCAACGCCTGGGGACTTCCCTACATCGCGTGCATGGTCGGGGCAAAACTTGTATTTCCCGGACCGGCCCTGGATGGAGCATCGCTGTTCGAACTGCTCGAAGCCGAGCAGGTGACACTGTCGGCGGGTGTCCCGACCGTGTGGCAAGGCTTGCTTGGTCATCTGGAAAAAACCGGCCGGCAATTCTCCAGCATGAAACGCAGCATCATTGGTGGCGCGACCTGCCCCCCGTCCATGCTGCACACCTTTGAGCAAACCTACGGCGTAGCGGTATTGCACGTCTGGGGGATGACGGAGCTGAGCCCTATCGGAACCGTCGGCGCCCTGAAGGCCAGGCACCTCGAAATGTCCCCGGCAGAGCGTCATGTCGTGCAATCCAAGCAAGGCCGGGCGGTGTTTGGCGTCGACATGAAGATCGTTGACGCCGATGGCATGGAATTACCCTGGGACGGCGCAACCTCGGGTGAGCTGTTGGTGCGTGGACCCTGGGTGGTGCGCGATTATTTCAGGAACGAAACGAACAGTTCGCCGCTGCTCGAGCACGCAGGCCAAGGGTGGTTCCCAACCGGCGATGTAGCGACCATCGACGTCGATGGCTTCATGCAGATCACCGATCGCAGCAAGGATGTGATCAAGTCGGGCGGCGAATGGATAGGCTCCATCGAGCTGGAAACCATTGCGATGGGCCATCCGGCAGTCTCCCAGGCGGCCTGCATTGCCGCCAGACACGCCAAGTGGGACGAACGCCCATTGCTGATCGTCGTCAGGAAGCCGCAAGCGACACTGACGCGAGAAGAACTGCTCGCATTTTATGAAGGCAAGATCGCGAAGTGGTGGACGCCGGATGATGTGATCTTTGTCGATACGATTGCGTTGGGTGCTACGGGCAAGATCCAGAAGAACCGTCTGCGCGAGCAGTTCGGTGACCATCTGCTGGTCAAGGCTGCCGGCTGAACGAGTGCAAGCACTGTGCCTGGCCGCGAGTGATCGCGACCACGCGCAGTGCACTTGTTTCTAGCGCTCCAGTTGCTCGAGAAAGGTCAGGAGTAATTCATTGACTTGATCGACGCTTTCTTCCGCGGCGCTGTGGCCCACGCCGGGTAGCAAGACCTTCTTCTGCAGCCCGGGCAGATAAGTGTCGAGCCGTTCGTAGAGCGCGCGGATTTCGTCCGGTTCCAGCGAAGGGTCGGCGGCACCGCCAATGAACATACTCGGCTGGCGTACCAGCGCACCGTCGAGAAACGCGGTGATCTCCCAGTTCCGGTCACGACAGCGGTAGTAGTTCAAGGCACCGGTAAACCCTGTGCGCGTGTATTCAGTGACGTAGTAGTCGAGCGCCCGTGGGCTCAGCCATGACGGGAACTCGCCCTTCGGCTCAGTGAACGCGTTGAGAATGGGTTCACCAGGTTCGACGAACAGGCGCCAGCGTTCAGCCCCGACAGCGCTGCCGGAGATCGAGTAGAAGACGCTGCGCAAGGTCTTGCGCGCATCGCTGGCCAACTCGCGGTCCGGCTTGTGGAGCTGCTGGAAATACAGGTGGTGATACACCCTGCCCTTCGCCATTGCCTGCAAGCCTATGGTCGGCTTGACCTTGCCCCGCGGCGGCACTGGCGTATTGAGCATCACCAGGCCACGGAACAGATCCGGCCGCAGCATGGCCGCCGCCTGGGCCACCCAGGCGCCCAGGTCGTGCCCGATGATCACAGCCGATGTTTCGCCCAGCGTCGCCATCAAGCCGACCATGTCGCCGACGGCCTGACTCATGTCATAGGCTTCAATGGCATCGGGTCGATCGGTTTGGCCAAACCCCCGTTGATCAGGGACCACGACTCGATAACCGGCCTCGGCCAGTGCCGCGATCTGGCGCCGCCACATGTACCAAAGGTAAGGAAAACCGTGCAGCAGGATGACGAGAGGCCCTTGTCCCTCGTCGATGTAATGCATGCGAATGCCGTTGAGTTCGGCAAAGCAGTGGTTGAATGCATCGGGGTCGTCGGCGTCCACCTGCGCCCTTGCCGCGAGCGGCTGGCCGATACCTGTAGCGGTGCGCGTGTCCATTATCTACCTCCATCTTTGTTGTCATTGTCGGCGTGAAGGTAGCCTTGGGCGGTTGTCCTGCACTAAGCTTCCCGGGACACAATCTGGTGAAACTGGGACACGAGGCCAAGCATGTATACCTTGACGCGAAGCGCCAGCCTTACCGACTTTGAGCAGGTTGCCCGTTCAGTGGGGCTCGATCCATTTCGCATGCTGCGCATGACCCGGCTACCGGCCAGTGTCCTCGACGATCCCAACATCATGATCAGCAGCGATTCGGTAGGCTGGCTGCTGGAGGAGTCAGCCCGCCTGTCCGGCCAGGAGGCCTTCGGGCTGCTGCTTGCGGAAACCCGGCACCTCTCCAACTTTGGCATGCTCGCGCTGCTCATCCGCGAAGAGCCAACACTTCGCGCAGCGCTGCAATCGTGCTTTCGCTATACGCGCTTGCATAACGCCGGTGTACAAATGTGGCTCGAGGATGCAGGCGACCTGACCCTGCTGCATGTGGGTGTAAACATGCAGGGCCATCGTGGCGTCTGGCGCCAGGCGATTGAACAGGCAACCGGTATTATGCTTCGCACGTTGAGCATCCTGAGCGGCCATGCCTTCCGGCCGGCAAGGGTCAGTTTCACTCACGAGCGACCTTCCAGCCTTGAAGTACACCACCGCGTGTTGGGTACCAACATCGAGTTTTCCCAGGAATTCAATGCCATCGTATGCCGTCGGCATGATCTGGACCTGCCTATTCCCACGGCCGACCCCGCGTTGCATCGCGAGGTGAAACGATCGCTGGACATGCAGTTGGCCAACCTGCGCGACGAACCGGCGCAGCGGGTACGCCAGATCGTCAAGATGCTGCTGCCAAGCGGACTGTGCTCCGTCGATGGCGTGGCCCAGCATCTCGGAATGCACCGACGCACCCTCAACCGACACCTGGCAGCCGAGGGAGAGAGTGTCACGACCATCATGAATGCCGTACGCGCCGAACTCGCCGAAGAGTATCTGGCCAACAGCAAGCGCCGATTGTATGAAGTCGCCGAACTCCTCGGGTTTTCCTCTGCCGGTGATTTTTCACGCTGGTTCCGCAGCCGTTTTGGCAAGACACCCTCGGCTTGGGCCGTCTCCTACCGAGCGAGCAAGACGGCATCCGGGCCCCTGTCGCCTGAATAAGAAAGCAGGTTAATGGCCGACTCAAGCCTGTTGGCCAGCCACATTGCCTGAGCCTCGCACCCCCGACGTTTCTGACCCCGCCACCCTTGCGCAAGCGTCCCAATACGCGAAGATTCTGTCCTGAAATGCTCCTTGCACCGCGCTCGTGCAACCTACTATGAGTCAGTGGCCCCTGCTCCGTTGATGGGGGCCACAACACCTACCGGATACACGTAGACCGCCCAGGATCCTGGGTCCTTGATGGCTCCAGCGGTTCGTGAATTCGGGCCCAGCAACCCATTCGATGGTGATGCAAAAAATACGATCCTGGATCTGATCGCGCTACTTGCAGTCCCCCACCGGGATCGTCCCGGGAGCAGCGCAAACGTCATCAGAACAGCACCCGATCGCGCAACACATCTTCACGTCACCATCGGCCGAGGGAAGTCCTACGCATGCCCACGCTTGTTCGCGCCGCCGTTTTGACCAAATACCTGGACGTTACCCAGGACCTGGGATTCAACCCGCTCGACGTCATGGCAGTCGCAGGCCTGAACAAGGCTCAGCTGCAAGACCCGGAATCGCGCATTCCCATCGATGCCGCCGTGCGTCTGCTGGAAGATTCGGCCATCGCCAGCGGTTGCCAGACCTTCGGCCTGAGCATGGCCGAGTCGCGCCAGTTATCGGACTTCGGCGTGGTCAGCCTGCTGCTCAGCCATCAACGCACCCTGCGCGAAGCGCTGCAGGTGATGGTGCGCTACCGTCATCTGATGAACGACTCGCTGGCCATCTTCGTTGAAGAGTGCGGCAAGATGGTGATCATCCGTGAAGAAATGGTCACCGAGTCGCCGATGCCCAGTCGCCAGGCCACGGAGCTGGCCATCGGCGTGACGTTCGGTCTGTGCTCGGCCCTGCTCGGCTCGCACTGGCGCCCTTACAGCGTCAATTTCATGCACCAGCCGCCGGACAACCTGTACCTGCATCGACGCGTATTCGGCTGCAACCTGGAATTCGGCAGCGAGTTCAATGGCATCGTTTGCCCTGTCGCCAGCCTCGACATGATCAACCCCGATGCCGACCCGACCATGGCCCGTCATGCCCAGAGCTACCTGGACTCGCTGCAAAGCCCCGAGTCCACCTCGACGCTGTTCGAAGTGCGCAAGGCCATCTACCTGCTGTTGCCCATGGGCCGCGCCACCATTGAGCAGATCGCCCAGCACCAGGGGATGAACGTGCGCACCCTGCAACGTCGCCTCAAGGACCATGGCTGTGCCTTCAGCGACCTGATCAACGATGTGCGCCGCGCCCTGGTACTGCGTTATATGGAAAACCCGAACCACTCGCTGAGCCACATTGCCGACATGTTCGGCTTCTCCATGGCGAGTTCCTTTACCCGCTGGTTCATCAACCAGTTCGGCATGCCGCCGGCGGTGTGGCGCAGCGCGCAGAAACAGTCCGGTTCGGACGCTGCCGCCTCCAAGTCATTCTGAACACACGGCAAAAAAAACGGCGACTGCTGGTACAGTCGCCGCAAAAAACGGTGTTTGTGGCACAGGTCGGGATGTTAACGACGACTCACAGTTTCACCTCCAGCCCGAATTCGCTCATGGACTCAGGAACACTCTGCCCCTGAAGGCGGGCAATGTCTTTGTGGTAATGACACTTGGCATAAAAGAACACCGCCGCCGCGACGAGGCTGATCAATGGCACCAGTTGAAACGCGGCATGCAGACCGATGAGGTCCGACACCCGGCCGGTGATGAACGGCCCCGGCGCCAGCCCCAGCAGGTTGTTGGCCAGGGTCAGCGTGGCGAATGCCGTACCGTGCACCGAGTAATGGGTCAGGTTGGCAACCATCGCGCCACTGGGGCCTGTAGTGCCGGTAGCAATCAACATGCCCAGGCAGATCAGCAGCAGTTGCACCGGCCCTGCCTGCAAGGCAAAGGCCGTCGACAGCAACAGGCAACTGCCCAGGCAGAAGCCGATGGCCAGGCTGACCTTGCGCTCCGGTGAGTGCCGACACAGGCGGTCGCTGAGCATGCCGCACACAATCATCCCCACACCGCTGCACAACACGATGCCCGCCGCCATGCCACCGGCCTTGTCGGTGGGCATGTCGTAGTAGCGATTGAGGTAGCTGGGAATCCACACCATCACCGTACCGCCGACGAACAACTGCAAGCCGCTGCCGATGTAGGTCGACACCACCGAACGGCTGGACCACAGCGTGCGCAGCGGACGCTTGACCGCCACCGTTGCCTTGTTCGCCACTGGAGCGACACGTGATGGCGCAATGCGCGCTTCCTTGACGATCAGCGGATAAAGCATCGCCAGCACCAGGCCAAACAACGACATGCCGGCGAACGACCAGCGCCAGCCCAGCTTGGCCGCGATGGCGCCGCCCAGGGCCATCCCTAAGACAGCGCCGAACAATCCGCCGGCCATGAAGGCACTGGTCAGGGTGGCCCGCATGTGTTTGGGGAACACCGAAATCACCACGGCGATGCCGACGCTGCCGTAGGCAGCCTCACCGACACCGACCATGAATCGCGCGATGAACATCTGCTGGTAGTCCTGAGCCAGCGCGCAACCCAGGGTCGCCACGCTCCACAGCAACGCCATCAGCGCCAGGCTCTTGACCCGGCCGAAACGGTCGGCCAGCAACGACAGGGGAAACGTCAGCAGCCCCACCATCAGGGCAACGATGCCACTGAGCAGGCCGAGCTGTCCGTCGCTCAGCGCCCACTCGGTCTTGAGCAACGGGAACACCGCGTTCAGCACCTGACGCGACATGTAATCGGAAATCAACAGGCCGAACGTCAGTGCAAAAACGATCCAGGCATATTGGCGCGAAACGCTGACGCAACCAGCGTCGTCATCGTCGGCGACGATAGGATGAAAGGCCATGCAGCCTCCTCGAAGTCTTTATTTTATTGTTGTTATCAAGCGTGTAGCCGGACGGCGAGCGATAGTCTCTTCAAAGCCCGCACGGGAGTGCATCTACATGGCCAGGGTCATGTTGTTGCCCGGCAGAACGTTCTTGAGCAGGGGGTCGGCGGTCAGGATTGACCAATGCGCATTGCAGTGAGTGCATCCACTTTCTACCTCCATCTATTTTCAGTAGTCGGCTTGAAGGTAGCCCTCGGAGGGCGCCTTGCACTCAGCTTTTCAGGACACAATATTGTGATACTGGGACAAAAGACCGTTCAGTTTGGGCATGCTCGCGCTGTTTATCCGCGAAGAACCCGCCGATGCTCCGGGTCAAAGCGGTCGGTAGACAGGCCAATGGCAAACAGGTGGTGCCCTGCTACCCTCTTTTTTACCCGGGTCGGGCTTACCGTCAATAGCGACTGAGGAGAACTTCGCGGTGTCGAATCAGCTGGTCATACGCAACATGACCCGTCCCGAGCTGGACGAGCTCGTCGATTGGGCTGCCCGTGAGGGTTGGAATCCCGGCCTTCACGATGCCGAGCTGTTCTGGGCGACGGACCCTGCCGCCTTCATCGCGGCGTCCCGGGGCGGCGAATTGATCGGCGGCGGTGCCATCACCTCCTACAATGGCGAATTCGGCTTCATGGGTTTTTTCATCGTCCGGCCTGAATATCGCGGTCAAGGCCTGGGCGATACCCTCTGGCACGCACGCCGCGAGCGACTCCTCGCCCGACTGCGCCCAGGCGCGAGCATCGGCATGGACGGCGTCTTCGCGATGCAGGACTACTACGCCAAGGGTGGTTTCGTCTTCTCCCATCGCAACATGCGTTTTCGCGCCGATCTCACCGCCCGCCCGACGACTTCGCAGGTAGACGGCCAGGACATCGTCCCGTTGGCCTCCTTCCCGTTCGATCAGGTTGTCGATTACGACCGCACCTGTTTTCCCGCCGCGCGCGCAAGTTTCCTGAGCGGGTGGATAGCCCAGGCCGATGCGCTCGCCGTGGGTTGCCGGCGCGCGGGCAGGCTAAGCGGCTATGGCGTAGTAAGGCGCTGCCGGGAAGGCTACAAGATCGGCCCCTTGTTCGCCGATGACACCCTGGCAGCCAATGCCCTCTATGCGCGCCTGGCGGAATTTGCCGAGGGTGGCCCGCTGTTTCTCGATGCCCCGGAGAATAACCCCGCCGCGATGGCGCTCGTGCACCAACAGGGCATGCTCGAGGTTTTCGGCTGCGCACGCATGTACCTCGGCCCTCCTCCGGCGATCGCGCACGAACGTGTGTTCGGCGTCACGACCTTCGAGCTGGGCTGATGTCCGCTCGCGACCTCATCGGATATGGCGGCTGCCCGCCCCACCCGCGTTGGCCCGGTGAGGCGCGCGTCGCGGTCCAGTTCGTACTCAATATCGAAGAAGGCGCGGAGTCATGCCTCCTTAATGGCGATGCCCAGTCGGAGGCCTGGCTTCACGAGCTGCCGGGCCGCCCGCCACGTGTGGGGGAACCGGACTTGAGCGTCGAGGGCATGTACGAATACGGATCGCGCGCGGGGGTGTGGCGCATTCTGGAGCTGTTCAGCGCCCGCGGCCTGCCGCTGACCGCCTTCGCCGTCGGCCGGGCACTGGAACTCACCCCGGCCATTGGCCTGGCGCTTTGCGCTGCGGGGCATGAGATTGCCGGGCATGGCTACCGTTGGCTGGACTATCGCGACATGCCTGAAGACCAGGAGCGGCGCCATATTCGCCTCACTCTCGACGTGATCGAGCAGATCTGCGGTAAGCGCCCCGTGGGTTGGTACACAGGAAGGGTCAGCCAGAACACCCGCCGTCTGTTGCGTGAGGAAGGTGGGTTTCTCTATAGCTCGGACGCCTACAACGATGACCTGCCCTATTGGCTCCCAGGCTCGCCCGCCCACTTGGTGATTCCTTACACACTGGTCAACAACGACGCCCGCTATCTGCTGCCCAATGGTTTCGCCTGCGGTGAAGACTTCTTCCAGCTGCTCAAGGACGCTTTCGACCTGTTGTGGCAGGAGGGCGCGCAACACCCGAAGATGATGAGCATCGGCCTGCATGGGCGGATCAGTGGCCACCCAGGTCGTGCGATGGCGCTGGCGCGTTTTCTCGATTACGTGCAATGCCACGATGCGGTGTGGATCTGCCGACGCGAAGAGATTGCCAGGCACTGGATAGCCCGATTCCCCGCGTGAGTGGCAAGTGGTTCGCAACGGCCTGCATCACTGACCTGTCTTATCCCGAATGTGTCACATTGTGCCGTTACCGCTCGTCCCTGAACCTCGGAATCGGCACCTGTCTGTCGGCCTGGGTAACGACCGCAGCTGAGCTTGGCGTATTAGTTGGAGGAGTTGCAATGACAACAATCGATGTGAAATCCCGATTCGAAGCAAAGCTTCTTCGTCCGGCAAAGCCTGGTAACGATACGTCGTGGGCGTTCGTAGTACTGCCAAGAGACGCGAGTGAACAGCTTCCGAGGCGAGGAAGGACGACAGTTGAAGGCACAATCAATGGACAGCATTTCCAGGCAACCCTTGAGCCCGATGGTCAACTGAGCCATTGGCTGCAGGTAAGTAGAGCGTTACTCGAGGCCGCAGGCGCGGCCGTTGGGGATATCGTTACACTCGAGCTAACCCCTGTGAAGAAGGAACCCGAGCCTGACATCCCGGCAGATTTTCAGGAGGCACTGGCAGCCGCTCCCGAGGCTCGTAACGTTTGGAACAATACGACGACCATCGCACGAGTAGACTGGATTCACTGGATTACTTCAGCCAAGCAACTTAAGACGCGCGCAAAAAGAATTGGTGATGCCTGCGATATGCTTGCATCCGGCAAGAAGCAGGTTTGCTGTTTCGACCAGTCCGGCTACTACAGTAAGGCCTTCCGTGCGCCCGAGGCAGAAAGTTGTTAAATGGAACATTCCGTTAAATACACCTGACAATGCGTTCAAGTTGTTCACCGGGACGGTTTTCGGGGCGTCCGTCTACCGCGCGGTCATTGACTACCGGTTAACTGAAATCCAGGCCGCATGGCTGAAGTTTCTTCGCGCATGCCGACTTGAGTATGGACATTCAGGCTGCAGCCATTAATTCCATTGGTTATGTGGGTGAGGAGCATTCGTTCTATTGCGCGCGGCATGGGTGGCTAATCTTCGGAGGTTAAGGAGGGGCAGCCTCCGGGAAGGTGCAACCTTATGGACGCAAATCCTATCGAAACCGACTACCTGGTCATCGGGGCTGGCGCGACGGCCATGGCCTTCGTCGATACGCTGCTCAAGGAAACGAATGCACGCATCGTGATGGTGGATCGACACGGTCGACCTGGCGGGCACTGGAATGATGCCTACCCCTTTGTCCGATTGCACCAGCCCTCGGCCTTCTATGGCGTCAACTCACGGGAACTGGGCAGCGGAACGAAAGACACGACGGCACTGAACGAGGGCTTGTATGAGCTAGCCTCCGGCGCCGAGGTGGTGAGCTACTTCGATCAGGTGATGAACCAGCAGTTTCTGCCGTCAGGTCGGGTCCGTTACTTCCCCATGTGCGACTACACCGGCGACCGCATTGACGACCACCGGTTTACCTCCCTCGTTAGCGGCGTAAGCCATCAGGTGCGGGTGTGCAAAAAAGTGGTGGACGCCACCCATGCCCAGACGGCGGTGCCCTCGACCCACCCGCCCAGATACACGGTGGAGTCCGGCGTGCAATGCGTGCCACTGAACGACCTGCCGAAGATCCGGCACCCACACACTGGCTACGTCGTGGTGGGATCGGGCAAGACCGGGATCGACGCCTGCCTGTGGTGCCTGCAAAACGGTGTTGCGCCCGAAAAAATCTGCTGGATCATGCCGAACGATCCGTGGTTGATCGACCGGGCCAACCTGCAACCCGGCCTCGACGGCTTCGAACGAACAATCGGCGGCCTCACGGCACAGTTCGAGGCCATCGCCGCCGCGGACTCGATCCCGGACCTGTTCTCCAGGCTTGAGGCGGCGGGCCAGCTCCTGCGCCTGGACAAGTCCGTCGAACCCACTGCTTACCGCTGCGCCACCGTCACACAGGCGGAACTGCGTGAGCTGCGACGCATCGACAACATTGTGCGCCTGGGGCGGGTGCGAGTGATCGAGCCAACGCGCATTGTGCTCGAGCAGGGAAGCATCGCCACGAGCCCAGGCGTTCTGCACATTGATTGCAGCGCCAGCGCCATTCCGTCACTGCCTGAAATGCAGGTGTTCGACGGCGGCAAGATCAACCTGTTGATGGTAAGCACCTGCCAACCGTTGTTCAGCGCGGCCTTGATCGCTTATGTGGAAAGCCACCTGGAGGATCAAACGCAAATGAACGCGTTTTGCACAATGGTCCCCCCGCCTCACCTCCCCACGGACTGGATCAGAATGTGGGCGGTCAACCTGGGTAACCAACTACGCTGGGGAGAGCATGAAGGCCTGGCCCGCTGGGTCAGGCAGTCGCGTTTGTACTTCATGACGGCGGTGGTCAGGGGCATGCAAGAGGCCGACACCGAGAAACTGGCGCAGCTGCATCGGCTCTCTGTCAGCAAGCAGCAGGCTCTGGCGAATCTGCCGCGGTTACTGGAGGCCATCGCTTGAATAGCAGGAAGCGCACATGAACGAGCCACACCTCGAACTGCTCGACATCAATGGCATCCGCATGCAGGTCGCCATCCAGGGCTCCGGTCCGTTGGTCTTGCTGTGCCACGGATTCCCGGAGCTGTGGTACTCGTGGCGCAACCAGCTTGCTGCGCTGGCGGCCGCCGGCTACAGAGCGGTAGCGCCCGACATGCGCGGCTATGGCGGCACGGATGCGCCAGCCGAACCCGACGCCTACACCACGCTCCACCTGGTAGGCGACATGGTCGAGTTGGTCAATGCACTCGGCGAACAGCAAGCAGTGATCGTTGGCCATGACTGGGGCGCGCAGGTGGCCTGGAGCGCAGCATTGATGCGACCCGATCTGTTCCGCGCCGTGGTCGGCATGAGTGTTCCCTTCTCGCCACCGGGGCGCGTGGAGCTCCTCAGTGCTCTTGTCTCACGGGGTATCAGCGACTTCTACATCCAGTATTTCCAGACGCCGGGTGTGGCCGAGGCCGAGCTGGAAAGGGACGTCGAGTCGTCGATCCGGCGCATCTACTTCAGTGGCTCGGGTGACGGGCCCGATTGGCCGGTTTTCGGCAGGCTGCAGCCAGGCCAGGGCTTCCTGGGTGCGATGATCGAGCCCGAAACCCTGCCAGACTGGCTAAACCTCGAGGATATTGCCTACTACACCCGCGAATTCACCCGCAGTGGATTTCGCGGCGGCTTGAACTGGTACCGCAACATGACTCACTCATGGGCACTGCTGGCACCTTGGCGCGGTTGCATTATCCGGCAGCCGTCGATGTTCATTGCGGGCAGCCGCGACGGCGTGCTGAAGTTTCCGAGCTCCCCGCGGCAGATCGAAGCCTTCGCGCAGACACTGCCGGAACTGCGCGGGTGTCATATCCTCGAAGGTGCCGGCCACTGGATACAACAAGAGCGCGCGACAGAGGTCAATGAGCTGCTACTGGACTTCCTGAAAAAACTCTGATCAGAAGGTTGAATTTTTATCCATAATTGAAATGCCATAGACCGGTCCATCCCGTATTTGGGTATTGATGCGAGTGACCGTGGGCATGCAGGCGGCGCCAACACCGGACCGGTGTTGGCTGTATGGATTCAAGATTGGAGGGAACCATGAGCAATCTCATCGCCACCGACGAACCACCTGAAGCCGTTCGCCTCATGGTCAGGGTTTACGCCTACTTGCTGCTCGCAGGATTTGCGTTTGTTCCGGCCTATCTGATTGGCTACTTATACTTTTTCCAGGACCCCACGCTTTTATTCGAGAATCACCTGTTCCATATAGTTGCGATCACGACAGCCACCTTGGCAGGCTTGTTTGTTACCTACGTAACGTGGCGCTGCTATCAGTCATCGGGAGATCCGCTGCTGCGATGGATGACGCTTGGATTTCTCGGCTTTGTACTGATCTACGCGTTGCACGGTGCGCTCACCGAACAAGCACACCACAATATCTGGCTCTTCCTGCTTTATGGACCAGCCTCTCGACTGGTCATGTCGATTCTGCTGTTAGTCGCAATGCTGTCGTACCACCGCCCACCTGATACCGCGGACCAACGAATGAAGGCCCGCCCGTGGTTGACCTGGATAGGACTGTTCCTGGTGGTTGACGGGGCAGTGGCGTACGTCGCGAATTCGCCGATCGCCAGCGATCTCGCGGTGCGCCTCTCGATGGAGGGTGGTGCCCTCGTTCTTTCCACATTGACCGTGACAATACTCGTACTGCGCCGTATCCGTTCGCCGCTGATGACAATTTTCATCATCTCGGTCACCGCGTTCGCGCTGTCCTCTCTTGCCTTCATCCTTGCACGTCCGTGGAACCATATGTGGTGGCTCGCCCACGCGATCTTCGCCGGTGGATTCTTCATGCTGAGCTATGGGGTAGTGCAAGCGTTCCTCACCACTCGGTCGTTTTCGAAGATTTACAGCCAGGAGGAGTTGATGGTGCGTCTTGCCGAGGCGATGGCGTATACCGAGAGCGCCCTGCAGGAGCTCCAGCGCACCAATCAAAAGCTCGGGCACCTTGCGGCGACCGATCCACTGACAGGCGCTGATAATCGGCGTCGGTTCATGGAGCGGGTCGAAGCCGAAATTGGCCGGACCAAACGCGGCGGTGCGCCGTTCTCCGTGTTGGCACTCGATCTGGATAATTTCAAGTCCATCAACGATCGCTTCGGGCATCAGGTTGGCGATGACATCCTGAAGAGTTTCGTGGAGAAATGCCTCGATTCGATCCGGCCGTATGACGGTGTAGCCCGAGTGGGCGGGGAAGAATTCATGATACTGCTACCTCAGACTTCACTTGAAGGCGCGCACGAAATCGCTGAGCGTCTGCGAAACACCGTTGCAAACAGTTCCTTTCATGGCCTGCAGCGGTCAACCGTGGTTACAGTGAGCATCGGCGTATCGCAATCCGGTCGCGATGGCGACACCATCGAGGCAATTCTGCGTATAGCCGATCAACGCCTGTATCACGCTAAACACGAAGGCCGTAACCGAGTGGTCACTACCTTCAAAACCAGCCTGCAACCTCTGCCCTGACCATCGTCTCGAAGTCGCTGAACTACCGGTCTGAGGTACGGCCCCAGGCAATTTTGTCCGCCCCCCCTGAAACGGAGACGCCAGCATGAGCACCTTGCAACTTCACCCCGCACTGGACAACGGTATCCAACCCGCCGCCGCGAATTTCACAGGTGGCACCCTGCAATGCCTGTGTGCGACCGACAAGGTCGAGGTCAAGATCGACGCACAAACTCTGTATAACCACGCGTGCGGATGCAGCAAATGCTGGAAACCACAAAACGCGACATTCGCCGTCATCGCGGTGGTGCCTCGAGATAAGGTCAGCGTCATTGCCCACAGCGAAAAACTGGCAATTGTCGACGAAACCGCCACCATCCAGCGCCACGCCTGCAAGCAGTGTCACGCTCATCTCTTTGGGCGCATCGAGAACAAGGACCATGCGTTTTATGGCCTGGACTTCGTCCACACCGAACTTTCGCCACAGAGCGGATGGGCGGCGCCGGGATTCGCGGCGTTCGTGTCCTCCATCATCGAAACCGGCACACCGCCAGCGCAAATGAAGGCTATTCGCGAGCGCCTGCGCTCGATCGGCCTGGAACCCTATGACTGCCTGTCCCCGGATTTGATGGACGCACTGGCGACTCATGTTGCCAAACAGAAAGGCCTGCTCCCCTCCGCCTGATTGATCGGTTGCCGCGGTTTCTTTTTCGGACCGCGGCCATATCCGGTCGCTCGTGACTAGCCACAGTCCACCCGTTGCAGGCAGTCGGCTAGCCTGGAATAAATTTGCTCCCTTGCTTGCGGATGGGGATTATCCACGCTGAGTCGAAGCAGATCCGACTCATCACCCACCGTGAGAGCCAAATCTTTTCGTGTGAGTAAAGTCGAAGTAACGAGCAGCACAGTGACAGCACCGGACAAGGCAATTACAATTTGATTAACATCTAGCGACTTGAGCGATTGAATACCCCATGGAAAGCAAGACTGCGCGCCTCACTGTGCTCATTGATCCCGTCAAGAAAAAAGCCTTCGAGAAACTCTGTGCAGCACAAGACCTGACGCCTTCTCAGGTGGTCCGTCAACTGATTCGTGACTACCTGGACACCCACGGTGCCACCTATTCAACCAAAAGTAAGCATGCCGCCAGTACCAAGTCATAACCTGACACGGGCAGCAAGCCTCTAAAGGATCGACGGACCCTCTGCGAGGCTGACCGCTTTAGCCAGCGCGGTGTTGAAGTCGGCGTGGTAATGCTCCGTGCCGATTTCTTGCAAGATACCCACCCTATCGAGCTTGTTGAGCACCTTCGTGTTCGCTTCGCAGAGTTTCACCACGATATTGCGCTTGTGCAGTTGCTGAATGACCTCCTCCAGCACCTGCAAGCCAGTGATATCCATGAACGGTACACGCTTCAAGCGAATAATCAGCAGACGTGGATCGGTATGGGTCTGTGCCAAGACTCGCTCGAAGGTCTCAGCCGCGCCAAAGAACAATGGCCCTTCAATCGTATAAATCAATGTGCCTGCCGGCAGGCGAGTGTGCCCATTGGCCCTCAACTCTTCTTCAAGCTCGTGCTCGACTACCTGTTGTACCTCAACAGATGAGGCCATGCGGCGCATGAAGTGCAGCATCGCAAGGATGACGCCGATATTCACAGCGATCACCAAGTCACTGAACACTGTGAGACTGAAAGTGATGAGCAGAATAGCTACGTCTGCGCGAGGGGCCCGCTGGACCATGCGTTTGAAGTGCTTCAACTCGCTCATGTTGTACGCGACCACGAAAAGAATGGCGGCCAGAGCGCACAGTGGAATGTTTGAGGCCAGAGGTGCCAGAAACAGAATAATAAGCACCAACGTGACCGCGTGCGTAATGCCGGCCAGCGGGCTCGTGCCGCCGTTACGGATATTGGTTGCAGTACGGGCAATCGCTCCGGTAGCTGCGAAACCGCCAAACAATGGCGTGACCAGATTAGCCACTCCCTGACCGATCAGCTCCTGATTGGAATCATGCTTAGTGCCCGCCATGCCATCGGCCACCATCGCCGACAGCAGTGATTCGATCGCTCCAAGCATGGCGATAGTGAACGCCGGACCGATCAAATCGATGACGCGAGACAGCGTGATTTCAGGCAGGCTCAACGCTGGAAGGCCTTGAGGTATGCCACCAAATGCGCTGCCAATCGTGGCTACCCCCTCGAAATGAAAGGTTGACTGTATCGCTGTAGCTACCGCCATTGCGACTAATGGGCCAGGTACCCGTTTGAGTCCGGGCATTTTGGACGCGGTGATGACCAGGAAAAGACTAAGTACCGCCAGCAGGGTCGTGGCCCAATGAAGATCAGGGAGCGCCTGGAGCAAATGCCAGAGCTTTTCATGGAAATGCTCTCCACTGATCCTCGGTAAACCGAAAAAGTCTTTCCACTGTCCGACCCAGATGATCACGCCGATGCCTGCGGTGAATCCGACGATCACCGGATCGGGGATAAACTTGATGATTGCACCGAGCCGGGTCATCCCCAGCAATAACAACATGGCACCTGCCATCATCGTGGCGATTTGCAGACCGTCAACACCATGCTCGGCCGTGACTCCCGCCAGAATCACGATGAACGCGCCTGTCGGCCCGGCAATCTGCAAGCGGCTTCCCCCAAAGAGCGAAACCAGCAGGCCACCGATGATTGCGGTGTAGATGCCTTGCTCAGGTTTGACGCCAGATGCAATGGCAAACGCCATTGCCAGAGGGAGCGCCACGACCCCGACGATCACGCCAGACACCATATTGCGCAGCCAATGCTCTCGCCCCAACAACCCCGCCTTCCATGCCTCAACTATCGCAATCATGGCTAGCTCCTCAGTGGATGCATGTGCATAATATTAACATACAGTGATAATTGAAATGCCCTTGATCCACTGCTTCGGGCGGCTGGAAATGTTTATAGAGAAAGTTCAGATGGAGCTGGGCGGGCATGCACTGCAAATAGAGAATCTTGAGAGCGCGTGTAGCGTGGTGACTGACATGAATCGTAAAGCTGTGAAATGCAAACACGCCGAAGGCGTGACCTTTGACACCCATGTGATCGCAAACCCGACCAACCCCAAGGAGTGGATCGTGTTTTTCAAGAAGGACGCCGGGAGAAGTTATTTCTTGGTAGATGACAACGAGGAAGTCGAGTCTTTCGGGCATCTGGATGACCTGATCGCAGAGCTTCGAGACTTGGGCCTCAAGACCGCTGAAATCCACTTTTAACCCTTGGATCGCGCCTTGGAGACATGATCATGTCAGTGAAAATCGAGTACCTATCCAGTCAAAGAGAAGCTCTTTGGTCTGTATGTTTTGGCATCAGACGAGTTCAGTTTCGGCATGAAAAAAGTGCTCACGACTTTGCTGCCAAGCTCAAGGAGAGAATCGAGGCTCCGCATGTTTACCCTCAACGTGATCCGCCAGCGAAAAATCATAGTTGATCGGTACAGGCAGATTGAACATCGCCCTGCATATCTACCTGCTTGTTCTACATAACGGATCCGATTGAACTCGTGAGCTCCGGCAAAAAAGGCCGAGTAGCTCAATCACCGGTCAATGGGCCTTGATCCAATTGGTGACGATCGGTCAGTCCGCATTTGATACCGTTCTCGGCAGGTAGCTTTATCCCGATCACAGTCGTTTGCAGCCCCTCGCGACGCCCCCCTAGCCAGAAGTGGACACTCAGAACTCAGCCGCGCACCAGATAGGCTCCTGACGGAACCCGATGTCGCAGCTTCTTGCATTTGCCGGGTGCAGGCTGATGCCCCGGCGGACGATCAGGAAACCAGATTCGGCATTTGCCCGGAGGCGGCATATGGTCGCGCGGGATCTCAACCTCAGCGTACGCCCGCCCCGGCTCGACATTAGCCATTTGTAATTTTCCTTCGGGCCCGGTTCTGCCAGCCATCGGCGCAGCCGGACCCCGATCTGCCTCTGCGCGAGCGAAGTTGCCAGCATCGTGCCCAGTGTCGGAAGTGGATTGCTCGGCAACGGCCATTTCCGCTTCGCGGCGCCTTTGGGCCTCCTCTTGCAGCCCCTTCTGTGCTGCGACCAGGTCCTCTTTGGCATTGGGTGGAATACCCGAAGCCTGGGCCTGCTGCGCCGCCTGGATCAATTGGAAGTTGCGGTTGCGTAACGCGACATTGCCACCAACCCGCATGTTCGAGCGCGCCGCCAGGGTTTCGGCCTGCTGGTACTGCCCCTGCTGAAGACGCAACACACCGAGGTAATGCAGGGTCGCGGGATTGTTCGGCTGGATATGCAGGGCACGCTCCAGCGTGGCAGCAGCCTGGTCCAGCTGGCCATTTTCATACTGTCGCGAGGCGGTTTCGATCAGGGTGGTTGATGCGCTGTTGCTTTGCGCGGGCGCTCTTCGCTCGGCGGCAACCGAACAAAGCGACGCGACGGCGCAGAACGCCAGGATGAGTCCCGACAGAAAACTCTTGGTTGGCATCAGGGGGGGGCGAACTCGACTGATCTCGGACGGCACTGAAGTAAAACAGGCCAAGGCGCTGCTCGGCATCTGCGATACGGGGCCCCAATTGACCTGGCCAGCACCCTGAAGTTCCCGCTGCAACAGCCACTGCAACCTGGACTTTACCGCCCGCAAACCCCATCGCGGATTTGTTCGCGATGAGGTCTGCAACCGCATAGCAACGTGCGTATGCCCTACAACCCTGGATTGGTAATGGCTTCGATAGGTGGAGTCTTTACAGGGTTATTGATCGAGAACATTCGTAGAAGCCCGTTGAACACTATGAGCTCTGACGGCGTCGAGAGGGAGACACGATGAGTGACCTGGCTTTGTGGGGGATGTTTCTGGCAGTAGGCGTGGGAACCTTTGTGATGCGCCTTTCGTTTGTCGAGCTCTATGGTCGATGGCGAATTCCCGACCTGCTGAGTCGAGCCCTGCTCTACGTACCGGCAAGTGTGCTGGCGGCGTTGGTACTCCCCGCCGTGGTGTATCCCAACGGGCACAGTGAATTCGTGCTCGGCAACCCGCAAATCCCCGCCGCCATTGTTGCTGCCTGGGTCGCGTGGAAGACTCGAAATACTGTCCTGACACTGGCGGCAGGCATGGCGGCGCTTTGGGCTTTCAAGTTGATCGGATCATGAAGCGCTGACCCGCCACTCCATATAACCCTCAAAGTAACCTTTAAATGGCAGAATCTCCTTACTTGATCGTTTCGGAGACCAGCATGCTTCGCGCATTTGAACAAAGACTCGACCCCTTCCCGCCCGACGAGATACCACCGCCACCCGAAGGCCTGACTCGGTTCCTTTGGGCGTGCACACGGGGCGCCCGCGGCTATATTCTTGCGTTTGCGCTGCTCAGTGCCGGCGTGTCGATCTACGAAGCCTGGCTGTTTTCCTTCCTCGGCCAGGTCGTGGACCTGCTCTCGACCTGGCAGGCCGGTGGTGATGCGGCTGCGCAGGAGAGTCGCGTGTTGTGGGGCATGGGCATCGTAATGCTTGCCAGCATCGGGCTGGTGGCGCTGCGAACCATGGTTCAGCACCAGATATTGGCGATCAATCTGCCGTTGCGGCTGCGTTGGGACTTCCACCGCCTGATGCTCCGGCAAAGCCTTTCGTTCTTTTCCGATGAGTTCTCCGGACGGGTCACCACCAAGGTGATGCAGACTGCGCTGGCCGT
This sequence comes from Pseudomonas sp. IT-P4, assembly GCF_949767755.1. Taxonomy (NCBI): domain Bacteria; kingdom Pseudomonadati; phylum Pseudomonadota; class Gammaproteobacteria; order Pseudomonadales; family Pseudomonadaceae; genus Pseudomonas; species Pseudomonas sp. IT-P4. The sequence continues at coordinate 27,209 of NZ_CATKPX010000027.1, read as the reverse complement.
GCGCGACGTGCTGTTCACCCTTATCGAGATCGCACCCGGAATCGGGGTGTACTTCATCGCGATCATCGCACTGGCCGGCGGCTTCGCACTGAAATTGATGCTGCCCTTCGTTGCCTGGATCGTGTTGTTCGGGCTGGCCATGCTCTACTTCGTCCCCCGCTTGGGGAAAGTCGGACAGGAACAAGCCCATGCGCGGTCGTCGATGACCGGACGTATCTCAGACGCCTACACCAACATCACGACAGTGAAACTGTTCTCCCACTCCAATCGTGAAGCGCACTTCGCGCGCGCGGCCATGGAGGATTTCAAGCAGACCGGCTTCCGCCAGATGCGCCTGGTCAGCCAATTCGAGATCGTCAACCAAGCGTTGGTGGTGGCTTTGATCATGGCAGCAGGCGGTTATGCGCTTTGGCTGTGGCACCTGGGCGAAGTCGGCACAGGTGCCGTGGCGGCGATTACCGCCATGGCGTTGCGTATCAACGGCATGTCGCACTGGATCATGTGGCAGATGGCCTCGCTGTTCGAAGGCATCGGCACCGTACAGGATGGCATGGCAACCCTTACCCGCGGCCCAAAGGTGCAGGATGCGCCAGGCGCGGGAGTCCTGGTGACCTCCGGCGGAGCGGTAACCTTCGACAACGTGAGCTTCAACTACAATGGCGAACGCCAAGTGCTCGATGGCCTGAGCCTGAGCATTCGTCCTGGCGAAAAAATCGGCCTGGTGGGCCGCTCCGGCGCGGGCAAATCCACACTCATCAACTTGCTGCTGCGCTTCTATGACGTCGACAGCGGGCAGATTCGCATTGACGGGCAAGACATTGCGCACGTGACGCAAGACAGCCTGCGCAGCGCCATCGGCATGGTCACCCAGGATACTTCCCTGCTGCACCGTTCCATTGGCGACAACATCGCCTACGGTCGACCCGATGCAAGCGACGCACAAATCCGCAGTGCCGCGGCCAATGCCCAGGCCGATGAGTTCATCAGCCAACTGAGCGACCGGCAAGGGCACACCGGCTACGACACCTTGGTGGGCGAGCGCGGCATCAAGCTTTCGGGCGGCCAGCGCCAGCGCGTCGCCATAGCCCGAGTGATGCTCAAGAACGCCCCGATCCTGCTACTTGACGAAGCGACCAGCGCGCTGGATTCGGAAGTCGAAGTGGCCATTCAGGAAAGCCTCGATGAAATGATGGAGGGAAAAACCGTAATCGCCATCGCCCATCGGTTGTCCACGATTGCGGCAATGGATCGACTTATTGTCATGGACGATGGACGCATCATCGAACAGGGCACCCACACCGAGTTGCTCGCCAGGAACGGCATCTATGCGCGGCTGTGGCACCATCAGAGTGGCGGGTTCCTGGGTGAAGATCGAGGGGTGACCGAGGCTATGGATCAGGTATGAGCGTGAACGGCCGGGGATGATCTCCAAGCGGCAGCTTTGTGTTGTGGATTCAACCGGTCGATGCAAAACAACTGAATTCCGTGCAAGCAGAAGGAGTGTTGCAGATCATTGAGCAGCTGCGACAGACTCACACGACATCACAATGCTTTCACCGCCAAGCCCGAGAGAGCCGCCGCATAACTTCGGAGTTATGCGACATGACTCCTTAATGCTTATTGTATGGTTGATTGCCCTATAAGTACTTTTCCGGTACTCAACTCGTAATGGCTGGCAGAGCGGTTAAGTACTATGCCGCGTATCAGTGCGACGAATATGCCGAGCACACCGCCCCCGAATATCCCGAGAATCAGAATCAGCAACTTATTGGGCTTGATCGGTTGGTTTGGCTTGATAGCCTGCTGATCAACCTTTACCAAAACCAGTTCACTCAGATCGCGATTGATATGTTCCAGCCGTGTTTTTTCTGCCCTCATATCAACCAGCGTATTGAGGAATAGATCGTCGTTTTTACGCGATTTAAGTCGTTCAATCTGCCGATTTTGATCCAGAAGCTGAAGCTCTTTTTTGATCTCGGAGATCCGAGGGCTGGCATGGTCATCAGACTTTCGTGCCAACAGGGCATTTCGCTCGGCACCAAGAGCTTCAGTACCCATGAAGTGCAGCGGGAACTGCTCGTTGAAAACTTCCGCACGAAAAACATTGCCCTGATTTACGCCGTTACCTTGCCCCATCGCCGTAGGGGTAGTCGGCTTCACGATCCCCAACTCACGAGCTATGTGAATGGACTCGTTCAGCTGGGTGATACGACTTTCCCGACGGTCGCGCAGCTCTGTACGAACTGCACGCAACTCATCCTGCAGCTGCGCGCGCTTGAGAACGTCACTTTCACTGATTTTAGCAATCGTTGAGTCCTTATCGGCCTCATAACTAGCGCGGGCAATGCCCATCTTGCGTTCCAGGGTGTTGAGACTGTTATCAATCACACTGTTCAAGTCGTCCTGAATCTGCTTGCGCTCGCTGTTGATGGCTTCTTGCACGATCCCATTAAGAATGAGATGACCTTCGACGGTTTCCGGATAAGTGATTTCCAGTCCGACGAATGTTGTAAGGTTGTCGCCACCCTTGGTACTTGGCTGAATAACCCTGAACGCTTCGCTGTTGAAGCGTTCGAAGGCCTGTTTCAAGTCGCCTGAGTCAATACCGGAGAATTGTTCTTGGTGCTTATCGAAGTAGGATTTATGCACTTCATAGGAGTTAAGTGCAGCACCTACGCGCCTGAGTGATTCCTCGGGATTGAGGGTGTAAACCCCAGTCTGATTGAGTGCGTCAAGGTCTTTAATAGACGGAGGACGAAGAAATGTCTTCGTCCGGTATTGAGGCGTCGCTGTAAAAGCGTAGACCGCTGCCATCGCTGTGACTGCCAAGGCTATGCCTGCGATTAGATACTTTTGACGCCACAGGGTGGTGAATAACTCAACCAAATCAATTGCTTGGGTATTGAACGAAACCGGGATGGGGCGGGATGGCGGTAGCGACTCTGCGTGACTCATACAAGCTCCATTGCACAATTTACTCGATTAAAACGGAACTATTCTACACACCCGCTGTCGCGCTCGAGCATTTATTTGCGCTCAATAACTTTCGAGGATTAATGCCTGGATCCCGCACCCTTATGCCGTTGGCTATTTAAACAGCGCCCCCCTAGAACTTTTTCCTGTTTATCGGTCTATGTGGATAGGCACATCCACTCGCCAGACGAGAACCCGCAGGATTCCCGCAGCCGGATGGCCACACGCCCAGAAATCAATCAGAGGTTGTCTTCGCTCATGAAATTCCATGACCCACGGATGGTGCTCTTCGGCCTGTTTGCGTTCGCGGCAGTGGGCTCGGCATCAGCCACACAGATGAAGACCTCAACCCCTGTTTTGGCACCTGAATTCGCGGCAGTTCAGGTTCCCGTCCAGGCTGCTGGCAACCCTTGGCCGACCTTGGCCAGCATGTCCGACAAGCAGGCAGGGCCGTTGCTTGCCCATGACGACCGATACTGGCATGACGGCCGTTGGCACTCTCGTAGAGACGATTGGCGCCGGGACGACTGGCATCGAGAAAACTGGCGTAGAGAACAAGCTCGCCGGGAAGCCGAACGCCGCCGTGATTGGGAGCGCCACCAGGATCGGGCCATGCGGTACCGTTACGAGGACGATCGCCGCTACTATCGTCGCTAATGCGACGCCCCGCAGGCTAAAAACGTCGATGAGGTACGAGCGATGCGCTTTCGCCCTCCTCGACGTGACGATGACACCGATTTAGCCACCCCATGCGAATGTCCACGAAGCAGGCAAACATGTTATGTTATAACCAATATAAACATGAGCTGCCCGTTGTCACTGGCAGAGCCATCCACTCCCTGCTTGCGATATTCGATGACAACTTCTACCCATGTCCCGCCCATCACAGGCTTGAGCCAACGCCTGCTGTCCATTGATGCCCTGAGGGGATTGGTAATCCTCCTGATGCTGTTGGATCACGTGCGCGAAACGTTCTTTTTGCACCGTCAGGTAACAGACCCGATGGACATCGAATCCACTGAGCCGGCGCTATTTTTCAGCCGCACACTTGCCCATTTGTGTGCGCCGGTTTTCATACTGCTCACCGGGCTTTCCGCTTACCTGTATGGCCAAAAACACCAGGGCAAGGGCGATGTGTCAGCCTTTTTATTCAAGCGCGGCCTGTTCCTGGTGCTGCTTGAGTTCACCCTGGTGAATTTCGCCTGGACTTTTCAGTTCCCGCCTACGGCAATCTACATGCAAGTGATCTGGGCCATTGGCATCTGCATGATTGCCCTGGCCGGACTGGTTTGGTTACCCAGGCCCATGCTGTGCTGCCTGGGCCTGGTGATCGTGGCCGGGCACAACCTGCTGGATAATGTTCACTTCGCGGCAGGCTCGCCCATGCATATACCTTGGGCGATTCTGCATGATCGCGGCTGGATCGATTTCTCCGACAGCTTGCGTCTGCGCACCTCTTATCCGGTGCTTCCCTGGATCGGTGTGATTGCCCTTGGATACAGTATCGGCCCCTGGTTTGCCGGCCAGGTCTTGGCCGCGCAGCGTCAACGTAATCTGCTGCTTGCCGGGGCCGGGGCATTGATCGGATTTGTCGCGCTGCGAGCCATCAATGGTTATGGCGAGGCGCATTGGGTCGCCCATGAAGGCATCACGCAAACCCTCATGAGCTTCTTCAACATTACAAAATACCCACCTTCCCTGCTGTTTCTTTCACTGACGCTGGGAGTGGGGCTGTTACTGCTACGTGCCCTGGAACGGGCCCGACAACGCAAGTGGGTCAATGCATTGGCCGTCTTTGGTGCGGCGCCGATGTTCTTCTACTTGCTTCACCTTTACGCACTCAAGGCGCTGTATCTGGTCGGCGTGGCGCTGTTCGGATTGAACCAGGGAGTTTTTTTCGGTTTCGACAGCATTTGGGCTGTGTGGCTGACGGCGGTGCTCCTGGCTTTATCCCTGTATTTACCCGTGCGCTGGTTCACGGCATTGAAGGCACGCCGTCGCGATATCGGATGGCTCAAATACTTCTGAACAGGATATTTGCTCAATGAAGGGGTCCCTGGAGAGCCCCTTTTTCAAGATGTCCCGTCCTGAAACCCTTAATCAAAGCGGAATGAGGCGCCGTAGGCCGAATCCGGTAAATGGCTAGCGCCATCTTGCCGTAACCGCGAACGGAAAGTACCGCTCTGTGGCCGGGTGCGATACAAACCACGCTTTTGCAGTTCAGGAATGATCAGCTCAACGAAGTCCTCAAGGCTGCCCGGGCTGATCAGCGGGTTGAGCATGTAGCCGCTGGTGCCGGAAATACGGGCGTGCTCTTCGATGCGATCGGCCACTTGTTGCGGCGTTCCCACCAGAATCAGGTCACTGCCCCGGGTGACGTTGGCAAAGCGCTGTTTGACATCGCCGGCGGTCAAGGGCTTGCCACTGCCATCGGGACGCATCACATAGGAGGTCATGCCTTCGGTGTGAGTGGACAACGCATCGCTGTCCGCGTAGCGGCTGATGTCGATACCGGTGTCCCCGGCATAACTCACCAGTTGCGCCTGCAAGTGATAGTTGCTTTGCAGCTCGTCATATTTGCGCTGGGCTTCGATCTCGGTCCTGGCGGTGACGATGCGCAGCACCGTCAGCGACTTCACATCCTCGGCGTGACGCCCCCGTGCCCTGGCCTGCGTCCATATATCTTCCAGTCCCTGGCGAATCTCCAGCGGGTTGGACTTGGCGATGAAAATCAGTTCGGCGTGCTTGGCCGCAAACTCGCGACCACGGCCTGACCAACCGGCCTGGATCAGCAAAGGTGTACGTTGCGGTGACGGGGACGTCAAATGCGGCCCGGCCACCCGGTAATGCTCGCCAACATGGTTGATCGGTCGCACGCGATCGCCCCTGGCATAGACCTGGCGAGACTTGTCGGCCACCACGGCATCGGTTGCCCAACTGCCCTCCCAGAGCTTGTAGACCACATCGAGAAATTCATCCGCGCGCTCATAGCGATCATCGTGCCTGATCATCTGCTCCAGGCCGAAGTTGCGAGCGGCGCTGGTCAGGTAGGAGGTGACGATGTTCCACCCGACCCGGCCATTGGTCAGGTGATCCAGTGTGCTGAAGCGCCGGGCATGGGTGAAAGGATGCTCGTAACTGGTAGTGACAGTGACGCCGAAGGCGAGGTTTTCCGTCACGGCGGCCAATGCCGGGATGATCATCAACGGATCGTTGGCCGGTGCTTCCACCGCCCACTTCATGGCCGCGTCGGCATTGCCGCCAAACACATCGTAGAAGCCCAGCACATCACCAAAGAACAGCATGTCGAGATGAGCCTGGTCGGCGATGCGTGCCAGATTCGACCAGTAGCCCAGGGAATTGATGGTCAGTCGTTCGTCAGCCGGGTGCGTCCAGAGGCTCGGCGCGCCGCCACAGCCAACACTGGCTTGCTCGTATAACGCAAACAACAGAGGTTTCGGATCGGACATCGTAGTACCTGTAAAAAATCATTAATCGGACGGGTCAGCGCTGATGCTTGAAACCCTTGCCGTAGTGGCGTTCAAGACGGTTCTGAATCAACTCCAGCCCAATGGACAGGAGCCAATAGATAACGGCTGCGGTGGTGAGCATTTCGATGTAGCGGTAGGACGAGCGACCGTACGACTGCGCCAGGAACATCACTTCCCAGACCCCCATCACCGATATCAACGAAGAGTCCTTGAGCATTGAAATGAACTGACTGGTTGTCGGGGGAATGATCGTGCGCATGGCTTGCGGCAGGACGACGTGCAGGAATGTTGCCGCCGGCTTCAGCCCCAGGGCCATCGCCGCTTCGCGCTGCCCGGGTGCGACAGCCATGATGCCGGCACGAAAAATCTCGCTGAGGTAGGCACCATAATTGAGCGACAGCGCAATGATCCCCGCGCTGATGGCGCCCGGAACCACACCCAACTGCGGCAGCCCCAGGTAGATCAGCAGGATCTGGATCAGCAGCGGAGTACCGCGAAAAAAGGACGCATAGAAACTGGCAATGCCGAAAGCCACTGCACTGCGAGACAGGCGTGCCAGTGCCGTCACGAAGCCAAGGAGCAATGAAAGCCAGATCGAGCAGAAGCACAGGAACAGTGTCAGTGCGGCGCCCTGCAAGAAACCGTCAGGCCCCAAATGCAGGCCGACCAGGTTGGGCAGCTTCTGCACAATGATCGAGAACTTCAGATCGAAGCTCATGAAAAACATGACGCACAGGGCAAACAGCACTGCCCAGGTCAAATACAGGCGAGTGCGAAAACCAGGTAGCGGGCTGAAACGACGCGTCTGGGTCTCGGGGGCGACAGTCGCCTTGGCCGGGTGTGGATTGAGGGCTGTCATTGGCTGATATCGGCACCGATCCACTTCTGTGAAATCTTGCTTAATGTGCCGTCGGCCTTGAGCTGGGTGACGACCTCAGTGACTTTGGCATTCCATTGCGGATCGCCCTTTTCGATCGCTACCACGTTGGGTTCCGCATACAGCGTGTCGCCGGCAATTTTGAAGCGAGGATCCTGGGCGATGCGTTCGCGAGCGGTGATGAGGTTGGTGACCATGGCATCCAGGCGCACGCCCGTACCCAGGGCCAGATCCTGGAAGGCTACCGTTTCGTTGTCGTACGGCGCGACCTGGACGCTTTCGAATGGATAGCTCAACGGCTTGTCCTCGGCGCCCTCGATCACCAGGTCCTTGTTCAGATAGGCTTCATAGGTCGACGCACTGATCACACCGACTTTTTTACCTGACAGATCCTTGCCCGTGGCAATGTTCTTGTCTTTGGCATTCACCACGATCACGGCCGGGGACTGGTAATACTCGACCGGGAAGTCGAACACTTCGGCCCGTGCCTTGCTCGGGGTCATCGAGCAGACGCAGATGTCATAGCGTCCGTTCCAGTGTCCGGCAGCGATGACATCCCAGGACGGTGTCTGCAGCTTGAGCTTCACCCCTAACCGTTGCGCAATGGCCTTGGCGACATCCACGTCAAACCCGTCCAGTTGGTTCTGTTCATTGAGAAAGGAAAATGGCGGATAGCTTTCCATCAGAACGCCGGTCAGCTCCCCGCTGCCGGTTACGCGATCCAGGGTGGCGCCCGCGAACGCCGTCGAGCAGGTAGCCAGTAATGCCAAGCCAAAAGGTAAAAGCGCCTTAGTGTTCACAGACAAGTGCTCCAATCGATTCAAAATACTGAATAGATTAAAACGCACTATAAAAATACTTTGTACTTCATTTATGGAATATAAGACTGCGTTCAAGCTATATTGGATCGAGCGGTTCAGGCGCTTGTATCGCTGACCCTTGGTGGCAAGCAACACCCCGACCGATCCGCTCGGGGCGTTGCTCTTTCTTCAGCGATAGCAATCGAGCAGGCGTGCGGCGACTTCCTTCAATTGCGCGTCGGCCAGACGGTTGATCCCGGCAGCACGCTTGCGCCCTCCCCCCGTTGGAAACTGCCGGCAGAAGGCATCCGCCGCCAGCCCGGCCTCTTCCGGTACCCGCAGGCTGAACGCCCAGTCACCGTCCGCCCTGGCGCTGAGCAAGCCGATCGCCTTGCGCGGTGCACCGGCCGCCAGCTGGTTGGCCAACACGCCACTGACCCTTCGCGCCCAGGGTTGCTCGGGCAGGCGATACAGCCGCGCGCCCCGGCCTTCGTGCCAGGGTTCAAGGCCTGCGGCAGCAGCCATGTCGGCGGCGTGGCCGATGCGCAGGGTGGTGAAGCTTGTGCTGTGGCGGATGAAATCCAGCGGGTCGTGGTAAGGCAGCAGCTCGGCGGCCAGCGCCAGCGGCTCGAAGTGCAGGTCCGACAGACTGTCGCCATAGGCGTTGTAGTTGAGCAGCAGGCCTAGCTCCTCCAGGGCCTGCAACTCATCGTTGGCCAGGCCATGCTGCTTCGCCAGCGCCCGCGCCGGCCCGGCCAGGCCGTCACCAAAGGCGGCGGCCACCGCCCAACGGTGATGACGCCCGTCCAGGTAGGTGTTGACCAGCAGGCTGGTGCACACCTGGGCGACCGTGTCGATGAAGGACTCAAATGCCGGGTGCCGAGGCAGTTCGCCGGCAAAGTGGTGGTCGAAGTAGCGTACCCGGACGCCGGCGTCGAGCAGGCGCCGGGTGGCCTCGCGGTTCTGCTCGTGGGCCACGTCCAGCACCGTGACCCGCTCGCCGGGTCCGGCCTGGACTCGGCGCAACAGTTCGATGTCGCGCTTGACCCCGCTGACCAGGTGCACCTGCGGACCCAGTTCTCCCGCCAGGCGCAACTGCTGCAGGGCGCACAGACCGTCGGCATCGCCGTTGAAGGCGCAGTGATCGATTGTGTTCATCTGCCGTCCTCCTCAGTGCATGACTTCGCCGCCGTTGGCATCGAGCTGCGCGCCATTGATCGCACTGGCGTAGTCCGATGCCAGAAACAACGCAGCGCGGGCGCACTCCTCATCGCTGCGCATGCGACCGCCAGGGATGCCGGCACTGAACTCGGCGCGCACCTGTTCTTCGCTGACACCCCGGGCGGCAGCCGTTTGTCGTACCAGGGCCTGCACCGGCTCGCCCCACATCCAGCCACAGGCCAGGGCGTTGACCCGCAGACCATGGGCCGCCTGCTCACTGGCCAGGTAGCGCACGCTGGCCGCCAGGGCGCTTTTCGACGCGGCATAGGCCGCCCCACCCTGATACGGCTTGCGCACCCCCAGGGTGTTGATCATCACAATCGCCCCCGCACCCTGCGCGCGCATGGGCGCCAGCACCGCGCGGCTCATGTTCAGCGAGCCCAGCAGGTTGACCTCCAGCGCCTCGCGAAGCGGGTCGTTGTCTGCCTCGTCCACCGCCTGGAATCCGCCATGGGAAAAGGCGCTGTTGATCAACGCATCGATACGGCCGAATTGCTCGAGGGTGGCTTCGGCGAAACGCTTGCAGGCCTGCACATCGGTGATGTCGGTGGCCACGCACAGCACTTGGCAATGCCCGGCGACCGCCTTGATGCGTTGTTGTGCCTCAAGCAGGCGGCCCCTGTCGCGGGCGCCGATGGCCACGGCCCGCGCCCCTTCCCGCGCGGCCTCCAGGGCCAGTTTGATACCCAGCCCGGGGCCGATGCCCGAAACCATCACGACTTTGTCTTTAAGCAGCATGGGATGAATCCTCTTATTGTTTTGGGACAGGCTCAGGCTTGCAGATGCCGGGCGCGGTACTCGGCGTAGTCACGTTGCAGCAACGTGTCGCTGAGGCCGAACTGGTCAGGACTGTAGTGATGGGCAGCGCGTTTTTCCCGGCCGTTGGCGGACAACCATTGGTCCATGGCCGCCCGGACCTTTGGCGTGCATTCAAGGCCGGCGAAGCGATAGATGCGTTCGACCACTGCCTGGGGCGCGGCCAGGGTGTCTTCGAACTGCACATCGAGAAAGCGCTCGGCCGGCATGCGTTCGCGCACCGCCATGGCATGGCGCAAGGCCCGCGCCATGCGCCGGTTCCACTGCTCGCCGACGGCGAGGGCATCGGCCTGGTCGCTGTACAGCTGCCACAGGGTATGGATGAAGCTGGCCAGCGAGGGAATGGTCCTGGCCGGTTCGCGATGAGTGAGCACCACCTGCGCCCCGGGGAACACGTCGAACAACAACTCCAGGGTATGCAGGTGCTGCGGGCTCTTGAGCAACCAGCGCCGGCCGGGGGCGATGCCACGGCGTGCCTGCTGCCATTGCAGGAACTGCAAGGTGCGCTTGAGGTAACGGTAGACTTGGGTCTGGTCCTGACGGTCGAGCCAGGCGGTGTAGCTGGGGACGTTGACGTAGGAGTCCATGGCGCAGAGGAACGAGTGCTCCATCAACATGAACTCTTCGTCGGGCTGCTCGGCGTCCAGTGGGTGGATGGCCAGCAACTGCGGAAGGAACTCGATCATCGCCGCCACTTCAGCGCGCGCCAGGCCCAGGCGCTGCAACGGTTGCTCCAGGGTCTCCCCGCTCAGTGGTGCCGGGTAGCGGGTTTCCCACCACTGTGCCTTGCTGAACTGCGGGTCCACCGCCAGGGTGCGTTGCAGCAATGTGGTGCCGGTGCGTGGCAGGCCGACGATCACCAACGGATCGTTGATTTGCAGTTCGAGGATTTCCGGGAAGCGTCGACAATGGTCTTCGATCACCAGACGGTTCACCAGTTGCGCCAGCAGTTTCTCGCGCAACAGTGCACGCCCCCGGGACGACAACCGTGCTTCTTTTTCCAGAGCGTCAGCCAGCACCACCAGGCCCTGGCGAAAATCACCCGGGCCGAAATCCTCAAGGCCACCTGCGCGAGCGCTGGCTTCGGCCAGCAGCAGCTCCGGAGAAAAATCGTTGCCGCTCATAGTGCCAGCTCCTTGAGGTCATTGAGTTTGACCACGCGGGTGGTCGGGTGAACCGGTTGCGTGGCGCCGACCCAGCGCAGGCACAGGGTGCCGTGGGGATGGCCGGCGGTTTCCAGCCAGTTGGCCAGGCCCGGGTCACGGTGGCTGAGGACCATGCGCAGGCTGCCGTCCGCCGCAAGCTGTGCCGAGTGCTTGTTCAGGCAGATGCGGTGGTAGCGGTAGTCGAGCGACTCCATCCAGTAGTTGTTGATCTGCAGGTTCCAGAAGTCGCAGGCCGGCACCTGATCGACTTCGATCAATAGCGCTTCGTCGTCGGCCAGCGCCCAGCAGGAGTGGTAATAGAAGATGTTGGGGTCGCCGCCCACGGACTGGCACAGCGCCTGGTCGGCAGGCGGCAGCTGGTTGCTGTGCTGCTGGTAACCCTGGGCCCAGTCGGCGAACAAGCGCGCAGTGTTCTCGACGAAACTGCCGACCCGCTGCAGGCTTTGTTGCAGGCCCGCGGCATCCAGCGGCACGGGTGCCTGGCTGGCCTGCAGGCGCTCGATGCGCAGTTGCGCCGGTTGCTCGCTGCTGCGATCGAGAAAGGTCTGGCGCACGATCAGCGCATTGCTCTGCGGCTCAAGGGGCAGCCAGTTGCCGCTGGCCGGCGGGCGCTGGCTGAGGATGATTTCGAAATTGCCCTCGGCATCCAGTTGCAGTTGCCCGGCGTCGATAAAGCCGGTCTGGATCATCTTGCCGTCCGTCTCGTAACCGCCCTTCTGCGAACCGAAGCTCAGGTAGGCGACACTGCCGCGCTGGCCGCTGACCCGGTATTCGTGCTCGCCGTTCAGGCGCGCATAGCGGTACAGGTTGTCGGGGTTGTCGGCGCCGATCTTGGCGGTTTCATGGGAAGGGGTGATGAACCCGGGGAAGTCGGGGTCGGCGAATTCCAGGTGCATCTCCAGGGCGATGCGCAGCAAGCGGGTGAGGTAGCGAAAGCCTTCGGCGCGGGTCTGCTCGTCGGCCGGGGCTTCGGCACGCAGTATCTGTTCGCCGCTGCGGCGCAACTGCTCGCAAAACCGGGTCCAGGTCTCACCGCTGATGACCTCCTGTTGGGGGGTGTCTGTAGCCATGTCAGTCTCCTCTGCCGGCGGAGGGCCCGCCGCTGTAGACGACCTTAGGGAGAAGCGCGGCAACGGTTCTTCGTCCATGCGGACTAAACGCCCGATCTAGTCCGGGCGGACGAGGAGCCGACGGGTACAAGCGGTGAGGATCGCGCCTGAGCCCAGGGCTCACTGGCGCCACCGTCCGTGGCGCGCAGTCATCCTCACAGGAGCCACCCATGAGCGCAGAAAAAAACCTGGTCCGTTCGCTGACCGTGGACATCGCCGCCCCGGCCGAACTGGTCTGGGCAATCCTCATCGACCTGCCCGCCTACCCGCAGTGGAACCCCTACACGGTCAAGGTCGAGTCGAGCCTGGTGCTCGGCGATCCGGTCAACCTGTTCCTGCCCAATCCGGGGCGCCCGGGTGAACTGCTGCACGTGATCGAGTACCTGGCGGACTTCGAGCCCCACCGGCTGCTCGCCTGGGAGATGTATGCCAACGCCGGCAATCCCGACGCGGCCCGTCGCGAGCAACACATCGAGCACACCGGAACGGCCAGTTGCCGCTACCACACCACCGACCAGTTCCTCGGCGCCACCGCCGACCAGGTCATGACCGACCATGGCGCTTGGGTCAAGCAAGGGTTCGATGCCGTTGCCCATGCCCTCAAGGTCCGTGCCGAGACGCTGTACGCGTCCGTCGCGTGATCTTCAACCGCCGGCGCTTCTTCGTCCGAGCAGACGAAGAGGCACCGGCGGTGCTTTACCTACCGTGGTGTTCAGCCGGCACCCATCCCGGCAGAACACGAGGAGGTATCCGATGTTGACTCATCTGCAATGGCTGGAAGCGGAAAGCATCCAGATCATCCGCGAAGTGGTGGCCGAGTGTGAGAACCCGGTGATGCTCTACTCCATCGGCAAGGACAGCGCGGTCATGCTGCACCTGGCGATGAAAGCCTTCGCCCCGGGCAAGCCGCCCTTCCCCCTGCTGCACGTGGACACCACCTGGAAGTTTCGCGAAATGATCGCCTTTCGCGACCAGACCGCCGAACGCCTGGGCCTGGAACTGCTGGTGCACATCAACCCCGAAGGCGTGGAAAAGGCCATCGATCCCTTCATCCACGGCTCGGCCGTGCACACCGATGTGTGGAAGACCCAGGGCCTCAAGCAGGCCCTGGACCACTACGGTTTCGATGCCGCGTTCGGCGGTGCCCGGCGCGACGAAGAAAAGTCGCGGGCCAAGGAGCGGGTGTTTTCCCTGCGCTCCGAGCAGCACCGCTGGGACCCCAAGCAGCAACGCCCGGAGCTCTGGCGCCTGTACAACACCCGCAAGCGCAAAGGTGAAAGCCTGCGGGTGTTCCCCCTGTCGAACTGGACCGAGCTGGATATCTGGCAATACATCTACCTGGAACAGATCCCCATCGTGCCTTTGTACTTCGCCAAGGAGCGCCCGGTGGTGCGCCGTGACGGCACGCTGATCATGGTCGACGACGAGCGCTTTCCGCTGCTGCCGGGAGAAACCCCGGAACTGCGCAAGGTGCGCTTCCGCACCCTGGGCTGCTACCCGTTGACCGGCGCCATCGACAGTGACGCCGACAACCTGCCGGCGATCATCGGCGAGATGCTGGTCAGCCGCACCTCGGAACGCCAGGGCCGCCTGATCGACAGCGATTCGGCGGGCTCCATGGAGAAGAAGAAACAAGAGGGGTATTTCTGATGAACGCGATCACCGATGCACGCAATGGCGACCTGACGCCCTACCTGCAACAACAGCAGAACAAGCAACTGCTGCGCTTCATCACCTGTGGCAGTGTCGACGACGGCAAGAGCACCCTGATCGGCCGCCTGCTGTACGAATCCAAGGTGCTGTTCGAGGACCAGTTGGGCCAGCTCGAAGCCGACTCGAAAAAGCTCGGTACCCAGGGTGACGAACTGGATTTCGCCCTGCTGGTGGACGGCCTGAGCGCCGAGCGCGAGCAAGGCATCACCATCGATGTGGCTTACCGTTTTTTTGCCACCGACAAGCGCAAGTTCATCGTCGCTGACACACCCGGCCACGAACAGTACACCCGCAACATGGTCACCGGCGCGTCCACCGCCGACCTGGCGGTGATCCTCATCGACGCCCGCCAGGGCTTGCTGACCCAGACCCGCCGACACAGTTACCTGGTGTCGCTGCTGGGTATTCGCAAGGTGGTGGTGGCGATCAACAAGCTCGACTTGGTGGACTATTCCCAGGCATTGTTCGAGCGCATCGAAGCCGAGTATCGCGCCTTCGCCGCGCAGATCGGCCTGCTGGATATCCAGTGCATCCCGCTGTCGGCACTGCGCGGTGACAACATGCTCCAGGCCAGCCCCAACACGCCCTGGTACCAGGGCCCGAGTCTGCTCGCCTACCTTGAAGACGTACCGCTGGAGCAGGACCGGCAGAGCAATGCGGCGTTCCGTTTGCCGGTGCAGTGGGTGAACCGGCCGAACCTGGATTTTCGTGGCTATTGCGGCAACGTCGTGGCCGGCAGCGTGAGCGTCGGCGAGCGTATCCGCGTGCTGCCCTCGGGCCAGCAGAGCGAGATCACCGGTATCCTGGGCAGCGCCGGGGAGCAGCAGCAAGCCCTGTGCGGCCAGGCCGTGACCCTGACCCTCAAGGACGAGATCGACATCAGCCGCGGCGATGTGATCGCCCTGGCCGACGCCCCGCCGGCGGTGGCCGACCAGTTCGAAGCGACCCTGGTCTGGATGGACGAACAGCCCCTGTTGCCGGGCCGCCCGTACCTGATGAAAATCGGTTACCGCACCGTTGGCATGAGCTGCGCCAACCTCAAGCACCGGGTCGATATGAACAGCCTCGAGCATCTGGCGGCCAAGACCCTGGAACTGAATGGCATTGGCGTGTGCAACCTGCACCTGGACCGGCCGATCGCCTTCGATGCCTATGCCGACAACCGCGACACCGGAGGCTTTATCGTCATCGACCGCCTGAGCAATCGCACGGTCGGCGCCGGCATGCTGCACTTCGCCTTGCGCCGTGCGCAGAACGTGCACTGGCAGGCCATCGACGTCAACCGCGAGGCCCACGCCGCGCTCAAGGGCCAATCGCCGCGGGTGCTGTGGTTTACCGGTTTGTCCGGCGCGGGCAAGTCGACCATCGCCAACCTGGTCGAACGCAAGCTGCATGCCCTGGGCCGGCACACCTACCTGCTCGACGGCGATAACGTGCGCCACGGCCTGAACCGCGACCTGGGCTTTACCGAAGCCGACCGGGTGGAAAACATCCGACGGGTTTCGGAGGTGGCCAGGCTGATGCTCGATGCCGGGCTGATCACCCTGGTCTCGTTCATCTCGCCGTTCCGTGCCGAGCGTGACATGGCCCGCAGCCTGGCAGGCGACGGCAACTTCCTCGAGATCTTCATCGATGCGCCGCTGGCCCTGGCCGAGCAGCGCGACCCCAAGGGCCTGTACCTCAAGGCCCGGCGCGGTGAGCTGAAAAACTTCACTGGCATCGACTCACCCTACGAGCCGCCGGTGGCGCCGGACATCCACATCGACACCCAGTTCGAGTCCGCCGAAGCCGCCGCCGAACGCATCGTCGAAGCCCTGCTGGCGCTGTAACGGCTACCGGGCGCAGCCTGCCCCTTGGGCATGCGCTGCACCCCTAGGCCAAACGGACGATTTTGCTGTCGTAACCCCGGTCGATACTCGCCCATGACAACACGCAGCCAAAGAGGCGCGCATGACCCTGCCCTTTTCCACCTGCCCGGACCTGCACGCCAGCATCGACATCCCCTCTGCCGAGCTCAGCAGCCTGCTCGGGCTGGTCTACCACGGCACGCTGGAGCCAACGCCCTGGGCCAGTTTGCTCGAAGCCCTGCGCCAGCGCTTCGCCGTCAGCTTCTTCACCCTGGTGCTGCGCAACCCCGACCATGAACGCCCCGGGCTGATCGTCAATGCCTCGGTGCATGGCGCGCTGTTGCCCGGCGAGCCCTCCTACAGCGAGCACTTCTATTCGATCTGCCCGTTCCTCGACTGGCCCGCGGACCAGGTGGCCAGTGCCGACCAGGTGCTGGGCACGGAGGCCTGGCTGGCCCATGATTTCTACCGCAACTACCTGCAGCCCCTGGACCTGCGCGATGTGCTGGTGGCCAACATGCGCACCGCCGCCGGCATGCACTGCGCGCTGTTCGCCTGCCGCGACCACGCCAGCGAAGCCTTCACCCCGGCGCAGCTCAACCTGATCCGCCTGTTGTTGCCGCACCTGCAACAGGCGGTGGACCTGCACTCGGCGGTGGATCAACTGGATGCCGAACGCCAGCTCTACGCGGCCACCATCGACCGCCTGATGGTGGGCACGGCCATCCTCGACGAGAACGGCCGGATGATGCGCTGCAACCGTGCCGCCCAGCGCCTGTTCGACAGCCATGACGGCCTGGAGTGCAAGCACGACAAGCTCTGTGCCTTCGCCAACCATGAGAACCGCACACTGCAGCAGGCCATCCAGGCGGTGCTGAAACAGCGCCCGCGGGGCCTCGACGACCTGCAAGTCCTGACCCTGTCGCGGCCCAGCGGCGAGATGCCGCTGAACTTGCTGCTGCGCCCGATTGCCATGAACTACCAGACCCACAACAGCGCCCGACGCCCCGCAGTGGTGGTATTCATCCGCGATCCCGCCGACTCGCCCCAAGCCTCCCGAGACCTGCTGCGCAGCCTGTTTCAGCTGACCCGCACGGAAACCGAAGTGGCCATGCTGGTCATGGACGGCCAGACCCTCGACGAGACGGCCGAGGCACTCGGGGTTTCGCGCAACACCGTGCGCGCCCACCTGCGCGGAGTGTTCGCCAAGACCGGCGCCACGCGCCAGGCGCAACTGGTCAAGACCTTGCTCAATAGCGTGGCGTCGTTGGGGTAGCGGACAGCGGCGGATGTTTCAGGCACAGGGGCGACCGTCCAGCGATGTGCTCATCGAGAAGCGTGCTGCCCCAGCTCCTGGGCCAGACCGATGAGAATGCCTTCGGGTCCCCGTATGTAGCAGAGGCGATACGCATCTTCGTATCGGGTCACTTTGCCAACGAGCTCCGCGCCGCGTTTCTGGAGCCTGGCAAGCGTATCGTCGATGTCCTCCACTGTGAACATGACGCGCAGATAACCGAGGGCGTTCACCGGGGCGTTGCGGTGATCGGCGACCACAGGTGGTGCGATAAATCGGGATAACTCGAGCCGGCTGTGACCGTCCGGCGTACGCATCATGGCAATCTCGACGCGCATGTCACGCAATCCAGTGACGCCATCTGCCCAGTCGCCTTCGATGGGCGCGCGCCCCTCGAACTCGAGGCCAAGTTCGGTGAAGAAATCGATGGCAGCGTCGAGGTCCTCTACAACGATGCCGATGTTGTCCATACGCTTGACCGTCATGATGTCTCCTTGCCGTCCAACGTTGTCGCCGAACACCTAGCTTGGCATTGTCGGGCAAGACGACAAAACAAACTGACCAGCGGATACCCACGCTCTATAGGCACTGGACAACACAGGCTGTCCGCCAGCCGAAGAAGTCTCAAGCACGCCAGTCGGGGTTCTCGATCAATAGCGCCATGCCCTGCCCGCCGCCAACACAGGCCGCGGCGACGCCGTAACGCAGATTGTGCTCACGCAGTTGTCGGGCCAGGGTCAGCACCAGACGCAAGCCGCTGGCGGCCAAGGGGTGGCCAAGCGCCAACGAACCGCCCTGGACGTTCAGACGCGAAGGGTCCAGCTCCAGTTCCTGAGCCACCGCCAGGACCTGGGCGGCCTGGGCTTCGTTGATTTCAAAGCGACCGATCTGCTCCAGGTTCAGGCCGCTGCGTTGCAACAGCAGGCGAATCGCCGGTGCCGGACCGATGCCCATGAACTCCGGCGCCACCCCGACCACCGCGCTGGCCCGCAGCAAGGCCAAGGGTATATCCCGACAGGCCGAAGCGCGCCCGACCAGGGCAGCCGCCGCGCCATCAACCACCGCACAACTGTTGCCGGCGGTTTGCACCCCGCCTTCGTGCACGCTGCGCAACCGGGCCAACGCCGCGATGTCACCGGGTCGTGGGTGGCTGTCCTGACTCACCGTGGCGACACCGCGTGACAGGCGGATGCCCCGTGGCTGATAGCCTTGCAGTTCGAACACCTGATGCCCCACGGCAACGATCTCGGGTGCCAGCCACCCCGCTTGTTGTGCCGCAAACGCCCGCTGATGACTGGCACAGGCGTAGGCGTCCACCGCTTCGCGACTCAGCCCATAACGCCGCGCCAGGTTGTCGGCGGTGGTGATCATGTCCACCCCGGGGGCCGGGTCGTACAAGGCTTCCCAGAGAAAATCCTTGAACTGCACTTGCGCGCCAAGGCGGAAGCCACCTCGATGGGTATAGGCCGCAATCGGATTGCGCGACATCGATTCGGTGGCCACGCACAGAGCCAATTGCACGCCGTCATCCAATTGCCTGGCGGCCTGGCGCAGCAGTTCGAAACCGGTGGCGCAGATGCGCTGCACCCCCAGTGCCGGTACCGACTGCGCCACGCCGCTGTAGAGGCCAAGGTGCCGTGGCAGCAGGTAGGCATCGAAGCTGGCCTGGGCCATGGAGCCCGCCAGCACGCTGTCGACCGCCAGCGGATCGACTTGCGCGCGCGCCAGTACTTCGCGCCCGACCTTGATGCCCAGGTCGATCGGCGACACCTCGGCCAACGCCCCGCCGAGGTCCACCCACGGCGTGCGCACCGCATCGAAAATCGCCGCATCGGTAAAGGCCGAGTACTGCCCGCCGGTGTTCAGGACTTCGCTCACGACTTCGCCCCGGCACGCAGGATGGCCGGATCGAGCCCGCGATACAGCGCCTCGACCTGCTCCGCGCGCCACTGCAATACCGCACGCTGATTGATCGAGCCCTTGTCGGTGATTTCACCCCGGTCGATAGACGCCGGCTCGTCGAGCAAGGCGATCCATTCCAGGCGACTGGCATTGCCCGTGGCGTCGCGATTGAGTCGCTGCAACCAGCCGGCAAACCATTCGCGCACCGGCGCGCTGGCCAACACCTCGGTGTCACTGGCACTGGCCGCCAACCCTGATAGCCGTCGACATTCGAACATCCGCGCAAACACCAACGCGCCCAGGCATTCGCGATCCGGCGCGGTCACCACCAGGTCCTGGACATAGGGCGAACCTTCGAGCACCGCACGACTGCGCAAGGGCCCGACGCTGACAAACACGCCGGATGACAATTTGAAATCTTCGGCGATACGCCCGTCGAACATCAGCCCCAATTGCGGATCACGCGGGTCGGCGAGCTTGAGCGCATCGCCGGAACAGTAGAAGCCCTGCGGGTCGAACGCATCGAGCGTCTGCTGCGGTGACCGCCAGTAGCCGGGCATGATGTGCGGCCCACGAAAGCGCCCTTCCAGCTTGCCGTCCACCGGCACCAGGCGCACCTCGCAACCGGGCGCCGGCAAGCCGACATAACCGGCCATGGACAACGGCCCGGTGGTGAAGGTGCAGGACGGTGAAGCCTCGGTCATGCCGAGCCCGGCCATCATGCGGATACGCTCGCCGCAGTGCTGTTCGCTGATCCGGTCGAGGCGGTCCCAGACGCTTTGCGACAGACCGGCCGCAGCAAAGAAAAACAGGCTGATGCGCTTGAAAAAGATCTCCCGCAGCTCCGCGTCCTGCTCCAGTGCCGAGGTCAGTTCCTCCCAGCCCTTGGGCACGGTCAGGTAGGCGGTGGGCGACACTTCCTTGAGGTTACGCAGGGTCTGCGCGACCCCCTGCGCCGTGGGCTTGCCGTCGTCCAGGTAAAAGCTGCCACCGTTGTAGAGCACGATGCCGACGTTATGGCTGCCGCCGAAGGTGTGGTTCCATGGCAGCCAGTCCACCAGCACCGGCGGTTCTTCACCGAACACCGGAAACGTCTGCAATAGCATCTGTTGGTTAGAGCACAGCATGCGCTGGGTGGTGATCACCGCCTTGGGCAGTTTGGTCGAGCCGGAGGTGAACAGGAACTTGGCGATGCTGTCCGGCCCCGTGCCGGCAAACGCGGCTTCGGCCTCGGCCCCGCCCGGCTGCTCAAGCAGGCTGGCAAAGCTGACCTGGTTACGCCCGGCGATTTGGCCACGGACGGTGATCAATGGCGTTTGGGCCGGCAGCACCGCCTCGATGGCGCGTTGGTAGGCCGCGGCGTCACTGACAAACACCAGGCCGGGCTGCAGCAGCTCGCAGACGTGACGCAGCTTGGCGAAATCCTGGGACAACAGCGAGTAGGCCGGCGATACCGGGCAGTAGGGAATGCCCGCGTACAGGGCACCGAACGCCAGTTGCAAATGTTCGATGTCGTTGCCCGAAAGCAGCACCAACGGTTTCTCTGCGCACAGCCCGTAACTCAGTAAGCGCTGGGCAATGGCGCGAACGCTGTCGAGCATCTCGGCATAGCTGACCCGGCGCCACTCACCGTCGGCCTGGCGGGCGGCAATGAAAGTCTGCTCGGGACGCACCCGGGCCCAATGCACCAGGCGGTCAAGCAGGCGCGGCGGATACTCGGCCAATGGCTCCAGGGAACGCATGTGCAATGCGCCCTGCCGCTCTGTCACCTCGACCGCGGCGCGACCGATGGACACGTGGCGGTAGCGCGGCGCGCCGGCCTCGGTGTGGGGTTGCGATCTGAATTCGGAACTCACGTGCTTGTTCTCCATCAAGGCACGCTACCACCAAGCCGCACGAATGGGCATGGTGGTAGCTGCAGCCTTTTTTATTGTTATTTCTGCGGTTCAGATCGGGTAATGCCGTGGTCCATGCTGCAAGGTGACCCAGCGCAACTGAGTGAAATGCTCGATGGATGCCTTGCCGCCAAAGCTGCCGTAGCCGCTGGACTTGACCCCGCCGAAGGGCATTTGCGCTTCGTCGTGCACGGTCGGGCCATTGATATGGCAGATGCCCGACTCGACCCGTTGGGCCAGCGCCAGGGCACGCCCGGTATCACGGCTGAAGATCGCCGCCGACAACCCGAACTCGGAATCGTTGGCCAGACGCAACAACGCTTCATCGCCATCACCACGCAACAACACCGCTACCGGGCCGAAGGACTCTTCGCGGTACAGGCGCATGCTCTCGTTGACACCATCGAGCAGGGTCGGCTGCAAAATGCTGCCTTCCAGTTGCCCGCCAATCACCAGCCGCGCGCCCTTGGCGACGGCATCATCGATCAGCGACTTGATGCGCGTGCCGGCACTGGCATCGACCAGCGAACCGAGCACTGAATCCGTCGCCGCAGGATCACCGGCGCGCAAGGTCTCGACCTTGGCCGCCAGTTTGGCGACGAAGGCATCGGCAACCTTGGCATCGACGATCAGCCGTTCAGTGGACATGCAGATCTGGCCCTGATTGAAATACGCGCCAAAGGCTGCCGCCGCCACCGCTGCATCCAGGTCGGCATCATCGAGCACCAGCAACGGCGCCTTGCCGCCCAGCTCCAGCAGCGCCGGTTTGAGGTGACGCGCCGAGAGCTCACCAACGATGCGCCCGACATGGGTCGAACCGGTGAAGTTGACCCGCCGCACCGCCGGGTTGGCGATCAGCCGCTCGACAATCGCCGGGGCATCGGCCGGGGCATTACTGATGACGTTGACCACGCCATCGCCCAATCCGGCATCCTGCAAGACCTGGCCGATCAGGCGGTGTACCGCCGGGCTCAGCTCCGAAGCCTTGAGCACCACGGTATTGCCGCACGCCAGCGGCATGGCGATGGCGCGGGTGGCGAGAATCACCGGGGCGTTCCACGGGGCAATGCCCAACACCACACCGCAGGGTTGGCGCAGGGCCATGGCAAAACTGCCCGGCACATCCGAAGGGATGACTTCGCCATTGATCTGGGTGGTCATCGACGCCGCTTCACGCAGCATGTTGGCCGCCAGCCGCACGTTGAAACCGTACCAGTTGGCCATGGCCCCGGTTTCGCCAGCCGCAGCAATGAACTCGTCGCTGCGCGCCTGCAACTGCTCGGCGGCCTTGAGCAAACGGGTGCGACGTTCATTGGGCGCCAGGGCGGCCCAGGCGGGAAACGCTGCCTGGGCCGCAGCCACCGCGGCATCGGCATCTTCCAGGGTGGCGGCGGCTACCCGCGATACCACTTCACCGGTCACCGGGTTGCGGCGTTCGAAGGTCCGACCGTCGCGGGCAGGCAGCGACTGGCCGCCAATCAGCAGGGGCACGTCCAGCATGGTGATTCCTCTTTATTGTCTTTATCGGGAATACAGTCGAGCGATACAGAGCGCCGGGGCGGACATGCACCCGGCGATCAGTCTCAGCGTTTGTAGGCCTGCAGACCGGGCTTGATGCTCTTGTCGTCGAGGAACTGCTTCATGCCCTGTTCGCGGCCACCTTCGGTGTCGAGCAGGCGCGACTGGTCGAGCTTGGCGTACAGGTAGTCTTCGTTCTGCTCCCAGGTCAGCTCGCGGCAGCGCTTGAAGCCATGCTTGGCCGCACGCAGCACCACCGGGTTTTTCTCCAGCAGGTTGCGCGCCAGATCCACGGTGACTTCACGCAGTTGCGCCAGGGGCACGCTTTCGTTGACCAGGCCCATCTCGGCGGCTTTCTGCCCATCGAAGGTCTTGCCGGTCATGATGTAGTACAGCGATTGACGGTGGCCCACGGTGTCGGCCATGGCCTTGCTCACCAGGTTGCCCGGCGGGATGCCCCAGTTGATTTCCGAGAGGCCGAAGGTTGCTTCATCGGCGCAGATCGCCAGGTCACAGGCCACCAGCGGACTGAAGCCGCCACCGAAGCACCAGCCGTTGACCATGGCGATGGTTGGCTTGGCGTACATGCGCAGCAGTTTCCATTGCCATTGCGAGGCTTCGCGGCGGATTTTTTCCTGGAGGATCTCCGGGCCCGCGTCCACTTCGCGAAAGTACTCCTTGAGGTCCATGCCCGCGGTCCAGGCGTCACCAGCACCGGTCAGCACCAACACGCCGGCCGCCGGGTCCTGCTCCAGGGTTTCCAGCACATCGATCATTTCCCGGTTGAGCGTCGGGCTCATGGCGTTGCGTTTTTCCGGGCGATTGAGGATGACCCAGGCGATGCCTTCTTCGATCTCGACCTTGACGGTTGTCCAGCGACCTTCGTAATTGCTCATGGCGATGCTCTCTTGTTCTTGGCTTGAAGATGACTGGAAATTAAAGGAGCGATTTAGTTATGTCAATTAACCATTAATCGAATTAACCATTTTTTTATCCACCCGCAAATATCCTTCCACCCCATCGCTGTGAACGACGGGCATAGCTATCAGCGGCCAACCCCGGCAAACTAGATACACTTGTTAACCTCCACCTCTTCAGGATTCACCCGCAATGGCCAAGCCCTCTCCCCTCGCCGACCAGAGCGAGTCCCCTTCCGCCACCGCCGAGCTGCAGGCACCGCTGGATTCGGCACTGGATGACCTGATCGGCTACGCGATGCGGCGCGCCCAACTCAAACTGTTCCAGAACCTGATCGGTCGCCTGTCAGCCCACGACCTGCGCCCCGCGCAGTTCTCGGCCCTGGCGATCATCGACCAGAATCCGGGGCTGATGCAGGCCGACCTGGCTCGGGCCCTGGCCATCGAGCCGCCGCAGGTGGTGCCGCTGCTCAATAAACTGGAAAGCCGCGCGCTGGCGGTGCGGGTGCGTTGCAAGCCGGACAAACGCTCCTACGGGATCTTCCTGAGCAAGACCGGCGAAACTTTGCTCAAGGAGCTCAAGCAAATCGCCGCGCAAAGCGATTTCGACTCCACGTCAGCGCTGACCGGCGGGGAACGCGAAGAACTGCTGCGCCTGCTCAAGAAGGTTTATCAGGACTGAACGCGTTATGCCGGCACACCCCCGAGGGGTGGCCGGCCAGGAACATCGAGCAACTTGGCGTTACCAGATCGGCAAGGTGTAGAGCACCTGGAACCGGGTCTGGTTTTCGTCACGAAAGGCTGTACCGCTCGGGAAGTCGTTGCGATAGATCGCCTTGCGCGCCAACAGCCCGACGTTTTTCAGCGGACCGCTCTGAATCACATAACCCAGTTCCATCTGGAATTCGCGCTCTTTGCGGTCCTCGGCGTTGAAGGCGGCCAGCTCAATGTTGTCGCCGCGCACGTAACGCAACCTTCCCTTCAAGCCGGGCACCCCGGACGCGACGAAGTCGTAGTCATAGATCGCTTGCCAGGTGCGCTCCTTGGCGTTGAGAAAATCCGAAGCCATGGTCTGTTCGCTCATGCCCATCAACTCCGTGCCGGAGATGTAGGGCGTCGCCGTGTCGCCGCTGGAATACATGTAGCCGAGGCTCACACGGTGCCCGCCGAGGCGGTAGCCGAACAATGCCGAGAGGTTGCGGTTGTCCACCTCACCCGCTTTGGCGGCGCCATCCTCACGGCTGAAAAAACTGCGCAAGTCACTGGTGAACACACCGTCGCCGAGCGGCAGGTTGTGCAGCAGCGCCAGGGTGTCCTGTTGGTACAGCTCGGCCACCTCCGCATGGTAGGCGCGCAGACTGAGTTCTTTGTTGACCTGATAATCGCCCCCCACGTACGCCAGATGCGAGGTCGTGGCGGCGCCGTTGAATCGCCGGTTTGGCGTGGCGATACTCATGGCCTGATAGTCCGTGGAATCGCGCTTGTTGATGCGGTCGATGTAGCCGGTGTTGAGGGTCAGGCCATCGAAATCTTTGGAACTGAGGGTCGTGCCGCGAAAGGTCTGTGGCAACAGTCGCGATGGGCTGGCGAAAGCGAACGGCAGGAAAATCGAGACATCGCCGCTCTTTACCGTGGATTGGGCAAATCTCAGTTTGGCTGTCGGGGCGAGCCGTGAATATTCATCCGCCGCGCGCTTGTCGCTGGCCGACACCGGCAACAACTCGGTGCCGCTGCGATGCGGCGCGGAATCGAGCTTGACCCCCAGCAACCCGCGAACGTCCAGACCGAAACCCACAACCCCTTCGGTAAACCCCGACTCCATGCCAAGGATGAACCCCTGGGCCCACTCCCGCGCAGCAGACTTGGCCCCGCCATCCTTGTAGTCACGGTCCATGTAGTAATTGCGCAGGGTCAAGTTTGCGTGACTGTCCTCGATAAACCCCTCGGCCCGCAGCTCAGAGGGCAGAACGCTGACGCCTAGCAGTGCCACGACCCACCCTGGATGGACACTGCAGACGCAGGGAAGTGACGCTACGGAACCGCTGTTCATAGGGCGTTTTGGCATGTTCGATGTCCACTTTTTATTGTTGTTCGTGGGTGCCGGATCCGCACGGGACTGCCGGCTTCACGACCAGAGAATGGAAACAGCCAAGGGTCGCCGTCAATCGCAGATGACCGATAATCGAACATTAATATTATTATCTATTTTCACATAATCATCTGAATGCATTCTTAATAGACTGTTTTTAAACACTTTATTTGTGTTTTTTACAATTTTCAGGACGGTGTTCTTTTTTTAGTTATCTTTGTTATCTTAATCACCAGCGGTCAGCGACGGCACCCCAAACACATGGCGGGCTCGACTGCATAACAAAAACAACAATGAGGTTCACCCATGGACAGTCCATCGCGTCGCTCGACGCTGACAATCGCTTTGTGCTTTATCGTTGCGCTGATCGAGGGGTTCGATCTGCAGGCTGCCGGCACCGCTGCCGCGGGATTGCGCCAGAGCTTTGCCCTGGACCCGAAGATGATGGGCTGGGTGTTCAGCGCCGGGATCATCGGCCTGCTGCCGGGTGCGTTTTTTGGCGGCTGGGTGGCCGATCGTATCGGCCGCAAGAAAATCCTCGTCGGCGCCGTGCTGCTGTTCGGTGTCTTCTCGCTCTGCACCGCCTATGTCGAGAACTACTCCAGCCTGCTGCTGGTGCGCTTCATGACCGGCCTGGGCCTGGGTGCCGCCCTGCCCAACCTGATTGCCTTGTGTGCCGAGGCCGTGAGCGAGCGCCATCGCGGTACCGCCATCAGCGTCATGTACTGCGGCGTGCCCTTGGGCGGCGCGCTGGCGGCCGTGGTGGCGATGTTTTCCAGTGAGCACTGGCAAACCACCTTCATCATCGGCGGTCTGACGCCCTTGCTCGTAGTGCCGCTGATGGCCCTGCTGCTGCCCGAATCCACCGCGTTCCGCCAGCAACACATCACGACCAGCAGCTCACGCTCGTCTACCGCCCAGGCGCTGTTCGGCGAAGGACGCGCACGCTGCACGCTGGCCTTGTGGTTGAGCTACTTCTTCACCCTGACCGTGATGTACATGCTGCTCAACTGGCTGCCTTCACTGTTGCTGGAACAGGGTTTCACCAAGCCCCAGGCAGGCATGGTGCAGATGCTGTTCAACATCGGCGGCGCCATTGGTTCGCTGCTCGGCGGGGTGATGCTGGACCGCTGCAACGGCCTGAAAGTGGTCCTGTTCGTGTACGCCGGGGTGTTGGCGGCGCTGGCCGGGGTCGGCCTGTCGGTGGGTATCGTGCCAATGGCCATCGCCGGGTTTGCCGTCGGGTTGTTCGTCATGGCCGCACAGCTGGTGCTGTATGCACTGGCGCCCCCTTCCTACCCGACATCGGTGCGCGCCACCGGAGTCGGCGCGGCCGTGGCCATCGGCCGGCTCGGCTCGGTGGCAGGCCCCCTGGCCGCCGGCCAGATCCTTGCCGCCGGTGCCGGCACCACGGGCGTGCTGCTGGCAACGTCACCAGGGCTGGTGATCGCCGCGCTGTCGATCCTGACCGTGATCGCCCGCAACGGAGCGACCACCGAGTCTCAACCGCAAGCGGCAAACTGAGCTCCGTAACCCGGGTCGCAGAAATGAAAATGCCCGGCAATTGGCCGGGCATTTTTT